>NZ_LR743509.1:3331944-3648333 GCF_902712875.1 Hyphomicrobium sp. ghe19 | reverse complement strand
GTTTCCGTTCCTCCGCGATGGGCTCGTGAAGGTGAAGGATGGCGCGGTGCAGGTTTACGGCGGCGCATTCCCGGCCGGCATTCGCGGGCTTTATATCGTCGGCTGGGCCCAAGCCCGAAATGGCTTTGGCCGGCTCATCACGCCGCTGGCCGATCTCTATGCGCGCATGATCACGTTGCAGGACGAGCTCACGCTTCCCCTCGGGACTCTCATGGAGAGTTCCTTCACGCAGCGACTGCCGACGACGCATCTTGTCGATCCGGAAAAATCGCGTCGCGAGATTCGGCTCGCTCATTGGATCTTGCCGCTGCTGAAATTGCGGGATCGGCGACTAGCGCGCAAACAGAGGCTCAAATCCGGCAAACGCCGGCTTACGGCACGCGCGTAAAGAGTCTGGAAATACTCAATTTAGATCAAATTAATCATGCATAGCAGTTTCCCGGTTTCCGCACCCCGGTTGCCAAATTGGAAACCTATATCCCGTTAGGACGTTAACCAGCTCAAGAGTGGCCGGACGGCCGAAGACATACGGGGTTCAAAATGAAATCGTTTCCAGTCAAATCCGCGTTCGGCGGAGCTGTGTTCCTGCTCACCGCAAGCAGTGGCGGCGCCTGGGCCGCAGATCTCGGTCCCTACCAGCCCTATACGCCGCCGCCTCAGGAAGCGCGCTATGAAGCGCCTTCGATCTGGCAAGGCGCCTACGTCGGCATCAACGGCGGCTACGGCTGGTCGAATTCGAATTTCGCCAAGCCTGAAGGTGGCTACGGCGGCGCCCAGGTTGGCTACAACTGGCAGCGCGGACGCTTAGTGTTTGGTATCGAGGGCGACTTCCAGGGCGGCGACATCGGCGGCACTAAAACCACGGCCTTTGACGATAAGGTCCGCTCTGACATCAACTGGTTCTCGACCGTACGCGGCCGCGTCGGTATCGCGACCGGACCCTGGCTCATTTACGGCACGGGCGGCGTCGCGTTCGCAGACGTCGACACCCGCGTTCGCTTCGACAACGGCGATAAATGGAAGAGCTCCGGCACGCAGACTGGCTATGCAGTCGGCGGTGGTGTGGAATGGGCCTTCACTCAGAACTGGAGCGCCAAGGCCGAGTATCTCTACGTCGGCTTGGGCGAGGATGCGTTGGGCGTAAACAATGACTTCCAGACCGTACGTCTCGGTCTCAACTACAAGTTCTGATCCTGAACAGGAGCAGAGCCTCTCGCTCTAGCTTTCGCGACGGCCCATCAGTCGTGCAGCTTCAACGAGGGGCTCTGCTTTGTCTCCGAATATCGCAAGGGCGTCGATGCCGGACGCGATGGAGCGGTCGAGGTAGCGACGCGCCTCCGCAATTCCAAGCATGCCGATCAACGTCGCTTTGCCCGCAGCAGCGTCTTTGCCTGTCGCTTTGCCGACATCCGCGCTTGACCCTTCCGCGTCGAGCAGATCGTCGCTGATTTGGAACGCGGCGCCCAGATGCTCGCCGTAAGTTTTAAGTGCCGCGCGCTGTTCGAAGCTGGCGCCGCCGACGATTGCCCCCATTTCGCAGGCCGCCGTGATCAGCTTCCCGGTCTTGAGCGCCTGCAACCGCATGATGTCCGTGATGGTCGGATCAGGTCGCGCGCCGAGTTTTCCGGCTTCGAGATCGAGAACCTGTCCGCCGACCATTCCATTTGCGCCGGACGCGACAGCGAGAACGTAAACGAGTTCCGCACGCGCCTTCGGATCGCCCCGGCCTTTTGAGCCGCTGATCAGTTCGAACGCGAGAGCCTGAAGGGCGTCTCCGACCAGAATGGCCGTCCAATCGTCGTACGCCTTCCACACCGTCGGGCGGCCGCGGCGGAGTTCGTCATTGTCCATCGCAGGAAGGTCGTCATGCACCAGCGAATAGCAGTGGACGCACTCGAGAGCGGCGGCAGCGGGAAGGGCGGCCTCGTTATCGACGCCGAACAGCGCTGCGCTGTGGAAAACGAGAAACGGCCGAAAACGCTTGCCGCCACCTAGAACGGCGTGGCGAAGAGCCTCAGCCAGCCTCGGAGGCGTGCCCGCGGCCTCCTGCTCGGCAAGAACAGAGGCTAAAAAGGCTTCTACGAGTGTTGCTGAGTTGCCAAGCTGGACAAGAAACGGTGACACTGCCTTATGCTCTCCCCAGGGATCGTTCAGCCGCTTAACCATGGCCATGGTTTCACGCTATGCCGAGGCGGTATCACACTATCAACGATTGAATCAAAGCATGGATCGGCCGGACGGAACATCGGGCTCAACTGCCGCGCCCCTGGCGCCATCGGGCGATCAGGACGTGCTGTTGCCACCGCGTCCCATTGCGGCCGCTGAAGTCGGCGCGGCACTCGCCCGTTCGCGGGCTCTCGCCAACGCGCTGAGCGCATCCACCGTCCCCGAGACGAGCGAATACCACGCGACGCTCGACACGTTGCTGCCAGATCTGTCACGAGATTTGTCACGAGATCCGTCGCCTGATCGCTGGCAGCCGCCGTTCCCGCTACCTCCGAAACCGCTGCCTGCTCGCGCTTTCTTCAAGACATCTCCGCGAGAAGTCATCGAGCCCGCGCTCCCATCCAAAACGTTGATGATGGATCGCTCGGAGCCGCAACTCGAACCGGTATCATTCGGATCTGAACCGTCGGAGCCTGCGATACTGCCGTCAACCGTCTCTGATGAGGTAACGGCTCCGCCCGAAGATGTTTTTTCCGCAATAGACGCTGAAGTTTCGTCGCGCTCATTCTCGGCGGCGGAAAATGGAAGCGCCGAGATTCTCGAAAAGCCCGAGGTCCATCAGCCGGCCGTCGCCCCCTCGGTCGTCGCGCTTCCTGACGGCTCGGAGCCCGCAAAAGAATTTCTCGGCCAAACGATCCCGCAGCGCTTGCTGGAACCGCGGTTATGGGCGCCGCCCCCGCCACCCGCTTTCGACGGCCTGACCGTCGATCGGTCGATGCGGCCAGACTTAGCCCGAGATCTCGCGCCAGATCTCGCGCAAGTCGAAAAGCAACCGCCGGCACCGCGGATCTCGGCCGAACGCGGCTCGCTTATCAAGCGAGGCGTCAAGCTCGTGGCGCTGATCGCTTTGGGATGGCTCGTGGTCGTGCTGCTGCTGATGGTCACCTACCGCTTCATCAATCCACCGGCTTCGGCTCTGATGCTGCAGCAATGGCTCACCGGCCAATCCATTTCGCAAAAGTGGGTGCCGATAGAGGATATGTCGCCGAATATTGTCCGCGCCGTCTTGCTGAGCGAGGACGGTCGCTTCTGTCAGCATTCCGGCATCGACTTCGAAGCCTTGGAGGACGCCGTAGAGAGAGCGGGCGGCGGCTCCGCCGCGCGCGGCGCCAGCACGATCTCGATGCAGGTCGTCAAGAACATGTTCCTGTGGCCGTCGAAGAGCTATTTGCGCAAAGCGATCGAGCTGCCGCTGACCTACGTCATGGAACTTGTTTGGCCGAAGCATCGCGTCATGGAAGTTTATCTCAACATCGCAGAGTGGGGCCCAGGCATATTCGGAGTGGGTGCGGCATCTGAATACCATTTCCGCAAATCCGCCAGAAATCTCTCCGAGCGAGACGCAGCACGCCTAGCGGTCGCCTTGCCTAACCCCTTGGTGCGCAACGCGGGAAAGCCGGGTCCAGGCCTCCAGCGCCTCGCCAACGCCATCCAGGTCCGTATGCGGCTGGCACCGTCCAGCCAGCTCGCCTGCGTCCTGCCGAAAAGGCGCATTTAAAGGTTTCGCCAGGGGACTGGCATTTCCCGCATAACTTGCGTATAAGCGCCGCCCAAGGGACCGAGCGCCTGGAAACGGAGCCGCCGGTTTATCCAGCGATATAGGGTTAGGCTTTCCCGCCGCTCGTTCGGCGGCCCGTCCGCTTTTGGCGGCACGGTTGTTACATTTGGAGCAAGACTGATGGCAGTTCCGCGCAAAAAGACGTCCCCCATGAAGCGGGGCCAGCGTCGTTCTCACGACGCTCTCACGGCACCGGCCTACGTCGAGGACAAGGACAGCGGCGAGCGCCGTCGTCCCCACCACATCGACCTGAAGTCGGGCAAGTACCGCGGCCGCCAGATTCTGCCGCCCGCGCTCGAAGAATAGGCATTTTCGCCGATCCATCGAAGATTCATGGCGCCGTTGTCTTCACAGCGGCGCCTATTGCCTTTTGCCGGCCACCGTTGCTTGGCAAAACAGGGCTGCCGTGCCAAAAAGCGCGTGCTCGCCCTCAGGCGACGCCCGGGGGATAATCGAAATGTCAGGAGAGCTTCATGTCCGTTAGAGCCATTCCGCTCTTGGTTCTCGCATTCCTTCTCTACAATGCGATCGTCCTGACGATGGGGCCGGAGGCTCTGAAAAACGATATTTTCACAGTCCATCTCCTGAGCGGCGGCGACTGGGCATTTACATGGGGCGACTTCATTTTGCTCGTCACCCTGATCCTGCTCTTCATCGAGATTGTGAAGTCGACTTTCACGACGACCTCGACGCTGATCGATCACGCCCTTTCTATGGTCGTCTTCACCGCGGTCGGAGCTGAGTTCTTGATGGTTCCGCAGGCCGCGACGTCGGTATTCTTCCTGATTCTCATCGCCACGCTCATCGACGTTATCGGTGGCTACACGATCGGCATCCGCGTCGCGCGCCGCGATCTGAACATCGGCGCCGATCAATAAGTTTTCGCCGTTCAAAATTGGGACTTCGGAAGCCCGGCTTTCGGAGTCCGTTAAACTTACCAAAGCTGCGCGATTTTGGTGCTTGTTAAGGCGGCCGAATTCGTTTTCCCTCGAACTCGAGCATCTGCCATTCCCGCCATTCGATGGGTGCTGCGAGGACAGCTCGAGGGTGAAACGTGGTTTCTGCACGTGATGCTGATGATCGGCCTCAGGCCGCGGTGCCTGAGGAGAAGCCGAAATCTCCAGATACCGAAAAGCATGATCCTCTGACCGAGACCGAAGGCCTCGACCTTGTCGGCATTCTGTCGTCCGTCGAAGAAACCGCCTACGTCTGGGACCTCCGAACAGGTCGCCTCGACTGGGAAAGCAATGCTACCGAAATCCTTGACGTCGCCGATCTGAGCAAGATCTCGACGGGCGCCGCCTATCATGCGCTGATCGCGCCCGAGCACCTGAACGTCCGCCTCGAAGTCTTTTCGCGCAGCGTCGGAGCCGACCGCGAACGAGGAGTCCCCTATCGCATTCAATATCGTTTGCGGCCCGGAGGCCTGCGGAGCGGCAAGGAAGTCCGCCTCGAAGACCAGGGTCGATGGTGGCCGGGAGCCGACGGACATCCCCAGCGGGCGCGCGGTGTCGTCCGCATCGTCGATGATCACTATCTTGAGCAGCAGCGCCGGCTTGTGCGGAACGATCTCGACGAGCTGACGGGCCAGCTCAATCGCATGCGCCTGACGGAGGCCCTCGGCGCCGTGCTCTCGCGTACCGAACGGGAGAAACGATCCTGCGCCTTCCTTATGATCTCCGTGAACAACTTGGCGGTCATCAACGAAACGTTCGGCCTCGAGGTCGGCGACGAGGTGATCGCTGAAGTCGGCCGGCGAATTCGCGCCAGGCTGCGTGGCGGCGACGTCATCGGACGCTACTCGGCCAATAAATTCGGTATCGTCTTGATGAACTGCGGTGCTGGTGCAGTAGCGACCGCAGCCGAGCGCTTCATCAACGCCGTCCGAGATACGACGATCAAGACGTCTGCCGCTCAATTGTCCGCAACCGTCTCACTCGGCGGCGTCATCATTCCCGATCAGGCGAACTCCGTGCACGACGCGGTGAACTTCGCCTTGCGGACATTGGACATCGCCAAATCGAAGCGCTTCGATTGCTTCGTTCTCTACGAACCGTCACCTTCCGGAGAGAGCGCGCGCCTGCGCAACAAAACGATCGCAGAAAGCGTCGTCAACGCCCTCGATGAAAATCGCATGCGGCTCGTGCTGCAGCCGATGGTCTCGACAAAGACCGGCAAGGCAGAGGTTTACGAAGCTTTGCTGCGAATGGTGCGTCACGACGGAAGCCTCGTGGCTGCCGGCGAATTCGTGCCGATCGCCGAACAGCTTGGCCTTGCTCGCCTCATCGATCGCAGAACCCTCGAACTGACGGTCGACCTGCTGAAGCAGCACCCGGAGTTGATTTTATCCGTCAATGTCTCAGGCCTCACGTGCTCGGACAAAGAATGGCTGACGACGCTGCGCCGTGTGACGGCGGGCGATCCCGGCGTGCTCAGCCGCATGATCGTCGAGATCACGGAAACCGTCGCGCTTCACGAACTCGATCAGTCCGTCAATTTCGTGAACACCCTGAAAGAGCTCGGGTGCCGCGTCGCCATCGACGACTTTGGCGCGGGCTACACGTCGTTTAAAAATCTGAAGCTGCTCAACGTCGACATGGTGAAAATCGACGGCGCGTTCGTGAAAAACGTCGCCAACGACACGAGCGATCAGATCTTCGTAAAGACCATGATCGAACTCGCAAGGACGTTCGGCATGGAAACGGTCGCCGAATGGGTCGGTGATGAGCGTTCCGCGAAGTATCTGACGGATGCAGGCATTACGTACATGCAGGGCTACTACTACGGCATGCCATTCGACAGCTCCGACTACGTCAAAGCTGCCTGATGCGCTCGCGGTGAGGTGTCAGCGTGGACGGGCGTTTTCCTGAATGTGCCGATATGGCATCAGGTCCGCGATTGCGACAGCTTCTCGATCTTCTGCTGCATCGCTGAGAGCTGCGACTTGAGTTCGCTCAGCTCGTCGCGGTCGCCGGATTGTTCTGTGCTTGGCGCTTGAGCCGCGCCAGGGGCTTGGCTCTCGCCGGGCTTGCCGCCCTTACCAGGCGTTCCGAACGAAGCCCACATCGACATCGCCTGCTCGAACATGGCCATGTTCTGTCTGGCTTGCTGCTGATAAAAATCGAACGCAGCCGCGGGATTTGAGAACGCCGACGCGAATTGCTCGCGAAAGCGAACCTGTTCCTTCGCCAAGTGTTCGAGACTGAATTGCAGATAGCTCGGCACCATGCGCGCAATGCTGTCGTCGTAGAAGCGGATGAGCTGCCTAAGGAACGGAATCGGCAGAAGCGCCTGCCCGCCTTCACGGCTTTCCTGCTCAACTATGATCTGCGTCAGAACCGCGTGAGTGAGATCATCGCCGTTCTTCGCATCGTAAACGACGAAATCGCGATCGCCACGAACCATCTTCGCCAGATCTTCCAGCGTTACGTACGTGCTGGTTTCTGTATTATAGAGTCGCCGGTTGGCGTACTTTTTAATAACGACGGCTTCGCGTTTCGGGGCTTGCGTCTGAGGATCTGGGTTGGTCAACATCGCGTTCGTGTTCTCTACTAACGGCGGCTTAGAGTAGGTTGCTGCACTGCGGCAGCGTACCACACCCTGGTGCCCCACCGCCAGACGTTTCTGTCACTCTTTTGGGCGGGGAGAAACCAATGCCGATGGGCAGTCTAGGCAAGAGGTCGCAATTGCTGAAAATAACCACGCGCTGCAAAGTGCCTTGGTCTGCTGATTGAAGCCGTAATAACTGGCGCGCCGGCAGGGCGTTCTATAAATCTTCAAGCAAAACTTCGTGCCCAGGGAGGGGCCGCCAATGAGCCAGGACGCTTCGACAATCGTTATTGCGAGTGCAGCACGCACACCGGTCGGTTCCTTCAACGGCGCGTTGGCATCGCTGCCCGCTTCGAAGCTCGGTGAAGTCGCCATCAAGGCCGCGCTTCAGCGGGCAAACGTGCCGGCAGGAGACGTATCCGAAGTCATTCTCGGCCAGGTTTTGACCGCGGCCCAAGGCCAGGGACCTGCCCGTCAGGCGTCCGTCGGCGCCGGTATTCCGGTCGATTCACCCGCCTGGAGCATCAATCAGATCTGCGGTTCCGGCCTCCGCGCCGTTGCACTCGGAATGCAGCAAATTCAAACCGGCAGCGCGTCGATCGTCGTCGCAGGCGGCCAGGAAAGCATGAGCCAATCGGCCCACGCCGCGCACATGCGCGACGGCACGAAGATGGGCGACATCAAGTTCATCGACACGATGGTGAAAGACGGCCTTTGGGACGCCTTCAACAACTACCACATGGGCACGACGGCCGAGAACGTCGCCCGCCAGTGGCAGATCACGCGTGAAGAGCAGGACAAGTTCGCGGTCGCTTCGCAGAACAAGGCCGAGGCCGCAAGGAAAGCCGGAAAGTTCAAGGATGAGATCGCGCCGGTAACCATCAAGGGCAAGAAGGGCGACACGGTCGTCGAGCAGGACGAATATATTAAGGACGGCGTCACCTATGACGGTATCGCCAAGCTGCGTCCGGCCTTCGATCCGAAAGAGGGTACCGTTACGGCTGCAAACGCGTCGGGCATCAACGATGGCGCAGCCGTCGTCGTGCTGATGACGGCGGAAGAAGCCAAGAAGCGCGGCATCACTCCGCTCGCGCGCATCGTCTCGTGGGCGACCACGGGCGTCGATCCCTCGATCATGGGCACCGGTCCGATCTCGGCTTCGAAAAAGGCACTCGAGAAAGCGGGCTGGACGATCAACGATCTTGATCTGATCGAAGCCAACGAAGCTTTCGCGGCTCAGGCACTTGCAGTGAACAAGGGCCTCGGTTGGGATGCCGACAAGGTCAACGTCAACGGTGGGGCGATCGCGATCGGCCATCCGATTGGCGCATCCGGCGCACGTATCTTGAATACGCTTCTTTTCGAAATGCAGCGCCGCGACGCCAAGAAGGGGCTCGCGACATTGTGCATTGGCGGCGGTATGGGCGTCGCCATGTGCGTCGCGCGAGACTAAGCACCGTCGACTTCTAACGCAGCCGTTCCGAGTTGGACGGCTGCGTCTCTATATCCAACCAAAAGCCGCAACAAAAAAATTCAGGAGAGAATGATATGGCACGGGTTGCCCTCGTCACGGGAGGCACGCGCGGCATTGGCCACGCAATTTCGATCGCTCTTAAGAGCAACGGCTACCGTGTAGCTGCTAGCTACGCCGGCAACGACGCCGCCGCACAGGCATTCCAGATCGAGACGGGAATCCCCGTCTACAAGTTCGACGTCGGCAACTACGACGCGACCGAGAAGGCCGTCGCCCAGATCACCAAGGAAGTTGGCCCCATCGACGTACTGGTGAACAACGCCGGCATCACGCGGGACGTCATGTTCCATAAGATGACGAAGCAGCAGTGGGATGAAGTGATCGGAACGAACCTCAACGGCTTGTTCAACGTCACCCGCCAGGTTTGGGAAGGTATGCGCGCAAGGAAGTTCGGGCGCGTCATCAACATCTCTTCCATCAACGGCCAGAAAGGCCAGATGGGCCAAGTGAACTACTCGGCATCGAAAGCCGGCGACATCGGCTTCACGAAGGCGCTCGCACAGGAAGGCGCCCGCGCCGGTATCACGGTCAACGTCATCTGCCCGGGCTACATCGCAACGGAAATGGTCAAGGCTGTTCCCCAGGACGTTCTCGAGAAGAGCATTCTTCCGCAAATCCCGGTTGGCCGCCTCGGCGAACCGAACGAGATCGCACGCGCCGTCGTGTTTCTCGCATCCGACGATTCGGGCTTCATCACCGGTTCGACGCTGACAGCCAACGGCGGACAATACCTCGCGTAGGTCCAGCCCGCGAGATCGCCACAACGAATTGCGCAATTGAAAAAGGCTCTGCCGGAAATCTCCGGTAGAGCCTTTTACGTTTGACGGCGATGAAGCGATGGCCTCAGCCGCGGAAGCGCGATCTCACGATGCGGGGAAACTCATCCTCGCTCTCGCTTTGGTTCTGCGCATAGGCATTTGCCGTCCGCTGCTCGGCTTCCCGCTGCTGCTCCGCCATGTGCTGGCGTCCCTCTTCGATGCTCCACCAGCGCTCACCTGCGGGCGGCGCCACCGCTGGCATCGATCCCGGAGCCTGCTGCTGGGGCGCCGAGAACCAAGCTTCGATCAGATCGAGCTCATCCGCCGACAGGCTGAGGCCCTGGCTCCGGCAGCGCGCAACGACGAAATTGCGGAAGCGACCCGCGAAAAGGCTCGCCGACGTTCCCTGCTCGAACCACGGATCGCTCTCGCTCACCACGTCGTAGATGAAACGAAGATCGTCGCGCTTGATGTCGAGGCCGAATTCGCGCGCGCGCTGGGTGATGTTGACGAGCGTCTGCGCGCCCTGCAGCCCGTTCGCGGTGATTTCCTGCGACATCACATCGAACAGAACGCGATATTCAGCCGGTGCCAATGCAGGAGCCTGGCAGGCATCGTGAATCCGCGCGATCGATTGCTGGATCTGCGTCGCCTGATCGGCGCCCCGGGGCGCGGCGGCCATCGCCGTCCCGCCGCTCATGGGAGCACTCATCGGAGGAGGGGGCGTCTGCTGGCTTTGCGGCCGTGCCAGTTCGCGGCGCGGTTCGGGTTGATAGCTCGCCTGAGGCGGCGGAGCCACGGGTTGCCGTCGCGGCGGCAATGCCGCTGCCCCAGGAGCCTGAGCGCCGACTGACCGTGTGAGTGCCTGCGGAGCCGCAGGAGCGACTGCCGTCAGTTCCGGCATGCGCGACGTCGGCATTGGCGGCGCAGGAGGCGCTGCCGGCGTCACCCGGTCGATGTAGCGCGACTGGGGAACCGGGGACTGGTACGAGCTCTGAGGGACAGCAGCGGAAGCGGTCGGTTGTGCGACCCGCGCCGGAGCCGACAAAGGTGCCGACAAGGCAGCCTGCTGCGGTTCGACGCGAGCGGGTTCAGGCCGGCGCTGTTCGGTGATCGGCGGTGCCAGCTGCTGCGGGGCGATCAGCCCGGCTGCCGAGATGTGCCGGTTGCCGTCGAACACCGTATAAGGCGCCGTGTCGCTCAAGTGGATATCTTCCGGAAGATCGGCAAGCAGCAGATCCCGGAAAGATCCGTATCCGCCCCAATTCGTGCCGACCGTCTTATCGCGGCCGACGACGCGCACCGCGCGGTCAGCCAACGTCTCGAGAGGAACAGCCTGCGGAGCGACGCGGACGAATTCCACGACCTCGGAGAGAATGGCCTTGCGGGCCGCCTCGACGTCGATCGCCGGAGGTGGTGCCGCGATCTCGCGCGGGCTTTCACCCGAAATCGCCCGGTTGCCGCTGGTCAACAGCGTGATGAGGTTCGACTCGCGGATTTCGCCGTCGCTGATCGCCGTATAGGGCTGTGCGGTGTGGTCGTTCGCAAACACGACCGTGCGCCGTGCATGCGCGCGTAGCCGGTGAAGCAGCGGCGTGAAATCGGCATCGCCCGACAGAATGATGAATTCGTCGAAATACGTGTCGTGATTGAGGATATCGCGAACGTCCATCACAATACGGATGTCGGCGGAATTCTTCAGCTGCGCCGTCAAGGGCGGGCAATCGATCACTTCGAAGCCTGCACGCAAGAAATGGTGCCGAATGAACGGGAACGAGTTCATGTCCGTCGAATTGTCGTGCGCATTACGTCGAGGAACGGGATTGCCGTAGCACCGGTTCATCGCAATCCGGCGTTCGCCAGGCAATGAGTACGAGTTCGTAGACGTGATGAGTTCGCCGGACGCAATTCCTTGCAGCCACACAGCACTGTCTTTGGCGAAACGCTTCGCAGCGTCTTCGTTCTTACGCTTCAAAGATAGGTAGATGTTGTCGTAATCGACAAACACCGTAGATAGGACGGGTCCTGAGGACTCGCGTTTCATGGACTGCAACCCCCGTGAATCGGAACATGATTCGCAGTCACTGTTGACGAGTCGAACGCCTCCAGCAAGAAGCGCCACCATGCTGTTGAGCGAAAAAGGCAATTAACCCGTGGATGGAAGGCCAACACGCCACGCCGATAAAAAACGCAGTTGGGGACGGCGTGTGGATCACTGCCGAAAGGCTTTGATCTGTTGCAGCTTCGCCGCTTAGTCGACTTCCGGACGCGCGTCCGGCACGAAGTCCGGAGCGGTCAGCGTGAAGCCCTCGAACGTGAACCCCGGCGCGACCGTGCAGCCGACGAGGGTCCATTTTCCGAGGCTGCGCGCCTGTTGCCAATGCCCGGAGGGAACGACGGCCTGCGGCCGCTCCCCTGCCGCGAGATCGGAGCCGAGCCGAATGCGTTGAACCGGACCGCCTGTGGGTGAAACCTCCAGAAGGATCGGGTCGCCCGCATAGAAGTGCCACGCTTCGGCCGCGTCCACCGCATGCCAGTGCGAGCGCTCTCCGGCTTTCAGAAGAAAGTAGATCGCCGTCGATGCTGCGCGCTCGCCGGGTTTCGCTGCATCCCGGAAGGTCTCGCGGAAGTGCCCGCCCTCGGGATGAGGCGAAAGCCCGAGCATCTCGATCACGTCGTCGCCGGAGAGATCGCCTTTCATGGTGGACCCTCCGCCGGTGATCAGGCCTTGTTCTTCAATTGACGGAGGCGCGCGAACACTTCCCAGTCGGGCGCGCCAAGCATCCCGAGGCGCGCCTGGATCGCGCGGGACCGCGGCCGGAGAAACGGGTTCGTTGCGCGTTCGACGTCGAGTGTCGTCGGCAGCGTCGGCCGTCCTGCCGCGCGCAAACCTTCGACCTCGGCCACCCGCTTTTTCAGGGCATCGTTCTCCGGCTCGACGGACACCGCAAAACGGGCGTTGTTCAGCGTGTACTCATGACCGCAATAAATTTTCGTCGCGCCCGGCAAAGCTGCGATCTTCGAAACGGACTCCCACATCATCTGCGGATCGCCTTCGAAAACTTTTCCGCAGCCGAGCGAAAACAGCGTGTCTCCCGTGAAGGCCACGCCATCGTCCGGGAAGTAATACGTGATGTGCCCGAGCGTATGCCCGGGGGTTTCGAGAACCTCGATCGGGTGGCCCGCAAATTCGAGCTGGCTCCCGGCATTGACCACACGTGTCAAGCCGGCAATGCGGTCGGCCTCCGCTTCCGGACCCGTCACGCTCGCGCCGTAGTGCGCTTTAAGCTCGTTGATGCCACCCGTGTGATCGGTGTGGTGATGCGTGATGAAAATATGGTTCAGCCGCCAGCCGCGTTCGGCGAGCGCCGCCTTGATCGCAGAAGCGCATGGCGCGTCGATGACCGCCGTTTCGCCGGTTTCCGGCTCGTGCAGAAGAACGCAGTAATTGTCTGCCAGGCACGGCAGAAGAACGATATCGAGAACTCCCATGGCCGGGACTTTGGTTGGACGCGTCTGCCGTGTCAAACGGAACGAAACGACGCAGCGATAAGAGGGTTACCGCCAGCCGAGACTGTCTCTGGCGGTCCGGATCGTTTAGAGACAATGCCGGTAGAACAGTTTTTATCACGGCTGGTAAGCGCGAACGATGCCTCTCGACGCCAAGACATTGAGAGATTTCTACAGAACCCCGCTCGGCCGGGTCGTTCGGCGGCAACTCACGACTGCCATCCGGGAGCGCTGGAGCCGGGTTAGCGGGCTGACGGTCGCGGGCGCCGGGTTCGCGACACCGTTCCTCGGCACGTTCCGCACCGAAGCTCAGCGCCTCGCGTGCCTGATGCCCGCACGCCAGGGCGCAATCGTATGGCCGCACTCAGGGCATTGCCACTCGGTTCTCGTCACGGAAAACCAATGGCCCCTGCCTGACAACTCTGTTGATCGACTTCTGGTGGTCCACTGCCTCGAGCAGGCGGAGCGCCCGGGGCCATTGCTCCGGGAGGTATGGCGCGTCCTGAAGCCGGACGGCCGGGCGTTGTTCGTCGTGCCGAATCGCCGGGGGCTCTGGTCGCGCATGGACCGCACGCCATTCGGTCACGGACTGCCCTTCAGCCGCGGGCAGCTCGAAACGCAGCTTATCGATGCGCTCTTTACGCCCGTCGACTGGGGCGAAGCACTCTACTTTCCCCCGATCAACCAACGCCTGCTGTTGCGCGTCGCGACGCCAATCGAACGCTTCGGATCGAGCATGTCGATCGGCGTCGCCGGCGTCATACTGGTCGAGGCAAAGAAAGAAGTGATGGCGCCGGTCGGCAGCGGCAAGCGCGTCGCTCAACCCGCAATCCTGAAACCGGCCGACACACGAAGCACGTCCGGGGTCCGCCGCTTCTAGCGGCTGGCTTCTGGCCGCCCAGGGCCGCTTCTAGCGGCCGGCTGCTGGCCGCGCAGGAGAAACACCGCTTTTTCCCCGAACATGTTCTGCATCGACAGCGACCATTTGATCGGCAGACGCGCGCCGTAAGCGTTGAACGCCACCGCTTGCTCGACATCCGCATGAACGAGCTCGCACAAGTCTGCGAAATCACGGATCGTGCACAAGTGCGCGTTGGGCGTCAGATACCACTCATCCGGCAGATTATCGTTGATCGGCATGCGGCCTGAGAAAAGCAGCCTCGTACGCACCTGCCAGTGGCCGAAGTTCGGGAACGAGACGATGGCGCGCCGTCCGATCCTGAGCAAATTCTCGAGCACGGTTTTGGGCTGCCGCGTCGCCTGGATCGTCAGCGATAGAATGGCGTAGTCGAACGCCTGATCGGGGTAATTGTCGAGATCGCGGTCGGCGTCGCCCTGGATAACGGAAAGGCCGTGCGCCACACAGGCGTTGACCTTTTCACGCTGCAGTTCAACTCCGCGCCCGTCGACGCCCTTGCGCTCGGACAGAAGCTGCAAAAGCTCGCCATCCCCGCAGCCGACGTCGAGAACCCGCGAGCCCGCTTCCACCATCTCGGCGATGAGCTCATGGTCGACACGCGGGACTTTCGGCTGCCCGGCGATTTTTCCGATATCGGGAGCGTTCATTTTCGCGCCTCCGGTGAGCCGAGCCCGCGCTTCATCGCGGCGGCATTGAGAAAGCCGCGGATCGTCGCGAAAAACGTCGGCTCTTCGAGAAGAAACGCATCGTGGCCCTTGTCGCTCTCGATCTCGACGAACGAAACGTTGGCGGCAACCGCGTTGAGCGCCTGGACGATTTCGCGGCTCTCGCGCGTCGGATAAAGCCAATCGGAGGTAAACGACACCACGCAGAAGCGCGTCTTCGTGCCACGAAAAGCATTCGCGAGTACACCGCCGGCGCCGTCGCGCATGTCGAAATAATCGAGAGCCCGCGTGATGTAGAGATAGCTGTTGGCATCGAAGCGATCGACGAACGTCGACCCCTGATGCCGCAGATAACTCTCGACCTGGAATTCGGCGTTGAACGTGAACGACAATGACGATCGGTCCTGCAAGTTGCGGCCGAATTTCCGGTGCAGGGCTTCTTCCGAAAGATACGTGATGTGGGCCGCCATGCGCGCGACGGCGAGGCCGTTCTTCGGCACCGTGCCGGCCGCATAATAATTGCCGCCCGACCATTCGGGATCGGCCATGACGGCCTGACGGCCGACTTCGTGAAACGCGATGTTCTGCGAGGAATGCCAGGCAGCCGTCGCGATCGGCACGGCCGCGAACACGCGATCCTTGTAGCGCGACGACCACTCGAGAACCTGCATGCCGCCCATCGAGCCGCCGATCACCGCGAACAGCTGATCGATACCGAGATAATCGATGAGGCGCGCCTGCGCTTCGACCATGTCGCCAACGGTGATGACCGGAAAGGTAAGGCCGTAGGGAGCGCCGGTCTTCGGATCGATCGATGCCGGACCCGTGGATCCCATGCAGCCGCCCACGACGTTCGAGCAGATGACGAAGAACCGGCTCGTGTCGATCGGTTTGCCGGGTCCCACCATATTATCCCACCAACCCGGTTTGCCGGTGATGGGGTGACGGCTCGCGACGTACTGATCGGCGGTCAGCGCGTGACAGATCAGGATTGCGTTGGACTTCGCTGCGTTGAGTTCGCCATAGGTCTCGTAAGCTATGGAAAACGGCGCCAGATCCTGCTGGCAGGCAAGGTGCAGCGGCGTGCCGGCGTCGAAATGCACGACCGGGCTCGACGGCGTATCCACCTCGGGATGCCGCCGTGAAACCGAGGCAACAAGATTGGGCGATACGCCAGTCATCGTATTTGTTCGATATCCCAAAGGCTAAGCGGTAGGGCGGGCTTGCTAGGCTTGCCGCAGACAAAGTCAACTTTAAACTTTGATTTCAAGTGATGATGCCCCTATCAATGCGCGCGAAATCGGCAATACCGTTCAAGAATTCGAGACAATATATGGTGATTACTGCACCAATTGCACGTCCTGGCATCCTGGACATTGCGGCCTATGTGCCGGGCGAAAGCAAGGCTGGCGGCGGCTTGCCCCCTGTTAAGCTATCGTCGAACGAAACCCCGCTTGGACCGAGCCCTGCGGCAATCGCGGCATTCAAGGCGGCAGCGGGCGAACTAGAGCGCTACCCGGACGGCCAGGCGACACAGCTTCGCGAAGCCATCGCCCGACGTTACGGGCTTGATGCGCGCCGCATCGTCTGCGGATCGGGCTCCGACGAATTGCTGGGCCTCTTGGCCCGCGGCTACCTGGGCCCCGGAGACGAGGCGATCTACACCGCCCACGGCTTTCTCGTTTACCGGATCGCAATCCTGACGAACGGCGCGACGCCGGTCATCGCGCCGGAGCACGATCTGAAAACCGATGTCGATGCGATCCTCGCAGCCGTGACGCCGCGGACGCGCGTGGTTTTTATCGCCAACCCGAACAACCCGACAGGCACATACATCTCGATAGAGGAAGTGCGCCGCCTGCGCGCCGGTCTGCGCGGCGATATCCTGCTCGTGCTCGACGCCGCCTATTCGGAATACGTGAGCAAGAACGATTACGAAGCCGGGCTCGAACTCGTCGCCACGACCTCGAACACGGTCATGACGCGAACGTTCTCGAAAATTTACGGACTTGCCGCACTGCGCATCGGCTGGGCCTATTGCCCGCCGGAGATCGCCGATGTGCTCAATCGCATTCGCGGGCCCTTCAATCTGTCGGCGCCCGCAATCGCCAGCGGCGCCGCCGCGATCGAGGATATCGCGCACCTGGAGCGCGCCAAGCTTCACAACGACAAATGGCTGCCGTGGGTCGAGAGCGAGCTGAAGAAGCTCGGGCTCACCGTCACGCCGAGCGTCGCGAATTTCGTCCTCTTTCACTTCGACGGCCTCAAAGGCAAGACAGCGTCGGAAGCGGATGAATTCTTGAAATCGCAGGGCATCATTGTGCGCAAGGTCGGCGCATACGGATTTCCGAACGCGCTGCGCATGACGATCGGGTCCGAGACCGACAACAAGCGAGTCATCGATGCGCTCGCTCGTTACTTGAAGGGTACGGCCTGATGGCCCCAGCCGAAACCGCAACAAAGCCGATGTTCAAGCGCCTGTCTCTTATCGGAATTGGCCTCATCGGCTCTTCCATCAGCCACGCCGCGCGCCGCGCTGGGCTCGTCGGCGACATCGTCGGTTGCGCGGTCGCGCCCGAGACGCGGAGCCGGGCCGAAGAACTCGGATTGGTGAGGAAGGCCTATGCCGATCCCGCCGACGCCGTGAAAGGCGCCGATCTCGTCATCCTCTGCACGCCGGTGGGCGCATACAAGAAAATCGCCGAAGCCATCGGACCGCATCTCGAGCCGGGCGCCATCGTCTCTGACGTCGGCTCGGTGAAGGCCGCACCCGTCCAAGACATCGCACCGCATATGCCCGAGGGCGTCCACTTCATTGCCGGGCATCCGATCGCCGGAACCGAACAGTCGGGCCCCGACGCAGGCTTCGCCGAACTCTTCGATGGACGCTGGTGCATCCTGACGCCTGGCGATGGCGCAGATCCGTCAGCGCTTGCGAAACTGGAAGAATTTTGGCGCAAGCTCGGCTCCAACGTCGAGATCATGTCGCCCGAGCATCACGACATGGTGCTCGCGATCACGAGCCACGTCCCGCACTTGATCGCCTACAACATCGTCAACACGGCAGCCCATCTCGAGCGCGTGACCGATAGCGAAGTCATCAAGTTTTCGGCCGGCGGCTTCCGCGATTTCACGCGCATCGCGGCATCCGATCCGGTGATGTGGCGCGACGTCTTTCTGAACAACAAAGACGCCGTTCTCGAGATGCTCGGCCGTTTCTCGGAAGACCTCATCACGCTTCAACGCGCCATCCGCTTTGGAGACGGCGCGACGCTGGAGCGTCTCTTCACGGAAGCGCGCGCGATCCGCCGCGGCATCATCCAGGCTGGCCAGGATACGGCGCAGCCCGATTTCGGCCGAAGCCCGGCACGCGCAAAAGACGGCTCGAATTAATCCCGATGCGCTGCGCGTTTTAAGCCGAGTGCGGCTCCATCAGAAACTGCGCGGTGATGAGATCGGCTTCGACGGCTTCCGCTTCCTGCGATGACGATGCGAGCAAATGCACGTGAACTTCATCTGCTCCGAGCACCGCCGAGTGCTGGCGGATCTCCGCGAGATTCTGGGTCGGGCAGCGGTTGGCGAGCCGGCCGATGGCGAGCACCGTGCGTCGTGAACGATCAGCGCGGCGGACCAGAATGTAATTGGCGTCTTCCAGTGTCGGGCAGTCGAAGAGGCCGTAGACCGTGTGCACGTAGCGCTTGCCCGAAGCTCCGGTCCAGAAATGAAATCTCGGCGGCGCTTCCGGAACCATCGTCCCGACGCTTGCCTGCGGCGCAGCTTCGACTGTCTGCCGGCGATCCCGGAACGCGGAAAGCTGGATAATTTCGGCACTCATAACGCACACCCCTTATCGGCAAATACACACCGAATTCTTCGTTGAAACCGTGATACCCGCCGGACTGTGAGGAATGGTGAACTTTGGTTCGAAAATTTGACGCGATTGCCTCATCCGCGCCTCGATGGTCAACGAAGTGTTGAAAACGGCTTGGATTGAAAACACTCCGCGCGAGCCCGCGGGCGAAATTCCCGCAAACGTCAACGCGCGTTAGCATTCGAGGTCCGAAAGCCCCGCGCAGAGCCGCGAGGCGCGGCAACCGACATGGAGTAGTGTTAATCGCGGGGGCTTATCCGCAACGCGAATAATCGCAATTCGCGCATGTCCAGCAGCCTTCGATATGCCTCAGCGCCCGCTCTCCGCATTTCGGGCAAATGCGCGCCGAGGCAACGGGAAAGCCGTGGCCCTGAGCGTCGTCTCGACGGGGCTCCGCATTTCCATCCGCACCAATTCGCTGAACGGCCGCGATCGGTTGGCGTTTCGGAGTGATCTCCGGGAGGGCGTCGTCACGCACGAGAAACCCGATGTGGATCATATGCTGCTCGATGACGTCACCGATGGCAGCCAACAGGCTCGGAACATAACGCCCGCCCATCCACCGGCCACCCTCGGGATCGAAGACGGCCTTTAACTCTTCAGCAACGAACGTGACGTCGCCGCCGCGGCGGAAGACGGCGCTGATCATCCGCGTCAGTGCGACCGTCCAGGCATAATGTTCGAGGTTCTTCGTGTTGATGAAGATTTCGAACGGCCGCCGCCGCCCGTCGCGAACGATGTCGTTGATGGTCACGTAAAGCGCGTGCGCGCTTGCCGGCCATTTGATCTTGTACGTTACGCCTTCGAGCGCAGCGTCGCGCTCGAGCGGTTTCGTCATGTAAACGACGTCGCCCGCCTTCGCCGGATCTTCGATAGCTCTAAGCGCCGGCGCGCGCTGACCGGCAACGGCGGGAGCCGTAATCTCATCGAGCGGCTCCTCGTCTGTGCGGACAGGCGCGGCGCGCGAGAGGACAGCGCCCGTGATCGCGTTCGGCCGATAGGTCGTGCACCCCTTCAGTCCGAGATCGAAAGCCTCGGCATAGATATGTTCGAACTGCTCGAAGGAAATACCCTCAGGGCAATTGATCGTCTTCGAAATGGCGCTGTCGACAAAAGGCTGCAGCGCCGCTTGCATCGCGATGTGCTCGGCGGGTGATAGCGTGTCGGCGGTGACGAATGCTTCAGGCAGTGTCGCATCGTCTCCCGATGCGGCGCGGAACTTCCGGTAAGCGTAATCCTCGACGGTCTCTTCGGTGGCCGTCTGTCCGTCGCCGAGGACGCGACGCTGGTAGACGAAGTCGAACACCGGTTCGATGCCGCTCGACACGTTACCGGCCAGAAGAGAGATCGTGCCCGTCGGAGCGATCGATGTCAGGCAGCCGTTGCGAACGCCGCTTGCAGCAATCGCCTCGCGCACATCCGCGTCGAGCCGCAAAACGTTAGGACGCGACTGGAACGCCTTTGCATCGTAAAGCGGAAATGCGCCTTTCTCAGCCGCAAGAGCCGCGCTCGCCCGATAGGCAGCGTTCTGGATCGCGGCCATCCACTCGGCAGCCTTTTCCCGCGCCGCCGCGTTGCCGTAACGAAGCCCAAGAAAAATCAGCGCATCCGCGAGGCCTGTGATGCCCAGGCCGATGCGGCGCTTGGCACGGGCTTCCGCGGCCTGCGCTTCGAGCGGATAGCGCGAGATATCTATGACATTGTCGAGAAACCGAACCGCCATCGCGACGCGAGCTTCGAGCCTCGCGAGGTCGATATCTGCTGCGGGCGTGAACGGATGTTCGACGAGGCGCGCGAGATTGATCGATCCCAATAGGCAGGCGCCATAAGGAGGAAGCGGTTGCTCCCCGCACGGGTTCGTTGCGGAGATCGTTTCGCAATATTCGAGGTTGTTCGCGGCGTTCACCCGGTCGATGAAGATGACGCCGGGCTCCGCATAATCATACGTCGCACGCATGATCTTGTCCCATAACGCGCGTGCGTCGACCGTCTTGTAAATCTTGCCTTCGAAAACGAGGTCCCATGATGCGCGGCGCTTCACAGCATCCATGAACGCGTCGGTCACGAGAACCGAGAGGTTGAAATTCCGCAGCCGCTGCGAATCCGCCTTCGCCGCGATGAACGTCTCGATGTCCGGATGATCGCATCGAAGCGTCGCCATCATCGCCCCGCGGCGTTGACCGGCCGACATGATCGTCCGGCACATCGCGTCCCAGACATCCATGAAGCTCACAGGCCCCGATGCGTCCGCTCCGATGCTTTTGACCGGCGCGCCCTGCGGGCGAAGCGTCGAGAAATCGTGACCGATGCCGCCGCCCGCCTGCATCGTCAGCGCCGCATCTTTGACGTTGTCGAAAATGCTCGAAAGGTCGTCGCCGATTCGGCCCAGAACGAAGCAGTTGAAGAGCGTGACGTTCCGGTCGGTACCGGCCCCCACGATAATGCGCCCGGCCGGCTGAAAGCCGAAGTCCGACATCGAATCGTAAAAGGCGCTGGCCCACTTCTCTCGCGCTGCCGGCTTCTCGACCGACGCCGCAGCAGCCGCGATCCGCCGGAACGTGTCTTCGATCGTACAGTCCGCCGCGACGGTCGACGAACCGGCAAAGCGATATTTACGCCGCCAGATAGCGTCGGAAATGGCCGGAAGATCTGAAAAAATCGCGCTCATCGGGTGCCCTGAATATGGGTATTAAAGCCCCATCTTCAATCCGCGTTCACTATATGTTCTCAATCCTTCTCTGTCAAACGGTTTGAGGCGACCTCGTTCCACAAACAAAAAACCGCCAGCCCGGATCAACGGGCCGACGGCTTTGTAGATCAGTCGAAATCGCCGCTCTTAGAGCTTGCAGAGCGTCGCTTCGCCCTTGCACTGCCAGCCGATCGTTCCGGCGCTGCACTTATAGCGGCGCGGGCCGAACGAATAGCCGGGCGTGCCGTTGCCGGATACCCAGGTGAAATAGATGCTCCAGTCGGTCGCTTGCAATAGGGCCGCATCGACCTGGAAATGGGCGAGCTTCTCGGTGAGGGCGACGCCTTCGGCGGCTTTCTTGAAACAGTCTTTGGCTTCCGCCGGCGCAGCCGCCATGGCAGCGCCTGCGACGGCGATAACGGCCCACATCATTCGGGCGGCAGTGCGCATTGGAAGTCTCCATGATTGGAAAACGAGAAAAACGATGAGGGCTCGACCGTGCCATATCGAAGAGGCATCCGTGCATAACAAACCATGCGGGAACGACGATTTCCCCCGCATTGCGGCATCCGCACATCATGCGATTTAGACGGGCCCTGCTTGCTTCGCGGTGCTGTGGACAACGTCAGCTGGCGTGCGCGCGCCTGTAGGCCAGTGCGAGCGGCGGCGGCGAAGGGCTTCTTGCAGCTTCCTCGATGAGCCGCGTGCTCGCTGCTTCGATCGCCGATTCGACGCGCGAGCGGAATTCGGCGCGCGGCAATCCGGGCGGCAGCGCCGGCAGAAACTCGACGACGATCGTCCCTGGATAGCGCCAGAGACTGCGGCGCGGCCAGAACAGTCCGGAGTTGAGCGCTAGCGGCACTGTGGCGACACCGAGCGCTTCGTAGAGGGCGACGTAGCCGGGTTTATAATCGGGAGAGGAACCCGGTATCGTTCGGGTACCTTCCGGAAAAATGACGACCTCGCGGTTGATACTAATGCGTTGCCGGGCGTCTCGGATCATCGATTTGAGTGCCGCCGAAGCCTTCTCGCGTTTGACGAGAATGTGCTCGAACTTGACGCAGAACCAGCCGTAGAATGGGATCCACTTCAGCTCGTCCTTGAGCACGATCGCCGGATCGCGAAAGAGCGAAATGAGCCCGAAAGTGTCCCAGGCCGACTGATGCTTGGCGATGACGAGGCAGCCCGTCTTCGGCACATTTTCGCGCCCGCGAACCTCGAGCTTGGTTCCGCAAATCAGGCGGAGCAGCCAGACGCACGTCCGCCCGTGAACCTCGAGACCCTTCATCGCCCAGGATCGCGGCCCGATGAGCAGCCACGAGCCGAGCACCAGATAAAGCGCAGTGACGACGTAAAAGACGACGAAATAAATGAGCGAACGCACGACGACCAATGCGCCGGGTCCAGGCAGCGGTTGCTCAGCCATCGGCGCGCTTCTGTGGGACGATCGCGACCGATTGCCCGTCGCGCCAATCGATGACGCGCTGCGCGGTGAGGCGAGCGACGGCCGGGAGAAATTTCAGATATTCGGAAAGCAGCACCCTCGTCGTCGCGACGTGCAGCCACCAGGCCGTCTCAGGGAAGCGCTTCGGAGTGACCGCATATGGCAGGAGCGTGACTCCCGGCATGACGAGAGCCAGCTCTGCGAGACTGCGAGGCATGTGATAGCGCGAGGTCACGACGATCAGCTTCGAGTAGCCGTTCGTATTGGCCCACGTTCTCGTCTCGTCGGCATTGCCGACCGTGTCGAGCGCTTCGTATCCGAGGTCGACGCAGCAATTGAAAACGCGATTATCGATACGGACGATCCGCTGCATCTCTTCGCGGCTGACCTTGCGATTGACGCCCGAAATGAGCATGCGCTTGGCGCGCCCTTCGCTCATAAGCTTCGCACCCGCCTCGATCCGATTGTCGCCGCCGGTCAGCACGACGATGCCATCGGCCTTGTCCAAATCCGCGGCGTCATCCCGGGTGACCGAAACCGCAAACAGCACGAATCCAAATGCCAGCGCGGCCGCGCCGAGCGCCAGCAGGACAACGATTGCGTGTGAGAACATTTTCATTTGCGGGATGTGCTTGTTCGTGTCGCCAGTTCTTATCGCCTGTCTATCTGCCGTCGCCTCACCGTCGAAGTGTAACCGATTTGGACGGCTCACGCAGCCACCTCGCGGCGCCAGTCGGGCTTTGCCCTACACGAATTCGCGCGGCTTAGCACGTGGGCGAAGTCTAAGTTTTGCCTGCTTGCCGTTAGTGCTGTCCATTCAGGATGCGATAAACGCCAACGCGGGATGTCACCATGCAAAGGCCGGCTATGGTTACGACGACGAGTCCCAGAATGATGTAGCCGAGCGAATCGAGCGCCCCGGTACCGATCAGGCGTTGCATTTCCACGGCACTGACGGCGCCGCCCCCCAACATCTCGGTGATCGCCGGCATACAAATGAAAACGAGCATTGCGCAGCTCGCTCCGACGATCCCTGCCTTTATCCCGAGTCTCAAGAAATGTTTCTCGAATTCGCGGGAAATGAATTTGTCCGTGGCGCCGACGAAATGGAGCACCTCGACGATTTCTCGATTTGAAGCCATCGCACTGCGCGTCGCCGATACGATGATAGCTGTGGTTGCCGCTCCGACGAGCACAAGGATCGCGATGCCGCCCAATGCCAGCGACCGTGTGACGGCCCGGATCTGTTGCTGCCATCGGCGGTGATCGTCGAGCGAAGCGCCTTTGAAATCACGGCCGAGAGTAGTTCCGATCTCGGCGAGATCCGGCGGGTTGGTCCGGTTGACCTCGACGGCGATCAAGCGCGGCACGGGAAGTGACTTCAGCGCATCCGTCGAGCCGAGCCACGGCTGCAGAAGCTCCGCCGATTGCTCGAGGCTCAGCGCATTGACGTTGGCGATGCCCCGCTGCTTTTGCAGATAGCCGACGACGTCGGCAACGGCTTTGTCGATATTGCCATTCTCTTGCGGAATGACCTGCACGGTGACCTCGCTGGCGATGTCGTTCAGCCAGGCATCCGACGATTCCTTGATCATCCATACGGCGCCCGACGTCAGGCAGGCGAGAAAGCACATGATCCCGATGACGAGCGTCAGCGATCGGCCGGTGACCGAGCCCGGCGGAACGACCGGAGCCGTCACCTTCATTTTGCGCGCGCTATCGCGGTCACGTGCGGGAGGCTTGAGACTGCGTTGCGGATCTTCCGCTGTCACCGTCGGTTCGGTGTCCCCATATTGCGGAGGATAGCCTGCTGTGCGCGCGGTCACGCCCGTGGTCGGGTCGTCGTAAGGATCGTACGCCGGCAGCGGCATCGCTGGCTCGACGCGTCCGGGAAAGCGGCTAGATGATCCGGACATGGCCCTTGTGCACCTCAATGCGCGGCGCCTTGAACTGCCGCATCAGCTGATGATCGTGCGTCGCGATCACGACGGAGGTACCGAGTCTGTTCAACTCGACGAATAGTCGGAGCAGGCGTCGCGCCATTTGCGGATCGACGTTACCCGTCGGCTCGTCGGCGAGCAGCACTTCCGGCTTGCCGATGACCGCCCGTGCGATGGCCGCCCGTTGCTTCTCGCCACCCGAAAGAACGGATGGATTAACATACATCCGGTCGCCCAGACCAACCCATTGCAATAGATCCGTCACATCTTCCCGGTAGTCGGAAGGCTTCTTGCCGACGACCTGGAGCGGAAGTGCGACGTTCTCCCAAACGGTCAGATGGTCCAGCAGCCTGAAATCCTGGAACACGATGCCGATGCGCCGCCGCATCTGGGCGCGCTTTTGCGGGCTGACCTTCGTGACGTCCTCGCCGAACATGCGGATTTCCCCGCGGTTCGGGTGCAGCGACATGAACATCAGCCGGAGCAGCGATGATTTTCCCGCTCCGGATTCGCCATGCAAAAAGTGAAAGGAACCCGGCCGCAGATGGAATGTCACATCCTGCAGCACCTCGGGCCCTCTGTCGTATTTCAGTCCGACATTCGTCAAGCGAATCAAGAGGTATTTGCCTTGGCAGTGGATATTCGGAGCAGTTTGCAATGCCCGACGCGTATAGACACGTGGCGGACACAATGATCAATCGATTACGATTGTGGCGCAGTCGTGTACACAAGATCAGTCAGGGTCCCGGACACCCGGTCGCCCTGAACGACAGGAATAAATAGATGCCCGATTCAAACGCGAAACAAACCATCGAAACAATCTTTTCCGCTGAGGATATTCAGGCCCGGCTCCGGGTGCTTGCCGCGGAAATCAGCGCCAGAGCGCCTGAAAACCTTCTGGTTGTACCCGTTCTGAAGGGCAGCTTCGTCTTTGCGGCCGATTTGCTGAGGGCGCTCTATGCTGCGGGCCTCGCCCCGGAAGTCGATTTCCTAACACTTTCGAGCTATCGGAAAAGCCGCGAATCGTTGGGCCAGGTGTCTATCCTGCGCGACCTGGATCTCGACGTTGAGAATCGCCACGTCATCCTGATCGACGATGTCCTTGATTCGGGCCGCACACTGGCTTTCGCCAAGGACTTGATTTCGGCCCGCGGCGCGACCCGCATTGAAACGTGCGTATTGCTCGACAAGAAGGCCCCTCGCGCCGTATCGATTGAACCGGACTATTGTGCTTTCGAATGCCCGAACGTGTTTGTCGTCGGCTATGGCATGGACGTCGCGCACCGCTACAGGGAGCTGCCTTTCGTGGGCCGCCTCGTCGATTAGACTGGAATGAGTGGTTCTCTCCGCGCATGACGGCCGGCTTGCTGAACACGGGTCGTCATGCGCAAACGACGGGTTCTTTCCGCGCATGACGGCCGGCTCGCGGAACGCGAGTCGTCATGCGCAAACTAAAATGAGGGGGGCGGTAGATGGCGACGATCCTGCTCGCAGACGACGATGCCGCGATCCGCGACCTCGTGAGACGGGCGTTGAGTTCCGACGGCCACACGGTTCATGTCACACAGGACGGCATCGAGGCGCTCGAGTCTCTCAGCGCCAACGGCGCCGCCTACGACATCCTGATCACCGACGTGGATATGCCCCAGCTCGACGGCATATCGCTGGCCGAGAAGGCGCTCGCCATGAAGCCCGCGCTCGCGGTCGTATTGATGTCGGGCTTCACCGACCAGCTCGAGCGCGCGGCGCGCCTCCGGGTCCGGCGCCTCCTGTCGATCTCGAAACCGTTCACGCTCGATCAGATCAAGCAGGTCGTGAAAAGCGTTCTCGCCTGACGAGGCACGCGCGGGATCAGCCGCCGGTCACGCTCATGTGGCGGCGGACCGAAGGCTTCTTGGTGCGCCGGTCGATGATGAAGTCGTGGCCCTTGGGCTTGCGCGAGATGGCTTCGACGATAGCGGCGTCGAGAGCCGTGTCGTCGGCAGAAGCCCTGAGCGGCGCGCGCAAGTCCGCATCGTCTTCCTGGCCGAGGCACATGTAGAGCTGACCCGTGCACGTCACGCGTACGCGGTTGCAGCTTTCGCAGAAGTTATGCGTGAGCGGCGTAATGAAGCCGAGACGGCCGCCCGTCTCCCTAACGGTCACGTAGCGTGCAGGGCCGCCCGTTCGATAGGGATTGTCCTCGAGCGTCAGCCGATCCATGAGGCGCGCGCGTACGATCGACAGCGGCAGGTACTGATCCGTCCGGTCTTCGCCGATATCGCCGAGCGGCATCGTCTCGATGAGGGTCAAGTCGGCGCCGCGGCCATGCGCGAAGCGGACGAGACTCTCGATCTCGTCTTCGTTGATACCCTTCAGCGCCACGGCGTTGAATTTGACGCTTATGCCGGCAGCTTCCGCAGCGTCCACGCCGCGAAGCACGGTCCCGAGATCGCCCCAGCGGGTCACTGCCTTGAACTTGACCGGATCGAGCGTGTCGAGAGATACGTTGATCCGCCGCACGCCTGCGGAATAAAGCTCGCTCGCATATTTTTCGAGCTGGCTCGCGTTCGTCGTCAGCGTCAGCTCTTCGAGCGCACCCGTTTCGAGATGGCGGCCGAGAGCCCGGAACAACCAAAGTATGTTGCGGCGCACAAGCGGCTCTCCACCCGTGATGCGCAGCTTTTTGACGCCGCGCCGGATGAAGGCCGCGCACAACCGGTCGAGTTCCTCGAGCGACAGGAGATCCCGCTTCGGCAGGAACGTCATGTGCTCCGTCATGCAGTAGACGCAGCGAAAATCGCACCGGTCCGTCACGGACACGCGCAAATACTCGATACTCCTGCCGTAGGGATCGATCAGAGGCGTATCGGTCGTTTGGGCAACGTCGCCCAGCATCGAAGCATCTCCGGAAGAGGCCATGGTCGTTTCCATATCGTACCTTCGAGCGCCAAGGGCAAGCTCGGCACTCGCGTCAGGTTGTCTTAAACCGTATTAAGGTACCTGCGGGAGGAAAAAATATGAAAAGTCCGGCGGTTTACTTCGTGCTCGGTTTCATCACGGCATCCGTGATCTGGCTGCTCGTTTTGGCCTTTTTGAATGACGAGCTGCTCCGCACCTTTTCAAGCTTCAGCGGCCATGCGTGAGCGGGCCCACTTAGGCCCTTTGTTGGACGCGCTTGAACGGGCCGAGCGTCCTGACGATCAGCGCGGCGATGCCATCGATGTCGTTGAGATCGAACACCGGCTTCCCGTGCGCATCGACCTCGTAATCGGCCGCAATGGCGAGAACGAGTGGATCCGTCGGCGCCAACAGCTTTTCGGATGCGACGGCCGCACGCCGGACCTCGATCTTCGGGATGTTGGCCGACTTGTAACCCTCGACGAGAATGATGTCCGAAGGATTGAGCCGTGCCGCCACGGCTTCGAGTGCGGGCTCGCCGGCGGACTCGATTTCCTCGATCACCGCAACGCGAGAGCCCGAGACGATCGCCGTCTCAGCCGCGCC
The DNA here is from genome assembly GCF_902712875.1 of Hyphomicrobium sp. ghe19. Lineage (NCBI taxonomy): Bacteria > Pseudomonadati > Pseudomonadota > Alphaproteobacteria > Hyphomicrobiales > Hyphomicrobiaceae > Hyphomicrobium > Hyphomicrobium sp. ghe19. Next base: position 3,620,184 of record NZ_LR743509.1, on the reverse strand, counting down.
CGCGGCGCGATGCCGGGCCGTATCGCTTCCCGGCGCATCGATATCGAACTTATGATGCGTATGCTTGATCGTCGCGACGCGAAGTCCTTGGCCCGCAAAGTGCCTCGTCAGCTTTTCGATCAACGTCGTCTTGCCCGAGTTCGACCAGCCCGCGATGCCGAACAGCGGCGATGATTGAGAAAATCGAAATTCGTTGCCCAAGGCTTGTTATCCTTCTGTGGATCCGGCGAGTAGGGCGCGGGCTGTTGAAAGATCGTCAGGCGTATTGATGTTGAAAAAAGGGTCGACGTTTGCGCACTGAATGTTGCGCATCGGAAAGGCGACCGCAACAGCATTGAGATCGGCTGCGAGCCTATCAACGCTCAAAGCACGCTTATCCAAGGCCTCTGCAATGGTTCGCCTAAAGCTCGTCGGCCAAACGGCGATCGTCGGATGCCGGCGGTCCCCGGACCTCGCAATCGCGACGCCGTCACCCCGGCTTGCGTTGAGCCGCGCCACGAGATCTTCCGGCAGGAACGGAACGTCGGCGGAAACGGTAGCGATCGCAATATACCGAGGCGCATGTCGCGCCGCCCAATCCATAGCCGCGAGAAGTCCGCTGAGAGGACCAAGCTCCGGATTTTCTTCATCCGAGATCGTCTCGAGCCCATAAGCGCCAAACCGCATCGGGTCGCCGTTGACATTGAGGATAAGCCGGCCAACCTGAGGGCGAAATCGCGCGATGACGTGCGCGAGGATCGGCTGCCCCCCGAGATCGGCAAGCCCCTTGTCCCCGCCGCCAAAGCGCCGGGAGCGGCCTCCCGCGAGAATGACGCCGAGGATCTGATCGGAATTAGGCATGCGCAACGATTAGGGTTCCTGGCGAAAGGGTGCAAGTCGCGGGAATATTTGGGCTCCGGCGGTTTAGCCGCCACATTGTACCTTTCCACCGTCGCCGCCCGGACTTATATCGCGCGGATAGAAATTGGCGCTGCTTCGGCGCCCCGGGAGACGCTCATGCCAGTCGATAAGACACAGGTGCTTGCCGCCCTGCGTCGGGTCAAAGGTCCAGACCTCGAAAGCAACATCGTTGATCTTGGTCTCGTGTCCGAGATCTTCATCAAGGACGACCACCCCTATTTCTCGATCACGATTCCAGCGAGCCGCGCCGAAGAGCTTGAACAGCTGCGCCTCGCAGCCGAGAAAGTCGTGGCCGATATCGCGGGCGTCGCCGGAGTGACGGCGGTGCTGACCGCCGAAGCCCAAGGCGGACAATCGCGACAGGCTCCGCCGCCACCGCGAGCGCCGGCTGGCGGGATCAAAGCCATGTCGGGCCCACGTCCCGAGCACCCACGCGTGCAAGAGGCGCGCGCCAAGGGCGCGACCGGCGATGCGGCAGGTCCGCGCCAAGCTGCGGCCGGAGCAAGCGCCGCCGCGAAAACGCAAGCCATCCCCGGCGTCAAGCACGTCATCGCAGTCGCCTCCGGCAAAGGCGGCGTCGGCAAATCGACGGTCGCCGTCAATCTTGCGCTCGGCCTCCAGGCTATCGGGATGAAAGTCGGCATCGTCGATGCCGACATCTATGGACCCTCGCAGCCGCGGTTGCTCGGCATCACCGGGAAACCGACGGTCAGCAACGGCAAGGTCATCAAGCCTCTTGAAGGCTGGGGCCTGAAAGTCATGTCGATGGGATTCCTCGTCGACGAAGGAACGCCCGTCGTCTGGCGCGGACCGATGGTCGTGTCGGCGCTCGGACAGATGCTCCGCGATACCGATTGGGCAGGTACCACCGGCGATCTCGACGTGCTCGTCATCGACATGCCGCCCGGCACCGGCGACGTGCAGTTGACGATCTCGCAGAGCGTTCCGCTGTCCGGCGCCGTGATCGTATCGACGCCGCAAGACCTCGCACTGATTGACGCCCGCAAAGGCATTGCGATGTTCAAGCGCGTCGAGGTCCCGATCCTCGGCATCATCGAGAACATGAGCTATTTCCTTTGCCCGAAGTGCGGCGAGCGCTCGGACGTGTTCGGCCACGGCGGCGCGCGCGACGAAGCGGCGAAGTTCGGCGTGCCGTTCCTCGGCGAAGTACCGCTGCATATGGATATCCGCGAGACGTCCGATAGCGGCAAGCCCGTGACTGTTGCGGCACCCGATAGCGTGCACGCAGGAATTTTCCGCGAATTGGCGGCACGCACGTGGACGGAGGTCGAACGCGCCAAGGGCACACTGACGCCGCCGCCATTGCTCGAACTCATCGACGGCGGAAAAACTTTGAAGGCGGCATTTCCGGACGGCCGCACGTTCGAACTGCCGGCTGAATTCCTGCGCGTCGTCAGTCCTTCCGCAGAGGTCCAGGGGCACTCGCCGTCGCAGCGCATCACCGTGCCGAGGAAGAAGCACGTCAAGATCACGGGACTGAGCCCAGTCGGCAATTACGCGACGCGCATCGCCTTCGACGATGGCCACAACACCGGGCTCTTCACCTGGGGTTATCTCCACCTGATCGGCCGCGAGAAAGATGAGCGCTGGGGCCAATACCTCGAAGAACTCGCCGCCAAAGGCCTGACGCGCGAGTAGTGACGCGCGAGTAGCTATCCAAGCGCGCATCATCACAGATTGATTTATCGCGGCTCTCCAGCCGCAGAAAGCTTGTCACTTGACAGGCAACCAAAAGGTTGCATATTTAGGTCATGAGCGTGGATGCGGTTTTCAAGGCACTTGCCGATCCGGTCCGTCGAGAAATTCTCGACAGGCTTTATGCGCGCAACGGCCAGACGCTAAGCGAGCTTTGCGAAGGGCACGACATGTCGCGTCAAGCGGTCACGAAGCATCTTTCCATCCTGGAAGAGGCGAACCTGATCGCGACGCGCAAGGAAGGCCGCGAAAAGCTGCATTTTCTCAATCCCGTTCCGATCTTCGAAATCGCCGATCGCTGGATCGGAAAGTTCGAGCGCTCGCGTTTGCGGGCGCTGAATGAACTCAAGAAAAACCTGGAAGGAAAGCACGATGACAAATGATCGGTTTGTGTACGTCACGTACATCCGCACCACGCCCGAGAAATTGTGGGACGCGCTTCAAAAGCCGGAATTCACCCGAATCTATTGGTTCGGCGCGATACTCGAGAGTGAATGGACGAAGGGCGCTTCGTGGAAAATGGTCCTTCCCGACCAACGCATTGCCGACGAGGGCGAAATTATCGAAATCGAGAAGCCGAAGCGTATTGTGATCAAATGGCGAAGTGAATTCAGCCCTGAGCTCAAGGCGGAGGGTTATTCGGTTTGCACGATCGAACTCGAGCCGACCCCGGAATCAGTGAAGCTCACCGTCGTGCATGAGATCGACAAACCTGCTTCGAAACTCATTCAAAGCGTTTCGGGCGGTTGGCCGAAGATTCTGTCTAGCCTGAAGAGCATGCTCGAGACTGGCGAGGCGCTTGGCGGTCAAAGTCCGTGTTCGCATGAATAGGCCACAACAGCGCTAGCCCTCACGCACGGCGGCCGGCTCCGCGTAGCGGAGTCGCCGTGCGCCACCAAAGAAGTCTAACTCCGCTCTTCCGGAACGATCGAAAACTCGAGCTTTTCTCCAGCACGCAGGACCGTAAGGATCGCCTTCTGACCGATGCGGCCGGCATCGAGAACGCGAGCAACATCGTCGACACCGGCAATGGCGACGCCGTCGACCGCGATCAGAATATCGCCTGCCATCAGTCCCGCAGCCTCCGCCGGGCCATTGTTCTGCACGCTGCGAATACCGATCGCGCCCGCTTGCGTGAGCCCAAGCGCGTGCCGGATGCGCTGCGGCAGCACAACGTGTTCGGCAACGATGCCCATCACGCCACGGCGGACGCGGCCGTGGCTTAGGATCTGCGTCAGCACATATTCAGCCGTATTCGATGCGACAGCGAAGCAGAGCCCCTGCGCACCCATGATGGTCGCGGTGTTTATGCCGATGACGTGACCGGACGAATTGACGAGCGGACCTCCGGAGTTGCCGGGGTTGAGCGCGGCGTCCGTCTGGATGACGTCGTCGATGAGGCGACCGTTCTCGGCGCGCAACGACCGTCCGACCGCGCTGATGATGCCGGCCGTCACCGTTGACTGGAAGCCGAGCGGATTGCCGATCGCGATGGCGATCTGCCCAGGGCGAAGCTTCTTGGAATCGGCCAGCCGCGCAAACTTCAGCCGCTCCGTGGTCTCCGCGCGCAACACGGCGATATCAGTATCGGGATCGCGCCCGACGAGGCGCGCGCCGAATCGTTGGCCGTCGCCTTGCGCGAGCGTGATCGATTGCGCGCCGTCGATGACGTGATTGTTGGTCAGCACGAGACCGTCCGGGGAAACGATGACGCCGCTGCCAGAGCCTTGCCCCGTACGTCCGCCGCGCGAGCTGCGAACCTGGACATGCACGACGGTCGGAGACACCGTGTCGACGACATCGACGACGGCGTTGCTGTAGGCGTCCATGAGCGCGACGTCATTGCGCTGAACGCCGTCTTGGCGGCCGCCGTCGCGTTCGATGCCCGTATCGTCGAGAACCCAAAAAATGCTGTGTTCCATGATTGCACCCGAGGAATTGAGGTCGCGAACAAATGGCGACGAGCCTCACGTCCATCAAGTCCCGCACAGCACTGCGGCGCATTCCAGGCATGCGTCATCGTTCGGTCAAATCTACCGAACGATGATGATCCGCTGGCTGACGTCTATTCCGCCGCTTCGCGCTGAAGGAAGTCGTACGCTTCGGCCGCGTTCGCGAAGACGTGCGTATCGAGTCCGCGCCGTCTCAGTGCTTCCAGCAGTTTCTGCCGGGTAAGCGCGCTCGTCGCATAGCGGGCGGAGCGGCCATAGTGGTGCTTTGTAACGTATGCGACCATATCGGCGTATTCGTCGTAGAGATCCTCGGCGATCCGGCAGCTGGCCTGATTGATGACGACATTGACGCGGCCGCCGATTGCCTCGCAGGCTTCGACGATCACCTTCTTCAAGTCCGCGATATCGGCCTTCTTGCGGACGCTCCAGCCTTCGAGATTGAGGTTGAGGATCTTCTGCTTGGAGTCGAAGCTGACGCGGTCCTTGAGGTTCTTGTTCAAGAGATCGGCCAGCAGATCCATCGGCTGATCGAGGAAAAGACGCGGGTTCATCGTCACAGGCGAGTGGATGTGCGGCTTGAACGCCATGTGTGCAAGGATATCCCGATCGATATCGATGCCGGGCGCCACTTCGATCAGTTCGAGGCCGTGATCGGTCAGCTGGAAGACGCAACGCTCGGTGACATAGATAACGGGCTGCGCCTTCTGCGCGGCGTACTGGCCCGAGAACGTCACCTGCTCGACCTGCTTCACGAATTTGCGCGCGCGTCCTTCCTTGACGATGCGCAGCTTGCCGTCCTCGATCGCGACTTGAAGGCCGCCGGCGGTGAACGTCCCCGCGAAAACGACTGCGCGTGCGTTCTGCGAGATGTCGATAAACCCGCCGCAGCCGTTGAGCTTGCCGCCGAACTTGCTCGTGTTGACGTTGCCGAGGCTGTCGCATTCCGCCATGCCGAGGCAAGTGAGATCGAGGCCGCCGCCGTGATAGAAGTCGAACATCTGGTTCTGATCGAGGATCGAATGCGCATTGGCTGATGAGCCGAAGCTCGAACCGCCCGCAAGCACGCCGCCGACCGCGCCCGCTTCCGTCGTCATGACGAGGTAGGGCGTCACCTTCTCTTCGTTGGCGACGTTCGCAACGCCGTCCGGCGCCCCGACGCCGAGATTGATGACGCCGTTCGGCGGCAGCTCGAATGAGGCGCGGCGCGCGATGATCTTGCGTTCGTCGAGTTCCATCGTCGGCAGGCTGTCGACGGTGACGCGCACTTCGCCTGCAAGACCCGGGTCATACATGACGCCGTAGTTCATGCGATGCATCTCGGGCGGATCGGCAACAACGACGCAATCGACCAGGATGCCCGGAACCTTCACGTCCTTCGGCTTGATCGAGCCCTCGGCGACAATGCGCTCGACCTGAGCGATGACGATGCCGCCGTTGTTGTGCGCCGCCATGGCCTGCGCCAGAACGTCGAGCGTCAGCGCTTCCCTTTCCATGCTGAGATTGCCTTGCGGATCGGCGCTCGTCGCACGGATGAGAGCGACGTTGATCGGGGTCGCCTTATAGAACAGCCACTCCTTGCCATCGACCTCGACGAGCTTGACGAGATCCTCTTTGGTCCGCGTGTTCACTTTGCCGCCGCCCAGGCGCGGATCGACATAGGTATGGAGGCCGACGCGAGTGAAAAGACCAGGGCTGCCGGATGCACAGCTGCGATAGAGTTTGGAAATGACGCCTTGGGGAAGGTTGTAACCCTGGATTTTGTCTTCCTGGGCAGCCTGCGCAACCTTAGGCATGCGCCCGAAGTTCGCGGCGATGACACGTTTCAACAGGCCTTCGTGATGGAGCCGGCCGGTGCCGAGCCCTTTGCTGTCGCCGGCGCCTGCGCACATGATCAACGTGAGATCGCGCGGCGCTCCTGTCTCGACGAAGCGCTTCTCGAGGGCTGCGTGCAGCGCCTCCGGAATGCAGCTCTGGACAAAACCCGTTGTCGTAACCACAGCGCCTTCGCCAATGAGGGCGATAGCTTCGTCAGCCGAAATGACCTTATTGGTAGACATGCGATGCGTTTCCCCGAGTCACAGTCCAGGCTTCGATGAGACTTCGAGCGGTCTCTGTAGAGGCCGTGCTGTTGTTTTGTTTTATGTCGGACACCGGATTGTCGGCCGGACCGCCATTCGCGCATAGCTTAGCTCGAATGGGCATGCACCACTCAAGGGGGTAATAGGTACCTATCCGAGGGGTGGCGAGGGGCTTATGCCGCACCTTTCCGCATTCGAGACCTGCGTAAGCCGCACGCCGGAAAGGCTGGCCGGGAAGCGTTAGGATGCTAGACACCCGCGATGACCGAACTGATCCGACGCAACTTCATCCCCCTGATCGTGGCCACGGCTCTTTTCATGGAGAACCTGGACGCGACGGTGCTTGCGACCTCGCTCCCGGCGATCGCTAAGGATCTGAACGCCAATCCAATTCACCTTAAACTCGCCCTGACGACTTATCTCTTGGCGCTTGCTGTTTTCATCCCCGCGTCGGGCTGGATGGCGGACCGCTTCGGCGCCAAGAACATCTTTCGCGCTGCGATGGTGGTGTTCGCGGCCGGCTCCATTGCCTGCGGCCTTTCAACGGATCTCGGCACGCTCGTTGCTGCCCGCATCCTCCAGGGTATCGGCGGAGCAATGATGACCCCGGTCGGCCGCCTGATCGTGCTCCGCACGATCCCGAGGTCGGACATGATCAACGCCATCGCCTGGTTAACCGTACCGGCGCTTGTCGGACCGGTTCTCGGGCCCCCGCTCGGCGGCTTCATCACGACGTACTTCAATTGGCGCTGGATCTTCTGGATCAATATTCCGGTCGCGCTTCTCGGGCTCGTGCTGATCACCCGTTTCATTCCAGACGTGCGTGAAAAAACGTCGAACACCTTCGACTTGCGCGGCTTCCTGTTGATCGGCCCAGGTCTGTCGATGTTCTTGACCGGCATCACGCTGATGGGCCTCGGCATCGTCGGACCCGAAACGGTGTTCCTGATCACGGCTGCCGGTGCAGCACTGCTCGGCGCTTACGTCTGGCACGCCTTCAGCGTGCCCACGCCCATCATCGATTTCCGCTTGCTTGCGATCCCGACATATCGAGCGAGCGTCCTCGGCGGCTTTCTTTTCCGCACGGGTCTCGGAGCTGGTCCCTTCCTGCTGCCGCTGCTGTTCCAATCGGGTTTTGGAATGACGGCGTTTCAGTCGGGGCTGATGACGTTCGCAACCGGCATCGGCGCCATCTTCATGAAGACCCAGGCCGCCACGATCATCAAGCGCTACGGTTTCAGGCGCGTGCTGATGGTGAATGCCATCGTCGCGAGCTTGTTTACGGCTTTCCCGGCGATGTTTTCGCTCACGACCTCGCCGGTGCTGATCATCGCCCTGTTTCTAATGGGAGGGCTGTCGCGCTCGCTTCAGTTCACGAGCGTCAACACGCTGGCTTATGCCGACATACCGCCGGAGCGATTGAGCAATGCGACGAGCTTCGCAGTTGTCTGTCAGGAGCTGTCAGGCTCGGTCGGCGTCACGATCGCCGCAATGGGGCTGGAAGGTATGCAGCGCGTCGCCGGAGGCACTGCCATCGATGCGGTGCATTTCCCGCCGGTCTTCATCTTGATCGCGCTCGTGTCGGCGTCGTCGATCCTGTTCTTCAGGAAGCTATCGCCATCGGCCGGCGCTTCGATGTTGCCGACGGAAGCGCTGAAGGCGGCGGAGCCGGCCAAGGAAGTCGCTCGCCTGAGCGAGGGCCACGTTGGCTAAGCTGTCGCCAAGCCGAAACGCCTGAGTCCGGCTAAGGCTGAGGCGTGGCCAAGCCTGAAAACCGCGATCGGAGAGTTCCGATCGCGGCCACTATCGCTGGGATTGAAGAGAGCGAAGCGGCTTAAGCCGCTTTCTTCGCTTGAGCCTTCTGGCGCTGAGCCTTACGCGGTGCTCTGGGCACGACGCGAAGGGCAGGCACGGTCAGGTCGGACAGTGTCCGCTCCCGCCGGATGACAGCCTCGCGCGCGCCGAACGCTTCGGCGAGTGCGAGCAAAGCCGATGCCGGCTTCAGTCCCGTACAACCGCGCGCGTCGACGGCGGCAAAGCCGCTCCGCGAGCAAGCCTGCAAAGACAGGTGCCCGGAGCCCAAGACCGCGACACCCGATACGCCGCCGCCGGCGACGCGATCGAGGTGGAGGCTCTTGAGCTTGAGGCCCAAGCTCTCGACGGCACGCTTTGTCGCACGCTCGGCCGACTTGACGTCGTCGAGGCGCTTGGCGCCGTGGAGATCGATAAAGATCGTAGTCCCTGCACTATTTACGCTTTGTCCAGTAGGCGGACTCGTCGAGTCTTCTACTTCCGTGTTGAACGCAGCGCGCGAAAAATCTTCCTCTTGGGCGGTGCTTGAACGAGTCAAGTCCATCCCCAATTGGAAGAGGGTGTCATTAAAGGCCATGTGACCCTCCCCAACCAGCAGATAGGTTTGACTCGCCCGCTCCTTACCTCATTGGTTCTGGAAAACCTCGACCATGTTGGCAGGTGGACAGACGAGAGAGGGTGCATATGAGGCCAACGCCCCCCCTACGCAAGATCTTTTTGCCCCCTATGCGGATTTTTTTTCGTGCTGGTGTTCCATCGACTTAACCGAAGATAAAACAACACTCCGATCGAGCGATCGAAACGCGACAATCGTGCAGCTCACTGGTCCTGTTTGCCGAGGAACTTGTTGAGCAGATCTTTGGCTTTCTTCTTGTTGGTCGCAGCTGGGCTCGTCGGATCCTCGTCGGCCTTTTTGCCGAAGAGCTGATCGACGATCTCGTTCGGATTCTTGCCTTTGAACTTTTTGCCGATCTGCTTGATCGTCTCGACGGTCTTATCCTGATCCGACAGCACGGCCTTGAAATCGGGCCGGTAGGAAGGGTTGTCCCAGGAGCCAGTGATGTGGACCGGAATTTCAATTCCGGATGCCTCGGCGTTGCCTTTCTGGGGCTCCGCCGAAGCGATGAGCTTCGGCCTGACCGTATAATCGACCGTCCGCTCCGGCATGCGGACCGTGCCCGCGCCGGTCACCCTCAGCATCGGGCTGATGAGCTGCAGATCCTGGTTCTGCGCGACGCCGTTGGTAATCGTGAACGAGGCGCCGAGCGCGGTGAAGTCGGTCTTTTCCGACGGCGACGTTTTGAGCGCACCGAGGTTGCCTTGGGTGAGCCCGTGTATGGCGCCGGGCAGATTGAAGCCAACGACGGCGCCGTCCGCGAATTGGAAGCCGGCTGTTCCGTTGAGGCTTTCGATCAGCTGCAGTTGGTTCGCGCCGTCTGCAGAGAGCTGCAGGGCGACATTGGCGTTGCCCGAAACCCAGCCGAAATTTGCAGCATCCTTGAGGAACGGCAACGCCGAAACGTTATCGAGCTTGAAGTTCGCGGCCACGTTCGCGTTTCCGCCCGATCCGTTGACGGCGAGGACGCCGCTGCCATGCCCCTTGTAAAGCGCGACATCGTTGAATTTCGCCTGCATAGCGAGGTTTTTCACGGCAACGTCGACGGACGACTTGCCGATCGACATGTTCTTGAAATGGAGCTTCTCGACGCTCACGCGGGCATTGCCGTCGGCGACGCCGAGGAGCGTCAGGTTCAGCGGCTCGCTGGACCATCCCTCGCGCTGCGCGAAGCCATAAACTTTCGAGCCTTCCAGCAATTTCTGGATCTGATCCGGTGTCGCCGGTGTCGGCTGCTTCGGCGCAACCGGCGGCTCCGGCGTTGATGGCGTCGGCGCAGCCGCAGGAACGGCTTCGCCGCCGGCCGTCGGCGCGCTAGCCTCCCGGCCAATGACCGCGCCTGTCAGGTACTTGTTGAGATCCAGTTCCGAGACGGCGAGATCGGCCTCCACCAACGGCCGGACGCCGCCGGTCGTCACCTTGATCTGGCCCTTGGCATCCGCGCCGTCCAAACTGAATGCGGCATCCGAAAACACCGTCACGTTGAGAGCTGTCTTCAGCGTGCCCTGGATCGACATGGGTCCGAAGCCGCTGACGGGCGGCAGCTGCGTGCCGAACCACGTGGCAAGCTCGCGCGCCGAATTCGATTGCGCGGAAACCTTGCCGTCGAGGGTAGCCCCTTCCTTGATAAGGAGGCCGCCGTCATAGGACGCCGTAATCAATGGATTCCGGGCGTTGAAGGAGAGTCGCGTCGGCTTCTCGGCGGCGATCGCGCGGACGTCGGCGACTTTGCCGTCGAAGTCGAGCCGCTGTTCGCGCCAGACGAGATTGCCGTTAGCGACGAGCGGGCTTTGGAGAGACGGCAGCCCGAGCGTGACGTTGACTTGGGAGACTACCGAAATTTTCCCCGTTCGGTCGTCGGTAAAGCGGAACGTCCCATTCTCCACACTGACGTTTTCGATTTTCAAATCGGCCGCATCGGGTCCGGCGCCGGTTTCCGCCATCGCCATCTCTATCGGGGCAGTGTCGCGCTGAGTTCCGGGCATCTGCAACTCGGCGACCCGCGTCGGTGCGGAGCGGGCCGCGAACTTCCAGTTTCGGCGGCCCTCCTTATCGATGCGGAGATCCAGAACAGGGCTCTTGAGCGTCACCGCAGTGATCTTCGGCTGGCGCTCCAAAAGCGTCATCGGATCGAGGCTGGCCTCGAGCGCTTGAGCATTCAGGAACGCGCCGTCCATTCCGGGCGGGCCCGAGAGCGACACGTCTTTCAATGAGAGACCGAGTACCGGGAAAAATGTGAAGGACGCCCGCCCGGCGATGATGAGATCGCGGCCGGTCCGCGCCTTCACTTCTTCGGCGATCTTCTGGCGGATCAGGTCGCTCGGCGGATTGAGAAGAAGGTAGCCAACGCCGGCACCACCGACCGCAACGATGAAGAGCAGCACATAGAGGATGCCCGTCCAGAGGCCGCCCCGTCGTGCCGGCGGACTCCGATGCCCACCGCCGCCGCCCGGGGGCGGAGGCGTGCGGCGTGGACCCGATCCGAGAGGTGCGCGCTCGAAGCTCGGCCTTATCGGCGGCAGCGGAGGCGGCGCGGGAGTGTAGGGCATGCAGTCCTCTTAAGGGCGGCGAACGGGCCGCGTAATGCGGGCGGAAATATCGCTGCGAATTATGTCACTTACGGGCCGCTTACCCCTGCGGCGCAAGGTCAAAGCGCTCCGGGCGCCCGCTGTTCTGTGGGTGAACCAGTCAGTCGGTGAGTCAGGCGTCTCGCTCACGTTTTTCAGTTCGCCTCCTGACGTCCCGTTGCTTTTGGCGCCCGGGAGACGAATCCCTTATGGGTTGCATAATTATAACACGCTATCGCCAAGGTTGTGCAGCATCCCTCCTTCAGGATAGACCCATGCCAGAATTGTCTTTCCCGTCTCGACTATCGCGCACTTGCCTTCGGGCAGGTGCGCTTTTTCTCCTGGCAATTCCGCCAATTGCAGCCCTTGCAGTGAAGGTCCCGGAGAATGGCCAACCGGCAATCATCTCAGGCGCAGGCCGAGTCGTCGACGGCGATACTCTCGACGTCGGGCAGACACGCGTTCGTCTTGAAGGCATCGACGCGCCGGAGTTGACGCAGACATGTCAAACAGCGACCGGGGCGACGTGGGAATGCGGAAAGGCTGCCGCGGCGATGTTGCGGAAGTTGGTTGAACATAAAGAGATCGCCTGCGACCGCACCGGCACCGATCGCTATCACCGGACGCTCGCGACGTGCTTCGTGGATGGCATCGACATCGAAGAGGCGATGGTGCGCGCAGGGCTCGCCTGGGCCTTCGTCAAATATTCGACCACCTACGTCGGCATCGAAGCTGAAGCGCGCCGGGAAAAGATCGGCGTTTGGCAAGGACAGGCGCAAGCGCCTTGGGACTACCGCCGTAACGAATGGCAGGTCGCCGAAGTCGCAGCTCCGAAAGGTTGCGCGATCAAAGGCAACGTTTCGTCCCGCGGCCGCATCTATCACATGCCGTGGGGAACTTGGTACGACAAGGTCCGGATGGACGGAGGACACGGCAAGCGCTGGTTCTGCTCCGAGGCAGAAGCAACCGCAGCCGGCTGGCGGCCCGCATCCGCCAACTAGTCGGCGCATGAAGATGCGACCGGGCTCCGAGCGAGAGCGTAACCGGTCCTCGGCTCCAGCCAGCCGCGATAATGCGCCAAGAGCCCGACGACCGGCAGTCCGATTGCAACGTCGAAATGAAAGCGGCCATCCTCGCCCACAAATTCGCGTGTCTCGGATGTCGGCGCAAGCATGAGCGGAAGTCTGATCCGGCCAATGCGCCAGCCGGCAACTGGCATCCGAACCTCAACGCTGTCCGCCTCGATCGCCATCAGGATCTCGATCGGCCCGAAACGTTCTGAAACGACGTTCTTACCCTTGTACGCGAGACGAGAAGCAAAGCGTTGGCCATCGAAATTCCGTTGCCAGATTTCTTCGCCACCGGAACGATCAACTGTAACGGTTACGCCGACGCCTCGCGCCGGAGATGGCAAGCCGACGATCGCCCTCAGTAAACGTCTCGCGATCGAGTTCGAAGCGTCGATGTCGGCTTTGCCGGACCAGACAGGCGGCGCATTCTGATCGTGAAAAGCTCTAAGTGCGCTGGGCAACCGCCTATAGGCGTCTTCCCCACACGCCAACGCAAGAAGGCAGGTGTCGCCTTCGCTTTGTATGGTGCGCGTCGTCGTGAGTGACGGCCGCGTCATCTCGGCTTCGATTGCCGCGAGCGGCAAGGCCGCAATTCCCGCACCGGCTTCGCCCCCTCCGCGAAGCAGCGATCGCGTCAAAGCAACAGCCGGAAGAACCGGAACGTCGGGACCTGCATCCTTCTCCGCATGAAGAAACCAGCGAGCGCAAATCTGCCGGCCGTTCGCGTCGAGCCCGGCGCACGTGATTGTCATGCCGCCGCGATCGGTAGCAAACAGGCGCGTTACCCGCCGCGCCTTCCCAAGAAGAGGCGCCAAGGTTTCCGGCCGTGAAATCAACCCGCGCCGTCTCATCTGCGAGAGAGCAACAAGCCCGAATTGTTCGACGCGGGACATAAGGCCCGCGCTGAACGACACGCGCGACGCGACGTTGAAGCGGCGCTGCATCAGCGTTGCGTCCGCCGTCTCGACCGGCGACAGGTAGCGAGTTCCGAGCCGCGCGATCTTTGCGCGGGTGACGCTGCCCCATCCGGATATCTCTCTTTCTGCACCCTCTTCGTAGACCGTGATCTTTGCGCCCGCATACGAAAGAATTGCGCGAATGACGGCTTCGCCGACGTCACCGGCGCCGCCGGGCAAAATTGCGATGTCGACGCTGTCGACGCGCTGCCAGCCATCGGTCACGTCCGCGACGACAGCCATCGACAAGGCGGGTGTCGAGCTCGCGCCCGCACGCGCAACGACCCCCTTCTTCCGGGCCCCTGCGTCCAGCGCAGCGCCGAAACCAAGAAGGTAGTCGCGAGCATCGGCGAGATCGATCCAATGCGCGCCGAACCCAATCGCTGCACGTGCAAGATCGTAGCTGGCTGACTGGAACGGTCCCGAAGCGTCGATGACGAGCCACGGAGATAGAGACCCGAGCCGCGCGACGCTCGACGCATCGTCGCGCTCAAAAGAAAAGGGGGTGATGTGCTCACCCCCTTCTAGTGTTTTTGCGAAGTCTCGAGCTCGCTCTTCACTGCGAGATGTCAACACGAGCGCGACATCCGGAATGGTGGCGAGGCGCCGTGCAAGCCGCCGTCCGAAGAAGCCAGTCGCTCCTATCAGCACGATCCGGCGAAGCACGGCTCCCATCCCGAGCTAGTCCGGATAGCGGCGCGGCGGAGGGGGCGGTCCACCGTCACGCGCCAGCAGCGGCGTGATGCGCCGGACAGCAACGCGGCGGTTGAGCCGTTCGGGAGCCTGGGTCGGCACCTTCAAGTATTGCTCGCCATAGCCCTGCGTGACCAGGTTTTCGAAGGGCACATTGAACTGCTCGGTCAACACCTCCGCAACGGACTCGGCGCGCCGGTCCGACAGCGAGAGATTGTCTTCCTCCGATCCGACGGCATCGGTGTAGCCTTCGATCATGAAGACCTCGTTGGGATTGCGGTCGATGACGCGGTTCATCCCACGCGCAATACGTTCGAGCTTGCGGTATTGGCTCGGATCGACGTCCCACGAGCCGAATTCGAAGGTGATGTCGTCGAGATCGATACGGCGCATGCGGTCGCGAAGGCCGGCCGTCGCCCGAATCTCATCGAGCGAGTAGCGGTCGTCGTAGTCGTCGACCGGGGGCGCGCTGAGGGCTTCATACACGTCATCATCGTTCGCACGACCGTAGTCGACGATATACTTATCGCGCGGAATTCTGACGCGCGGCGGCGGCACATCGAGGATGGAATTCAAGATCGCAGCTCCGGCCACGACGCCGATGCCGATCCCGACGCCCGTCGCGACGCCTTTACCGAAGCCATTTCCGTGGCGGCGGCGGTTGTCGATGATGATGACATCGCGTCCATCCGGCCCGCGGCGATACCGCCGGAGCAACTGACCATTCGAGTCGGTCTCCGAATAGACCCGGTATCCGCCGGGCCGTTCGATGATCGAGACGTTCGAGCCGCCCTGCCCCTTCTCGAAGCGGGCGTTCGGTGCCACGCGCCGCAAACGCTCGGTCTCATCGTGCTGGATGACCATGCGATTGTTTTCTTTGAAGATCCGGCGTTTGCCCGGTTCTTCGATGACAACGCCTTTGCCGCCGTCGATCTTCACCTCTTTGCGCTCACCGCGCATGGTGTCGAACCGGCGTTTGGCGTCAGCTGCAGAAAGCGGCTTGCGCGTCTGACCGAAGTTCTGCTCGCCGTTCGGATTGTCGACGACAGGCCGATTGTTGGGCTGATTGCCTCCCGGATTTTGTCCCTGATTGGGATTCTGATCCCGGCCGCCGAACTGCTTCTGCTGGTCCCACTTGCGATTGTCTTTGTCCTTGCCGGGGCGGCCGAACTGGTTGTCGAAGTTTTGCGGCTTGCCGTTGGGAAACTGCTGCTGTTGCTGCTGCTGCGTGTTGTCCACGACAGGCGGCTTCTGTGGGTTCATCGGCTGCGGTTTGACGAACGCGTTGGGATTGCCGTTAGGCTGGTCGCCGCCGCCAAACTGCTTGCTCGGCCCGTTCGAGGACGGTTCCTTTTTTCCGAACGCCCGGTCCTGCTTCTGCTGCCACTGCTGCTGGCCACGGTCTTGCTGGCCTTGCTGCTGCTTCTGTTGCCACTGCTGGCCCTGGTCGCGGTCTTGCTGACCTTGCTTTTGCTGCTTCTGCTGCCACTGCTGGCCCTGCTCACGGCGGTCCTGCTGGCCCATCTGGCCGCGGTCCTGCTGGCCCCGCGGGCCGCGGTCCTGACCGCCACGATCCTGGCCTCCACGATCCTGACCACCACGATCTTCCTTGCCTTGGCGCTTTGATTTGTCTTCCTTGCCCTGGCCGTTGTTTCCCGGCTGTTGATCGTCGGCTCGAACGAGCGTCGGCGTTGCGGCCACCGCTACCAGGAGCGAGGCGCCGGCCAAGATCGCTTGTCGGGTAGATTTCATGTTGTTCCCTCGGATTATTGCAGCGTCCCCGTATGACGCCGCGAATCGATTTAGCTTCGACGCTCTTCTTAGTTGGAAATCCGGCAATTGCCGTGGTTCGCCAACGCCGAAGCTATCCCTTCGACAATGAGGGATAAAGGCAGCCATATGAAGCCCGCGTGAATAGGTTGCGGCGAAATAATGGCGCGCGATGTATGTTCAAGGTCCGAGCTGCCCGATCAGCTCGCCAGAAAATCGCCTCTCCGCGCGCGAAGCAGCGACGTATCGAGCCGCGCGCTGGCCCGCTGGATTTCCGCGACGGTGTCGAACACGAAGCCGATATGATCGCCGGCCGCAGTCTCCGCGCGCTCAGGATCTCCTGAGAGGACGGCCTCGCCGATCGCGAGGTGCTGCGCCAGAAGTTTCTCGCGGACGCCAGCTTTCAGATACAGGTTCTTCCGGTTGAAGAAGATATTGTTCCGAAGAAGTTCGCTAAGAGCACGCATCACGTGCAGAACGACGAAGTTGTGTCCCGCTTCGTAGACGAGCATGTGCAGCGTCACGTCGGCTTCGGCCTCCTGCGCGGGATCCTCAAGCTTATGAGCTTTGCGCATGTCGTCCAGGCAGGTTCGAATGGCCGCCCTTTCGACATCTGTCGCCCGCAGCGCCGCATCACGCGCAGCCCGTGCTTCGACGCACTGGCGAAACTCGAAATAATCGGCGAACGCCTGTTGATTGCCGCGATAGAGGTTCGCCAGCGGCGCCATGATCGGCGACAGGAACTGCGCCACGAACGTTCCGTTCTTCGAAGATTTCAGCAGTCCGCGCCGCACGAGCTTGTCGATGCCTTCTCTGAGCGACGGCCGTGACACGTCGAGCTTTTGCGCGAGCTCGCGCTCCGGCGCAAGTTTCTCGCCGGGACGAAGTGCGCCCTCGAGGATGAGCTTCTCGATCTTCGATGCGATTGCGTCCGCGATTTTTGGCGTACGTACGGCAAGCATTTTGCCTGATCCCTGTGGTGTTGCGCGCAATTTCTAAACCGGCGCAGCCGCGGATGTCATTGTCTATTTCCGTCGGGCTATATGGCTCGTCGATTTGACCATTCGCCATCCCTGGTATAAAAAATTTACCAGAAACACCGCTGCAGTCCAGCACCGCGATGTCGAGGGACACGGGTCGTATGTGGTCGCAAATATATGACCCTTTTGCCAATATGGCGTTGTCCGCAGTCGTGGCGATCATTCCAGTGGTCGTCCTGCTCGGAAGTATCGGGCTCTTCGAAGTGCGCGCGCACGTCGCCGCTCTACTTGGTCTTGGCGCGGCCCTGCTGGTCGCTATCCTCGCCTATGGAATGCCCGCGAAAATGGCTGGCATGGCCGCTGTCTATGGCGCGGCTTTCGGCCTTCTGCCGATCGGCTGGATTATCCTAAATGTTATTTTTCTTTATCGCCTCGCGAGCGAAAAAGGCGAGTTCGATGTCCTGCAAAAATCGATCGGCGCAATAAGCAACGATCGCCGGCTGCAACTTCTGTTCGTCGCGTTTTCATTCGGCGCGTTCTTCGAAGGCGCCGCCGGCTTTGGAACGCCCGTTGCGGTGACGGCCGCGATGCTGATCGGCTTGGGCTTTCCGCCGCTCGCCGCGTCGGGCCTGTCGCTGATCGCCAATACCGCACCCGTCGCATTCGGCGCGCTCGGAACGCCGCTCGTGGCGCTGGCAGCCGTCACGGGACTCGATCTCTACGAATTGAGCGCCACCGTTGGCCGCCAGCTCGCGCCCTTTGCGATCATCGTTCCGTTCTGGTTGATCTGGGCCTTCGTCGGTTTTCGCAAAATGATCGAAGTCTGGCCCCCGATCCTCGTCGCAGGCGTTTCCTTCGCGATACCGCAGTATCTCGTATCGAATTTTCACGGGCCCTGGCTGGTCAACGTCGTAGCCTCGCTCGTTTCGATGGCGGCCCTCGCGCTATTTTTGCGGGTCTGGAGCCCGGCCGTTCCGATGACGAAGATTCCGAATGCGCCGGTTCCGGAAAAAGCGACAGCGCCGGTGGCCGTCTCTCATTCGCTCGCCGTCATGCGGCGCGCATGGACGCCGTGGCTCATTCTCGCGGCCTTCGTCTTTCTTTGGGGAACGCCGCAAGTCCGCGCCGCGCTCGATGGACTTTGGATACAGAAGATTCCGGTCATGGGTCTGCATGAACTCGTGCAGAAAATGCCGCCCGTCGTTCAATCGCCGCACGCCGAAGCCGCGATCTTCAACCTCAACATCTTGTCCGCCACGGGAACGGGTATTCTGATTTCGGCGATCATCTCCGGCATCTTCCTGGGATACAATCTCGGCCAACTTGTGCGGATGTACGCGAAGACCATCTACGTGGTCCGCTACTCGCTTCTGACGATCTCCTGCATGATGGCGATCGGCTTCATCACGCGTTACTCCGGCAGCGACGCAACGCTCGGGCTGATGCTCGCCCACACAGGATGGGCGTATCCGTTCTTCGGCACGCTCATCGGCTGGCTCGGTGTGGCGCTGACAGGGTCGGACACATCGTCGAACGTATTGTTCGGCGGCCTGCAGCGGATCACGGCTGAACAGCTCGGCATCAATCCGGTCCTTATGGCAGCGGCAAATAGCGCGGGCGGCGTCATGGGCAAGATGATTGATGCGCAATCTATTGTAGTCGCCTCGACGGCTACCAAATGGTACGGGCACGAAGGATCGATACTTCGCTTTGTGTTTTTCCATTCACTCGCGCTTGCGACGCTCGTCGGACTGCTTGTCATGGCGCAGGTTTACCTCTGGCCATTCACGCTTCTCGCGCCGTGAAGAAACATTGAATGCAAGTCGCGCTCGCGTTCGTCGCGAGCTGGAACCAATTGAAGTCTGAAATTCGAACACACGAACTGGAAGGAGAGCATGGACATGTCATCCATCACAATAAACGGCGAAGCTCACGAGTTTAGCGGCGATCCCAACATGCCGCTGCTCTGGTATGTCCGCGACATGCTCAATCTGACGGGCACGAAATTCGGATGCGGCGCCGGCGTCTGCGGCGCATGCACGGTTCATCTCGATGGCGTTGCTGTCCGCTCGTGCCAGACGACGCTCGGCGAAGCGGCCGGCAAATCTGTCACGACGATCGAGGGCTTGAGCCCTGACGGGGAGCACGCCGTCCAGCAGGCTTGGCGGAAAGTCAGCGTCCCGCAGTGCGGCTTCTGCCAGGCAGGCCAGATCATGCAGGCAGCTTCGTTGCTCGCCAAAAATCGCGCGCCCTCTGACGCCGAAATCGTCGAGGCCATGGCGGGGAACATCTGCCGGTGCGGATGCTATCAGCGCATTCACGAAGCCGTTCGTCTTGCTGCGGGAGGGGTCTGATCATGCTGCATTACCTTAAAGCCGAAGCAGAGACGGATAATGTCCAGAGCTTCGACGCCGAGATATCGAACGTCAGCCGCCGCGGCGTGCTCGGCGGGTTGTTGACGGCGACGGGACTGGTGCTTGCTGTTCGCATAACACCGGCGAGCGCCAGGGAAGCTTTGAAACCCTATCCCACTGGTGGTCTCACAATGCCGGACGGCGTCGTCGCCGATCCGCATGTGTTCATCGCCATTGCGCCCGATGGCGCCCTGACGATCGTCACGCATAGAAGCGAGATGGGCACCGGCATCAGAACGAGCCTACCAATGGTCGTTGCCGACGAGATGGGCGCCGACTGGTCGCGCGTGACGCTCGTGCAGGCGCCGGGCGATGAGCCGAAATACGGCAACCAGGACACCGACGGTTCCCGAAGTATGCGCCATTTCATCCAGCCCATGCGTCAATGCGGGGCCGCGATGCGCCAAATGCTGGAGACCGCGGCCGCAGCCAAGTGGAACGTCGACCCCGCGCTCTGCCGCGCGCGCAATCATCAGGTGGCGCTGCTCGACAAGGAAGGAAAAGAAACAGGCAAGGTCCTGGGCTTTGGCGAACTCGCCGTGGCCGCGATGGCGCTCCCGGTGCCGGCTCCCGAAACGATCCTCTACAAGTCGCCGAACGAATTCACGTTGATGGGGAAGGGCGAAGTGCAGATCGCGGATCTGCGCGACATCACCATCGGTAAGGCGGGCTACGGAGCCGACACGCGTTTGCCCGGTATGAAGTTCGCCGTCATCGCACGTCCCGCCGTCCTCGGCGGCAAGGTGAAATCATACGACGCCTCGGCAACGCTCAAGGTACCGGGCGTTGAGGCCGTGCACGAGATCGAAGGCGTGTTCACGGTCCCGCGCAAGTTCGGACAGCTGGGCGGCATCGCCGTCGTCGCCAACAGCACGTATGCCGCCATGCAAGGCCGCGACGCACTGACGGTCGAATGGGAAGACGGCCCTAACACGGCTTACAATAGCGATGCTTACGCGGCGGAAATGTCGGCGACGGCCGCAAAGCCCGGCAAGGTTCTGCGCAACCAAGGCGATCCCGACGCGGCGTTTGCGAACGCCAAGGACGTCGTTACGGCCGAATATCACGGCCGCCATCTCGTCCAGGCGCCGATGGAGCCGCTTGTCGCTATCGCTCGCATCGTCGACGGCAAAGCTGAAATCTGGGCACCGGTACAGAGTCCGTACGGTGCGCGGAAAGACGTAGCCGCAGCGCTCAAAATGCCGATCGAGAATGTGACGGTGCACGTCTCGCTGCTTGGCGGCGGTTTCGGACGCAAGTCGAAGTGGGACTTCATGATCGAGGCCGCGCTTCTTTCGCAGAAAATGGGCGGCCAGCCCGTGCTCGTGCAGTGGACGCGTGAGGACGACATTCAGCACTCGTTCTATCACACGACGTCCGTCGAACGCATCGAGGTCGCGCTCAATGATGCCGGCAAGGTCACCGGCTGGCGTCACCGGACCGTGGCGCCGTCCATCGTCTCGACGTTCAAGCAGGATGACGGCTACCAGTTCCCGATCGAATACGGCATGGGCTTTGTCGATATGCCATTCGATATTCCGAACATCCGCTGCGAGAACGGCCAAGCGATGGCCCACACGCGCATCGGCTGGTTCCGCTCGGTCTCCAACATTCAGCGAGCGTTCGCCGTGCAGTCGGCGGTCTGCGAAGTCGCCCACAAACTCGGCCGCGATCCGAAGGATTTCCTGCTCGAAATGCTTGGGCCGGACCGCGAAATTGATCCGAAGACGGCGGGCTTCCCCGACGACTTCTGGAACTATGGCGAGCCCTATAAGGAATTTCCGATCAACACGGCGCGCCTGAAGAACGTCGTCCGCGTCGCGGCGGAGAATGCAGGCTGGGGCAAGACCTTGCCTCCGCGCCAGGGCCTCGGCATCGCCGTTCATCGCGCGTTCGCGAGCTATGTCGCGAGCGTCGTCCATGTCGCGATCGATGACGACGGAACGATCCGTGTACCGGAGGTGACGTCGGCGATCGATTGCGGCTTCCACGTCAATCCCGAGCGCATCCGTTCGCAGATGGAGGGCGCCGCCGTTATGGGCATGTCGAACGCGCTCTACAGCGGCATCACGTTCAAGAACGGCGCCGTCGAGCAGTCGAATTTCACCGACTACGACGTGACGCGGATGAGCAATTATCCCCAGAAAGTCTCGGTGCACATCATCGATGCGCCGTGGGGCGTCCACGCCGGTGGTGTGGGTGAACCCGGCGTGCCGCCGTTTGCGCCGGCGCTTGCCAATGCCATCTTCGCGGCGACCGGCAAGCGGCTGCGAAATTTGCCGATGGGCGACAAGATCGCCTGATAGAATCAGAGGCCCGGCGGCGAGGAGCTGCCGGGCCTCTGCAATTCGGACGCATATGGCAAATGCCGGAAATCCATCCGTTAGCGTTCAAAGTCGTCGCGCTTAGCTTCGTTGAAGGGTAAGGCGGATTGCAACGACAACTTATTTAAGCTCACGACCGACGATTAGGTGAGCGCTTTGCCGGCCAGCCGATCTTCGGCGAAATTTCCCTCCTCTAGTCATAACAAATTCACGACGTGTCGGCTCTTAGAGCGCGACAACGGATTTTGTCGTATTGTCTGCATTGATTTCTCACTCCAACACTGGGGAGTTCGACAAATGACATTCAATCAATCCGAAGCTCGCAATTTTAGATTTCAATTTGCGTCGGCGCTGCATGAGCACTGGAAGCTCTATCTGTTCGAAGGCATCGTACTGATCATCCTCGGCGCGGCCGCGATCATCATTCCGCAAATAGCGACCTTGACCGTTGAGCTTTTCATCGGCTGGCTTTTGTTGTTCAGCGGCATCGCCGGCCTTTTCACGACCTTTTCCGTCCGTCCGATGCCCGGCTTTTGGTGGTCGCTCATTTCAGCGCTGATCGCCATTGCGGCGGGCCTTGTCCTTCTCTTCTGGCCAATATCGGGAATGGTATCTCTCACCCTCGTCCTGATCGCCTTCTTCATTATTGAAGGCATTTCCTCGATCATGTTCGCTGCCGAACATCGCAACGAATTGCCGGGAAGCTGGTGGGTCATGCTCTTGAGCGGGATCGTCGATCTGGTGCTCGCCGGCTTGATCTTCTTTGCCCTGCCGTCATCCGCGGCTTGGGCGATCGGCCTGCTTGTCGGCATCAATCTCGTATTTGGCGGATGCGCGTTGTGCGCGATGGCGTTGCAGGCTCGTAACATCACGCCGACCTCCGCATAGAAAGGAAGTCGGCGTCGACGATTCGGCATAACTTCTTAAAGGCGGCCACGAGGGCGGCACGGCCAAGCCGGCTCTAAGGCCAAGCCGTCTCTAAGGAACGAGCACGGCCGCCCCGGAAAAGCGTCCCGCCTTGAGATCCGCCAATGCTTCGTTCGCGCGCTCCAAAGGGTAGACTGTCGTCGTGGTGCGGACCGCGGCTTTCGGAGCGATCGCGAGAAACTCCTTGCCGTCCTGGCGCGTGAGGTTAGCGACCGATCGAATGTCCCGCTCTTCCCAGAGCAAGTAGTAAGGGAACGTCGGGATGTCGCTCATATGTATGCCCCCGCATACGACGCGACCGCCTTTGCGAACGGTCTTGAGTGCCGTCGGCACGAGTGCCCCGACCGGCGCGAAGATGATCGCGGCATCAAGTGGGTCCGGCGGCGTTGCGTCCGACCCGCCGCTCCAGCGCGCACCAACCGAGAGAGCGAACTTTTGCGCCGCTTCGTCGCCGGGCCGGGTGAACGCGTAGACTTCGCGGCCCTGCCAATTGCAAACCTGCGTGATGATGTGCGCCGCCGCTCCGTATCCGAAGAGGCCGATCCGCGCTCCCTCCCCTGCGAAGCGCAAGGAGCGCCAGCCGATGAGCCCCGCGCACAGCAAGGGTGCGGCCGCGACGGGATCGTCGAAATTCGCCATCGGAAATGCAAAATCGGAATCTGCGATCGTATGCGTCGCGAAACCACCGTCGCGCGTATAGCCCGTGAAGAGCGGGAAATCGCACAGGTTCTCCTGTCCGCTTGCACAATAGTGGCAGTGTCCGCAGACGTGGCCAAGCCAAGGCACCCCGACCCGATCGCCGACCCGATGATCCGTCGTGTTCGGGCCGACGGCGTCGACAATGCCGACGATCTGATGTCCAGGAATGATGGGTAGCTTCGGAAACGGCAGATCGCCGTCGATAACGTGAAGGTCTGTCCGGCAAACCGCGCATGCTTCGATACGAATACGAATCTGACCGCTTTGCGGAACAGGATCGGGCCGCTCCTCAAGATCCAGCGGCTGACCGACGGCGCGGAAGACCATGGCTTTCATCGGTCAAATCTTTCGAAGCAGAATTTGGCGCCTTCTGAAGGCGATGGCTAATTGACGCCACAAAACGCCCGCGCGCTATGGGCATTTCAGACAACTCCCCTGACGGTTTCGACAGTTGATTTGGCCACCCGATATGAGATCCTGAGCGAGCCAGCGACGCCTCCGTCCGCGCGTTGGCGCCAGATAGCGGGCGCCTCGATGCTCTCCCAAACCGAGGCGCCCGCATGTGCGTCTTAGCCTGACGCCGATGATCGCTTGACGGAAGATTTGGTCCAAACCTCAAATAGCTTTTTCCGGCAGAACGTATGTCGACGCATTTTCTGAAGGATCGGCGGCACATGCTTGCCGGTTTATTTCGAAATTGATCAGCATTTTCGCATCGTCACTGTCGTTCCGATCAGGTTCTTAAACGATCCTTCTTCGCCATTGTCCCTGAGCAGCAAAAACAAGCCGAGCAAATTGCCTTGCTTTGATCGGAGAGGCAGAATGAAAGACCTGACTGCGTGGAGACCTCGGAGTGGAGCCCATCGGCTCCATCGCCATCTCGTCCATCGTCTCCGCCGGAACATAATCAGTCAGAGGATGGGGAGGTGCCCCCGCCGCGCCCGTTTGATCCATTTCGAAGGCGTAGGCGCCGCGCCGCATGCCCTGCCCGCCCACCATCTGGCGGCATCGAACCTCGATCTCGATGATCTGACCAGTACGCTCAACTTATTCGATGCCGGTCATGTCAACGGTTGAAAGACGCAGTCTACACTTGGTCGCGAATAGTGCGCCGGGCGCGCTTGAGGGCCTCGGCAAATCCATCCCCCCGCATCCGGCTCTCGTCAGACTCGCGAACATTCACCGCAATGTCGAGCAGTCCTTGAAGAGCCTTGCAGCCGGCAACGCCCCGTCTGAACGGCGGGATCGCGCCGTTAATGCATTAACGCTGTGGAGATTGGCGGCAAGAAGAACGCTTGCCGAAGTTGCGGTATTCTCGATTTTTGCCAACCTGCTGATGCTGGCGATGCCGATCTATTCCTTCCGAATGGCCGACCATACCCTATCCGGCGGCGGCATCGATCCGCTGGTGATGCTGCCCGGCGTCACGCTGGGTATTCTCGCCATGATGTCAGTGCTGGACATCCTTCGAAGGCGACCTCTGAGCCAGCTCGGCGCTGCGATGGAGACGGTCCTCGGCAGCACCATACTGTCCGCCCTGCTGATGTCCGCGCCGGAACGCGACGGTGGCCAGATGCAAGGGCTACGTACGCTGCATAAGCTGCGCGCCGTCTTGTCGAGCCCGACGATGCTCCTTCTGTTCGATGCACCGCTGACGCCACTCTTCTTCGCCGTCCTCTTCCTGATCAATCCCGGCCTCGGCGCAATCGCGTCGTTCGCCGGTCTCGCTGTCCTGAGCGCGGCGCTTTTCAAAAACCCGCTCGGCTCACGGGGCGTTCGCATCGCTGCGTCACTTGCTGTCATTGGCTGGGGCGTGCATCTGATGCTCGCGGGCTCTCTCACCGCGGGATTGATGATCGCAGCATACATCATCGCGGACCGCGCGCTTCGGACACTCGCAGACGCGAGCGAAGGCAGAGCATTTGTCGTGCAAGCATGGGAAGGATACGTGCGTATTTGCGCAGATTTCGAAAGCGGTCGGCTGTCGAATGCGGAAGAAGTCTTGCATCCGGCGCCAGACGCCGAGCCGCCCGCGGCGAACGTCCATGCGTTCCGAAAATCAACGGCGAAACGGCGTCATATCGCGATCAGTTGTTGAGCGACAACTTTCGCGACCGCTTGCGTGGTTGTCGTACAGTTGAGCTTTTCCCGCGCGGAATTGAGATGAAAGCGAACTGTGCGCTCACTGATTCCGAGGATCACGCTCGCTTCCCAAGCTGATTTTCCCGCTGCGACCCATCTCAGGCAATCGAGTTCTCTTGCAGATATGACCAGCGCATCGGACGAATCGATGCCGTTCCGTCTGAGCATATGACTGTGGAAATAATCGCCGAGCGTTTTCAATTCGGCAGAGGAGGGAGGGCCTTCGGCATCCGCGTCGGTTGCGGGCGTTGGGCTGGAGGAGAAACCCAAGATCGCAAGCTCACGTCCTCGCGTCGTCAGCTCGATCGCGGATTCTGAAGCATCGCCGCTATCGCACCCCTTCCATCGTTTCGAGAGCTTGGTGATTTTCAGGCTCGCCAATTGCTCGGCGGAAATCGGATGAGACGTAATCGCTTGGGCAGCGAAATCACTGCTGAAAGCACAATGCACGAAAGCGCGGCTCGAATGCCTTGGGATGTTCGCACAGAAATAGAATAGCTCATCGAGCTGATAAATGGACCGCGTGGCAGATAGAAACGCGATGCCCTTGTCCCGCTCAACGATCGCCGCCCGATCAGGCACGATCTGCGCTAACACGCCCTTCAGCACGATAAAAAAATCCAGAGTATAAAAATATGACGCGAAATATATCTGATCGTACCGCTGTGGCGTGGAGTTTGCGTAAAGTCGCGCCGTATCTTTTTAAATGAAATCACGAAATGACAGAGGAACAAGCAGTGGCGAGCTCGCCGAAAGGCGGCATGCGTGTAAGTTGAGCAACGCCTCTCTGCAATGAGAGACAAACCGCAGCACGCCGCTCGACGACACCCTGCGAATCACATCCCCTGCCTGTGAAGCTCAAGCGCTCATCGCGGTTCGGATTTTCGGGCCGCCGCTTTCCGATTTCAAAATTCCGGTTTCAGATTTTTCAGACTTCAGAAGTTTTCGACTCCGAACGTCAGATTTTTCAAAATTGAATTTTAGACGGGTGTCCATATTATGAAGATCATTCAGATAGTTATAGCGCTGATATTTTGCCTCGCTGGAGCCTCCGCAGCGCGCGCTGATGGCCCGAATATCCTTTGGGGCGGGCCGCCTGGAACGCCATGCGGCGGCATATACTCAGGCCTTTATACAGGCGGCGAGCTCGGCGGCGGCAGCATGCGATCCAAGGTGTCCGGCGATATAGGCACGATCAGCGGCAACGATAAGGGTTTCACCCTCGGTTCGTACACCGGTTACAATATCCAATGCGGAAATGCGCTGATCGGCATTGAATCGGCGTTCAACTATTTCGGCGCCGATAACCGCTTAGGAAACGAAAGGTTTGGCCCATCCTTCAACTCATCGATGAATTGGTTCGGCTCACTGAATGGCCGGGTAGGCGTCATAGCCGATGACAACATACTGTTGTTCGCGACCGGCGGGTTCGCCTACGCGGCCGTCGACCACAAATTCTCCGATCCATTTGCGCTTGATGGGCCCGTTACGCGGCACAATGACGAAACAAAGGTGGGCTGGACAGTCGGCGGCGGCTTCGAAATTTTTCTGAGGGATCATTGGACGTTTCGTGGCGACGCAGCCTACGTCGATCTAGGAACCGACCACGACTCGGTTAGCTTCGATTCCTGCGGCGGTCCTGGCGGTTCGTGCCAAGTGCAAACGAAATTTGAGGATAGTTTTTGGGTAACCCGTATCGGCCTGACCTACCTTTTCAGTGCCGTAGCGGAACCGTTGCCGCCGGAATATGCCCCAGAATACGGCCCCGTGAAATGAGGCCACGCCGTGACAAGAGGCAGGGCTCGTGTTCAGAGATGAGCTGAGCAAAAAAATGAGCGGGCGAAATCGCATCCGCTCATTCGTTGACCTTGGCCCGCGTGCCGAAGTGCGAATTAGGCCGCCGAGGCTTCGGGCTCCGGCTGCCATTCGGACGACGTATCAGCAGCTGCCACCAAGCCGGTAAGGTATAACGTCGAAATTCGTCCAGACTGGAAAAGAAGATCGACCATGGCAGCCTCTGCCATCATCTCCGCGATCTCGTCGTCGGAAAGCCTCTCCGAATAGGCCTCAGAAAGCACGATCTTTGAATTGCATTCATCCATGACGCCACTCAATCCCGTTGGAATTTTTTCGCGCTTGTCCGGCAATCCCGATCTTCTCAAGCCAACCGGCGCGCATGCAATCGATATCCATGATATTCCCTAAGACTTTCAGAGCTTTCGCCCTTCGGCTGCCGGATTGCTTAAAATCCGGTTAGCGTGGTTTTCGTATTGGTTCGAATTGCGCGGCCGCTTCCATGAGATGAGGTTCACTCCCGAAACGTCGCCCTCACTTGGCGTTCCGCAAAAGCTCAAGGCGGTTGAGCAATTCGGCTTGCCCCTTCAGTATTTTGCGATGCGCCGTGGTGAGATCGAACCATTCGGCGCGATCGATCTCGGGAAACGTCTGCGTCTGGCGAGACCGCGGCGGCCATTCCATGCTGAACGTATTGCTAACGAGCGTCTCAGGGTTCCAATCGTCCTCTACCGCCCATACATGAACGCGCTTTCCGCCGGCCTGCCGGACGGACCCGAGCGGAGTGACAGTGCCTCGGGGATGAAATCCGGTCTCTTCAACAAATTCGCGAAACGCTGCTTTATATAAGTCTTCTCCGGCTAGAACTTCACCCTTCGGTACCGTCCACGAACCTTCGTCCTTCTTGCGCCAGTATGGCCCACCAGGGTGAGCGAGCAAGACTTCAAGCCCGTTTCTATCGCGATACAGCAGCAATCCGGCGCTCGTCGCGGTTTTCACGTTGTCGCTTTCGCCGTAAATAGGATCGCCATGCCGCTTCCTCGAACGCCCGCTCTTACCGCCGACTGCGTTGTTGTCGATCGGGACCGCAGGGTGCTTATGGTCCGGCGTAAAAACCCGCCGTTCAAGCATTATCTGGCGCTTCCCGGGGGATTTGTCGAAATCGGTGAGGCGGTCGAAGATGCGGCGCGGCGCGAACTGGCGGAGGAGACGGGACTTGACGCGATGAACCTCGCACTCGTCGGCGTTTATTCACGGCCCGATCGCGATCCTCGCGGTCACGTCTGCTCAGTCGCATTCCTGACGAATGATGCGCGCGGCGACGCGAGAGCCGCCGACGATGCGGCAGCTGTGGTCTGGATAAAAGACTTCGATGGTGTTGAAATCGCCTTCGATCACCGGGAAATTATCACTGATGCGCTGAACCTCATCCGATGATGTGAGCCCAAATGGAATTCAAGGACTATTACAAAATCCTCGGCGTGGAACGAAATGCAACCGAGGACGACATCAAGCGCGCATACCGTAAGCTCGCGCGAAAATTCCATCCCGACGTCAACAAGGAAGATGGCGCCGAAGCAAAGTTCAAAGAGATCGGCGAAGCCAATGATGTCTTGAGCGATCCCGAGAAGCGCGCGGCCTATGATCAGCTCGGCAAAGATTATAAATCCGGGCAGGACTTCAGGCCGCCTCCGGACTGGGACGCCGGATTCGAGTTTTCAGGCAGATCCGGAGCCGGTGACTTCAGCGACTTCTTTGAATCGATTTTCGGCGGAGCTCGCGCCGAACGTCATCACGGCCGGACTCACACGACGTTTCGCGCGCGAGGCGAAGACCATCACGCGAAAATCCTCATCGATCTCCAAGACGCGCTGGAAGGCGCCACGCGCACGATTACACTTCGCGTGCCGGAACTCGATGAAGGCGGCCACGTTCTGGTGCGCGATAAAAGTCTGACAGTGCAGATCCCGAAAGGCGTCACCGAGGGACAAAGCATCCGCTTGAAAGGCCAGGGCTCACCCGGAATGGGTGGCGGCCCGGCAGGCGATCTCTATCTCGAAATCCGCTTCAAGCCGGATCAGCGTTATCGCGTCGTCGGCAAGGATCTTTATCTCGATCTTCCCGTTGCCCCCTGGGAAGCGGCGTTGGGCGCAAGCGTGAAGATGCCGACACCCGGAGGAGCGATCATGTTGAAAGTCCCGCCCGGCTCCGCGCATGGGCGCGAACTGAGGGTCAGAGGCCGCGGAATTCCGGCGACGCCGCCCGGCGATCTCTATGCGGTTCTGAAGATTGTTTGGCCGCCCGCAACCAACGAAAAGGCCCGTCAGATTTACGAGGAAATGGCGAAGGAATTGGCGTTCGATCCACGCGCCAGCCTTGAAGTTTGAGCCTGGGAGTTTGAGATATGGCAAATGGAGAGCGCGAGCCCATGCCCGCTGAAATGATTGGTTCGGCATCCGTCTATTCACTCGAAGAACTCTGCCAAAGCTGCCAGGGCGATGTGGCGTGGATTTCTGAGCTTGTAGAGCAGGGGATCATCGAGCCGCAGGGACGCAGTCCATCGGAATGGAGATTTTCGAGCGTGAGCGTCGTCCTTGCCGCAAAGGCGAAACGCTTCAATCGGGACCTCGGCCTAAATCCCGCAGGTATTGCGCTCGTCTTCGACCTCCTGAACGAGATCGAGCGGCTGCACGCCCGTCTGAACGTTCTCGCGAGCGCGCGAAGCTCTCTTGCAGAACAGCCGGACGAGCGCCCTCCGCTACCCTGAAGTCATCCACACGCGCGAAAGCTTCATGCCCCCAAAGCACGTCATCGCGGTCGGCCACGCCGCACTCGATTACGTATATCGGATCGAGGCGTTTCCATCATCGCCGACGAAAATTCGCGCACTTGCTCACGTCGCGAGCGGAGGCGGCATGGCTGCGAACGCTGCAGCCGCGATCGCGCGTCTCGGCGGTGGCGTCTCGCTCTGGGCGCGCATCGGCGACGATCCTTCGGGCGCGATAATTCGCCAGCAGCTCGATGCCGTGGGTGTCGACACGACACACGTTCGCACGTGCGCCGGCGTTTCATCGGCGACAGCTGCCGTCATCGTTGATCGTAACGGAGAACGCCTCGTCGTCAGCGAGGACGATCATGAATTCCCTCTCGCCGCCGATTGGCTTCCCATCGCCGATATCGCGAATGCGGGTGCCGTCTCGAGCGATTTGACCTGGCTTGAAGGAACTGTCGCCGCGTTCGCAGCCGCCCGCGCTCACAACGTGCCAACCGTCCTCGATATTGATTTGAACAGCGGGCAGCTGCTTGCGAAAGTCCTCGGGCTCGCCGACTACGCGATCTTCTCCGCGCCGGCCTTCAGGCAGTTCGTGAGCGGCGCCAGCGACGAGGAGCGCCTGGCAACGTTGGTTCAATCCGGCATTTGCCATGCGGGCGTAACGTTGGGCGTCAACGGATACCTTTGGATGACCGTCAACGGAAAGCTTTGCCGCCAAGCCGCGTTCCCGGTCGAAGTCGTCGACACGACAGGCGCAGGCGATGCCTTTCACGGCGCGTTTGCATGGGCGATCTCGGAAGGCCTGAAGGACGCTGAGTGCGCACGCATCGCATCCGCCGTCGCCGCGATCAGTTGCACGGGGCTTGGCGCGCGAGCTGGACTCCCAACACGAACCGCACTCGAGCAGTTCCTCGAAGCTCGTTAGTGCAATCGGGATATTTGCCCAAAACGGCTTAGCGGCCGGTTGCGTCGCGGGAAGATCGTTTCACAATGCCCCCTTAGTCTGCGTGCGTAATGACGACGACAAGCACATGCGATCGTTCGACAAAATAACATCCAGCCATCGCTTGCGGCTGGGAGATGGCTTTGTGCAGTGCAGCGCACATCCGAAAAAGAAATGCCAATTTGCGCAGACTTCGGTAGCTTTTTGCGAGGGAACATCGTTTCATAAGCGGATAAAAATAAAGAGGAAGCGCAATGCCCGATTCAGCCTACACGATGATTTTCGCAGTTGAGGCTCTTCTTGTATTCGGAGCTCTCGGTACCGGTTTGGTGGTCTTCGTCACGAACCGCAATCATCGCGCTGATCGGAAGGTCCTAAGCGGCTCCGACTAAACGTCACGGAAATCAGCGTCCTTTTTTGCGCCGGCTCGCCAGCGCGAGGGCCGTTTCATGCCTCACGATCCTTAGTCCTCATGCCGTTGAGCGTGACATGGGAAGTTGACGGGCTGGGGGCTCGTCGAGTGATCGTCACCATGCGCATCCATCTCTCCAATCTTCGCGACGTTCAGCGAAGCTCTGCAAGCACCGGAGTGAGGCGCGATGTCCGCCGAGCGATAATGCGATCCCGTTATCGCCAATATTGTCCTAATGCATGTTTCTGCGGACGGATCAATTCCGGTTGAAAACCTTCGCCCAGTTGGCCTAGGCCATAAATAATTTTTGGGCTTTTTCCACTTTTGTGGATATCGCGACGACGGATATATCTGCCGAGTTATTGTGCTGTATTTCCCAGTACATCATTCCGGATCTTCGCAAAGATGTGCAGCAACTGCGCGGATTTTGATGGCGAAAGTCCTCAGCAACCACGGCGCGTTTTCGCGTTTTGCGGCCTAGCAAAAAGCGCGTTTATTCAGTACACTGCGTAGCATGTTGCAGAAATCATTTTTTCTTACGTATTAATTTTATCAATCTTCAACTGACCCCGTCGACACGGCAATAATGCCGTTAAGCCGTCGGGGTCTTTTCATGTATTCGGCACGTAATCCGCAAAAATTTCGTATCATCTGCCGTCTAATAGCTGAGAAGGTTCGGCTACTCGCGCGCGGGGCGGCGGCGGTCATGAAACCACGCGCGATACTCCGCCATTTTGCTCCGCTGCGCCGAGGATGCGCGACGCTTGCAAGTAGAAGCCTCGTCGCTTTGCTGCGGCGCGCCCCATCTGAGCTCGACGCAATCATTGACGTTGTAGGCCATCTCGAGATCGGCGGCGCGGTCGATAACGTCCTTCATGGCAAGTGTCCAAGTCGAGCCGTCACTACGCGGATAGGAGAACTTGCGTGCTGCCAGCTCGGCTGCGAGCAGGCTATCCAGTTCGCCTTTAACCTCGGAGGGGCTCTTATCCTTGGGCATCGCATACCGGTCCGCCCGCCGCGCGACGCGGTCAGGAAAGCCGCACACGACGTCGATTGCGATGAGCAACCTGAGATCTCGGGATGGGGTCGAGTAATCCTCCCATGCTCCGGTCGTCTCGAAGATCGACGAGCCGGACGGAATTGCGACCTCCGCGCCCCCACCGTTCTGATACTTCCGGCCGTTCTCGACGGAAGTGACGCGGGTCTTGATCTGCTCTTCGAGCGCCGTGATCGTCTCCTTCATCGCGCGCAACGGATCGAGCGGCTCCGGCGACATCACATCGTCCATCCGATCGTAAAAGTCTTCGACCCCGAGCTTCGACTGTTCGAGGGAGAAGTCGCCGTATTGGGGATCTTTTGAAATCTCAGCGTTCGCCAGCCGCCTCAGGCCGCCGTTTGCATCGGCGACGACAGGCCGGAAGCGCTTGAAGCCGGGGCTCCCGAGCGAAGGATTTTGTGCAAAGAGGAAATTTCCGCGCCAGAACCGCTTGCGCGCGACAGTCCCGTCGGGCTGGCCATCGACGGCCAGAAAAACCCCTGCGGAATCACTCGTCTGCGCGATCCGCTTCACGAGCACCAATACGTGGCCGTAGGGATCGGCATAGATCGTCCCTGGACGAAGCGCGTCCGCCGTGAGCGGGACGGGATAATAATCGGTGTTGTCGTCGTCCGCAGCCGTGCGGCCGGAACCCGAATGAACCCCATTGGCGACCGTCGTTCGCAAATAGTAGCCAAATCCGGGCACAAGGCCTGGGGGCCGCGATGAAGCCCGGGAAGGGGTCGTTTGCGCGGCCGCATTACCGAAAACTCCGAAGAGTGAACCTGAGCCCGCCTGGGCGTCATTTTGATCGGTCGCCGGGGCGGATTCTTCCCGCTGAATGTTGAACCACTGCGGACACCGGGGGGCCTTGCCGCCGCCGCCGCGCGTGCACTTCGAGTATCCGAACGGCAAACCGGTCTTGAATGCAAAGTATGCGCGCAGGAAGTAGGGGAGGTCGGCGCAGTCCGGCTTCAAGACGAGCTTTTTAGAGTCTTCGTCGAGCCCCAGATGGTTGAACAGGAAATTGCGCGATTTATCGCGCAGCACTTCATGCAACGCCGGCCATGACAGTTCCTGCTCGATCGGCGCATCGAACAGCTTCTCGATCCAGGCCGAATAGAGGTTTTCGGTCGACCGGTTCCAGGCACCCCTGACTGGCCAGACACTTTTGCTCGTAGCCTTGATGGGCGCCGATGCGGTTCGGCCGACGGTGATCTCGCGGGTGATCGTCGCGCAGTCCGCGTCACCGCCGTCGCGCGTGAGCTTCGCGTGCCACGTTCCGGCAGCGGGCGATGCCACTTCGGCGAACCAGAAATACGGCGGCCCGCCGTGACGCTCGTTGGACTTGACCGCGACCGCGCCATCGGGACCCGCGAGCGAGAACTCAGCCGTGATCGGTTTCTCCGACGAGAAGATCACCCGCAAAGGCGCGCCGTTCCACGGAGCGACTGGCGAAGCGAGCACCGACAGGCCGATGACGCCTTCACAATCGTCCGCAGCGTCCTTTGCCTGCGCATTGGATGCCGGCACGACAAGGGAGAGAAACGCAATCGCTATCGGCAAAATTGCCGGCGCGATGCCGAAAAAACGTCGATGGGGAAACAATCGACCCCCCCTTTTTTAATTGCCCCGCAATAAGATTCGACTTTAGCGCGAATGCTCCGCCGAAACGATGGCAGAAGTTATGCCCCCGTGTGGGGTCGCGAGCGAAACGCCTTCGCGTTCGCGCATCGGGCCATAAGTGCAATTCATCCCCTGGATGTTAACCAATTGAGCCGCCTGAAGCCGGTGCCTCAATCGTCGGAATAGCGCTGTTCCAGCCACGGGTCGGCGCGGTTGTGATAACCGTTGACCTCCCAGAAGCCGGGCGCGTCCTCAGCCGTGAACTCGATCCGCTTCAGCCACTTCGCACTTTTCCAGAAATAAAGATGTGGTACGACGAGGCGGACGGGCCCGCCATGTTCCCGTGTCAGCGGCTTTCCTTCCCAGGTATGCGCTACGACCGCATCGTCGGACGCGAAGTCTTCGATCGTAATATTGGTCGTGTAGCGATCGTAGCTATGCAGAATGACGAACCGGGCGGTGGCATTCGGCATGACGAGGTCGAGCAGATCTCGTGTCGCGACGCCGGTCCAGCGGTTGTCGTACCGCGACCAAGTCGTCACGCAATGAATATCCGAGGTCTTGGCTGTTTGTGGCTCGCTTTGAAATGCGGCCCAATCGAGCGTCACCGGATGGTCGACAGCGCCGTCGATCACGAGGTTCCAGGCGTCGAGAGCAATCGCGGGTTGCTCGCCGAGATCGAGCACTGGCCAATCGCGAACCACATGCTGGCCCGGGGGCAGCCGCTCCGAATCTGCACGCGCGGTCCTTCCAGTGAGGAAGCGGCCTTCCCGCGCCCAGCGTTGCTTGCTTCGCGTAAGCTTGCTGGCGCTCGGAGGCGGTTCGCTCTCGTCATTACTCAAGGACAGGTCTCCGTCGACGTTTTCTCTTTGCCGCTGGCTTGGTGCACGGCCGCGATGAGCTCGAACGAGCGTAACCGCGCACTATGATCATAAACATCCGATACGATCATAATCTCGTCGGCAGCGGTTTCGTCAATCAGCGCGTCGATTCCGGCGCGGACCGTTTCCGGCGAGCCGACGATGGAACGCTGAAGCATCTGCAAAACTTGCGCCTTTTCGCGCGGCGTCCAATAGGTCTCAATGTCGTCGATCGGCGGCTGGCTGAGCCCCCGCGCCCCGCGAAAAATGTTTGCAAACGACATCTGCTGCGTCGTCGCCAGACGCCGCGCTTCCCTGCCGGTTTCGGCGGCGATGATATTGACACCGACCATCGCGTGCGGCGTCGCGAGCTGCTCCGACGGCTTGAAGCGGCTGCGGTAAACGTCGAGCGCGGCCAGCAATTGGTCGGGCGCGAAGTGCGAAGCGAACGCGTACGGAAGCCCAAGCTCCGCCGCGAGATGCGCCCCGTACGTGCTCGATCCCAGGATCCAGATGGGTACTTTCGTTCCTGCCGCCGGCACAGCCTGCACACGCTGGTGAGGCGCAGCTGGTTCGAAGTAGGCCTGCAACTCGAGCACGTCGCGCGGGAACGTATCGGCGGCCGTCGGTTGCCGTCTCAAAGCCTGCACCGTCAGCTGGTCCGTGCCGGGCGCGCGGCCGACGCCCAGATCGATGCGCCCGGGAAAAAGCCGTGCGAGGGTGCCGAACTGCTCGGCGATAATGAGCGGCGCATGATTGGGCAGCATGATGCCGCCCGCACCGACGCGAATGGAATTCGATCCGGCGGCAATGTGCGCGATAGCGATCGATGTCGCGGCGCTGGCGATCCCCGGCATGTTGTGATGCTCGGCAACCCAGAAGCGGCGATAGCCCCAGCGTTCGGCATGCGCGGCGAGGTCGCGGGCGTTATCGAGAGCGCCGCGCGCATCGGTGTCTTCGGTAACGTGAACGAGATCGAGTATGGAAAGTGGAGCCATTGGAACCTCCGGCATCCCGCATCATGTAGGTGCGGAGAGCTCCAATGTCAGCTCGCCCATCGACGGGCGAACTTTCAATCGGCCCGCTGTCCACCGTGATCCCGCCAGCCCTTGGCCCGTGATACGGCCTCGCTGAAACGTGCGCGTATCTTGCCATTATCGCCGCCCCGCGGCGAAAACGTCCGCGAGACGGTTTCGGGGGCAGGCAATGCGAACCCGCCGCCAAGCGCGGCTAGCGACGCCGTGCCGAACGCCGTGCGCTCATCGAAACTTGTCGCGAGCACGTCGCGGCCGATCATGTCTGCCAGGAATTGCGCGAAGTACCGGCTGCGGGCGAGGCCCCCGTCGATGGCAATCGAACGGCCAATCGCAACATGTGCGTCCATGGCCCCGACGACATCGGCGGCGCTGAGCGCAATCCCTTCCAGCAACGCCTGACAGAGGTCGGCCCGCGTCGTCGCAGCCGTCATGCCGAGGAAAAGCGACGCCGCCGTCCGGTCCCAATGCGGACAGGCAAGACCCGAAAGCGCCGGCACGAAGACGACGCCGCGTTCGATAGCGGGCGTACAGTCGAACCAATCGAGATCCGCTGTCAGATCAGTCACCAGACCGATGCGCCGCGCCCATTCGATTGCCGAACCCGCGTCATAGACCCCGCCGTCGACTGCGTAAGTCATGCGGCCGTCAATCGACCAGGCGACCGTCGGCAGCAAACCTTTTTCCGGCGCACGTGCGATCTTGTCGCCCGTGACCGTCAACGCGAATGCGCCGGTACCGAAGGTGATCTTGGCGTCGCCGGGGTTACGGCATCCATGACCGAAGAGGGCCGCCTGCTGATCGACGACAGCCGCGGTAATCGGCACACCGTCAACGCGCCCGTAATCCGCAACGGTTGGCATGATTTTCGGCAGGCACGACATCGGGACGCCGAAGAGCTGGCAGAGCCGCTCGTCCCATTGTCCCGTCTCGAGATCCATCAGTGACGTGCGTGAGGCTGTCGTAACGTCGGTCGCGAAGGTTCCGGTCAAGCGTTCGAGGAAGAACGCGTCCGTCGTGCCGAGCCGCAGATGCCCGGCCTCCATGGCGGCCTTCGCCGCCGGAAGCGTGTTGATGATCCAAGCGAGCTTCGAGGCGGAGAAATACGCATCCAACGGCAGCCCGGCCCGCGCGAGTGTCAATGCTTCGGCGCCGGCACCCTTCAGGCGCTCGACGACGTCGGCGGTACGATTGTCCTGCCACACGATGACGGGGGATAACGCCGCGCCTGTTCGCGCATCCCACGCGAGGCAGCTCTCGCCCTGATTGTCGATGCCGATCGCATCGACCGCGCCCGCAGCTTGGAGACAGGCGCGAATATTGCCCAGCAGCTCTTCAGGATCGTGCTCCACCCATCCGGGATGCGGATGGATCTGTTGATGAGTTATGGCGCACGCGATCTCTATCTTGCCGTCCGTGTCGGCGACGAGAACGCGCGTCGAAGTCGTGCCTTGATCGATCGCCGCTACACGCATGTCGCATCGCTCCGGGATGCCGTTGAACGGCTGTTGTCGAAACTGAAAGTGATATCTGTATCGGCCTGACGGAACGCGGCGAGCGGGGCCAAAATCCGGCGCTCGGGTCCCGACGTCATCGGTTGTGTTCTCAATCGCTGACCTTTGCTGTGTGCAACCAATGCGCCGGACACGTCGCCAGTCGCCCGCAATTGGATATGAGGCAATCCGCCAGGCCCACGCACAATGCGTTGCGGCACGACATAGCGGATCCCGTCTCCCGGCGTGAGCGTGATCGCGTTGTCCGGCGACGGCAGCCATCCGCCGAGATCGGCAGCAACGAAGTCCGCGACGCGCACGGCCTCTCGCCACGACCAACCAGCTGTCTCGACCGGATGCAGCACATTGCCCGCAGCGAAAATCCGCGGCTCGCTCGTCCGTGCAAATTGATCGATCGTCGGGCCGCCGGTGCGGCTATCGATGTCGAGCCCCGCGGCGCGGGCGAGCGGCGCGTCGGGCGTAAAACGGCCCGTAAAAAGCACGCCGTCGCATTCGATGTCTTGCCGCTTTCCATCAGCTCCCGATAACGTCACCGCCTCGACGCGGTGCATCCCCCGGATGTCGGTGATGCGAGTTCCGTAATGCACCGGCACGCCGAGCAGACGTGGCAAGCCCATGAAAAGCCGCCGCGTCGTCGGTCCGCTACCCTCCTCGATCATCGCGACCGGACGAGCACCGATCCTGCGGCACGTCAGCAGGCTCGAAAGCGAAACGAGTTCCGTGCCGACGATCACTGGCCTGCGAAAGGGCGCCAGATGTTGAAGATAAGCGTAAGCCTGCAAAGCGCCCGTATTCAGAACGCCGAGCGGCCGGTCGCCCGAAACGAGGCGCGCCGCGCGCGGCGTCTCGCGCACGCCAGTCGCCAGAATAATGCGTTTGGTTGCGATGCGGACGATGCCTTCGCTGCTCGCGCAAGTCGCGACCAAAGGTTTGCTCGTGTCGATCGCGACGACGGTATTGCCAAGCATCAGTTCGACGCCCGCGCGTCGTGCGGCATCCGTCAGGCGCCGCGCGTAAGCGGGTCCGGTCAAAACGCGTCCGAATTCGCGCATGCCGAATGGCGAATGCCCGCAGTGACGGGGAACGCCACCGGCTTCCAGCTCGCGATCGATGACGACTACGCGCGCAAGACCGAGACGCTTCAGTCGCGTCGCCGCCGCAAGGCCCGCAGGTCCGGCGCCGATGACGAGCGCGTCAACGCTCGCGGATCTCTCGGGAAGTACGGCCATCAGGCGGCGTCTCCGACAGCCAGAGGCGATGCAAAATGTCCGGCCGTGAGTTGCGCCAGCCGGGCGTTGCAATAGAAGCCCTGGCATCGGCCCATGCCGCATCGTGTGCGACGCCGGAGGCCACCGAAATTGCCGGGCGGCAGCGGACCCGAAAGAGCCTGCTCAATCTCTCGCAACGTCACCATCTCGCAGTGACAAACGATCTCGCCGTAACCCGCGGATTCCCAGTCGCGCGGTTCGTGCTCAGCGAGATTTGGAACGCGCGGCGTTGCCGGCTCCGCGACGGGCACGTGACGATGCCCCATCTCCTCGTACATTTTGTAAATGTGCTGCGCGATGCCGAGCGATGCGGTCATGCCCGTCGAGCGGATGCCGCCGACCGTGATCCAATTGCGATCTGGAAGCGCGGAGATTCGATAATGTTTCTCTTCTGTCGCGGGGCGAAGCCCTGCGTAAACGGCCGTGATGCCGGCATGCGCCAGTGCAGGTATCATTTCCACGGCGCGCGCGATCAAACCGCGAAGCGTGTCATCGACGACGGTCGCGCGTTCCCGATCCTGCTGCTCTTCGGCTGTCGGCCCGACGAGCAAGTTCCCGAAAGCGGTGCGCGCGAGAACGACGCCTTTGGTGCGTTCTGACGGAACAGGCAGGACGATGGTTCTGAGAAGCGCTGCCGCCGCCTTGTCGAAGACGACGAACTGACCTTTGCGCGGGCGAATTTGAAACGAAGCCGCGCCGAGGAGACGCGCATCGAGCCGGTCGCCAAAAAGTCCGGCGCAATTGATGACGGTCCGCGCCTGCCGCTCCCCGGTGCTCGTCTGCAGCGTCCAGATATCCCCGTCAAAGCTTCCGGAAATCACCTCTGTCGCAAATCGGATTTCGGCGCCGTGGGCCTTGGCTTGCAGCAGATAAGCCAGAAATGGCGACCATGGATCGATCACATGCTCGCCCGGAACCAGCAGAGCTTCGAGCGCACGAGGCGAAAGCTGCGGCTCGCGCGCGCGCATTTCGGACGCCGTCAGCCGCCGCACATCGTGGATGCCGTTTGCGCGCGCCTGCGCCTCGATCCCGTCGAGCGCCGCTTTCTCGGCGTCCGACCAGGCAACGACCATGGCTCCGGTTTCGAGCAACGGGAGATTGAAGCTCTCGCGTATCGCCTGGTATTCGGCATATCCGGCCTGCATACAGCTGAGTTCGACGCTGCCGGGCGGCGCATCGAAGCCGGTGTGCAAAATGGCGCTGTTGGCTTTGCTGGCCCCCGAGAGCAGGTCCGCGCCGCGTTCCAGAAGAACGACTTTTGCCCCCTCGAGAGCGAAACGTCTCGCCATCGCGCAGCCGACGACACCCGCGCCTACGATCGCGACATCTGCGATCGACATATTGCTTTAATCCTTTGCCATTCGGCGTTTTTTTGATTGTGAGCGTCGTAACGGAAACAAAAAGGCCGCGAGTGGTGAACTCGCGGCCTTCGTTATATGGGTCTTAAACGGCTTCGCCGACGGCGCGCTCGGCCGCAGCGATTTCAGCCTGTCGCTTCGTAATTTCGGCTCCGATCGGAGGCCCCTTGAAGCGACGCGATTCGATTCCGAACCACAGCACAACGAGGAGGGCGAGCAGGCCGAGCGCGTAGTTGATGAGAATATCGAATGGCGGCTGGATGCCCGCATACATCAGCACGAGGACGCCCAATATGGTAACGAGCGCCA
The DNA here is from genome assembly GCF_902712875.1 of Hyphomicrobium sp. ghe19. Taxonomy (NCBI): domain Bacteria; kingdom Pseudomonadati; phylum Pseudomonadota; class Alphaproteobacteria; order Hyphomicrobiales; family Hyphomicrobiaceae; genus Hyphomicrobium; species Hyphomicrobium sp. ghe19. Next base: position 3,579,641 of record NZ_LR743509.1, on the reverse strand, counting down.
ATGGCTTCGACCAGATGCCGAGGCGGAAAGGCCCGAACTCGGTCCAGGTCTTTCCTTCAGCGAGGAGGCCCGCCGCGATTGGCATCGCGTACGATACGTAGAGGAACAACGCGCAGCCGGCAGCAAGAGCGGCAAAGGCCGGCGAGTAGAGCGTTGCGGCGACCGAAAGCACCGCCCCGAGCCAGATGGCCGGAACCGGCGTTCTCCACGTCGGGCTGACCCTCTTCCACACGCTCGATCCCGGCAGGCCGCCATCGCGGGCGAATGCGAAGATCATGCGCGAGGTCGAGGTGAGACCCGCGAGGGCGCAGATGAAGTTCGCGACCACGATCGAGATGGCAATCACGTCCTTCAGCACCTGCGGCGCAGGCAGGTTGTTAAAGAGGTTGAACCACGCGTTTGCGCCGTCTTTCGCCGTGGCCGCCATATCGGGGCTGGCAAGCACGAACGACAGCGCCATCACGAAGCCGAACACGAGTGACCAGAAGACCGAGTGGATCATGCCGCGCGGCACCGCATTGCGGGCATCGCGGGTTTCTTCAGACGTATGCGCCGACGCGTCGAAGCCCGTGATCGTGTAGAGCGGATAGAGCAGGCCGATGAGGAAGGCGATGAGTGCCGTGCGTGGCTCCGGCACATATCCACCGCCAGCCTCGCCCGTGTTGTTGACGAACGTCGTGACCCGCGAGAAATCCCAGCTCGCTCCCCAGATCAGGAACATTGCGGTCAAAACCACCGCGACGACGAGGATCAGGTAGCCGGAAAAATCCGTGAGTGCAGTGGTGAGCTTGATGCCGAAGTGGTTGCAAACAGCCTGACAAAACGTAATGAGACTGACTGCAATGACCTGAACCAGATAGGCATGGTTATTGTTGGCCGCGACTTGATCGGCCGTCATGCCGGCTGGCAGCGGGTCGGTCGACAGCGTGGTCCATGTCGTGACGTCCATGTGGAAAACGCCGGCGAGAACGAGGTCGCGAAACAGAAGCCATACGCCGACGTTGACCGACGCGACGACGAAGATCAGGCCGAGGAGATTGATCCAAGCCGTTGCCCAACCCCAACCGCGTCCGCCAAGGATGGATGACCAATGATAGAGACCACCAGCCGTCGGGTAGGCTGATGCGATCTGTCCGAGCGATGTCGCAACGACGAGGGCGAAGACGCCGCCCACGATCCAGCCGATGGTTGCCTGGAAACCGCCGCCCGTTCCCATTGCGAGCGGATATGAAGTGATGCCGCCAGCAAGGATGCAGATGATGGAAAACGAAATTGCGAAGTTCGAGAATGCACCCATGCGCCGCGACAGTTCCTGCGCGTAGCCCATCGAATGCAATACTTTGGTATCTTCGTCCTGACCCATTCCCAACCCCCAGTTGTTAACTCGGATCGCCAGCGTCTACATTTTGCCCGTATGGGCGAAATATCTGTGGCATGCTCCAATAGAATGGCTGAACAGTCAAATAAAATGACCGAACGGGCAGAATGCAATGCGGCCTAACATAAGGCGTGAACGGATTGAGCAGATGGTTCGCGAGCGCGAGCGGGTAACCGTCGACGCGCTGGCGGAACTCCTTGGAACTTCAAGAGAAACGATCCGCCGGGATCTGACGGACCTCGCGGAGCGCGGCCGCGTTCGCAAAATTCACGGGGGCGCGACCCTCGCCGAGCCTCGGGGGGCTCCCGAGGCGGACATCGAGGGATCGTTTCAGGGCCGCCTCCTGGAGCATGCCGAGGCCAAGCGCGCCATCGCCCGGCGCGCCATACAACTCTTCGAGCCCGGCGACACCCTGTTTGTCGACACCGGAACGACGACGTTACTGTTTGCGGAAGAACTCGCGATGGCAAGCGGTCTGACCGTCATCACCAATTCCGCGGCGATCGCGGCGCTGGCGGCGCGCGGCGCCTCCAACTCGACATTCCTGATCGGCGGCGAGTACCGTGCTGAAAGCACCGAGAATCTGGGCCCGATGGCCATCGACCAGATCAGCCAGTTTCACGCCATCCACGCAGTGCTTGCCGTCGGCTCGATCGAGACGGTGGGCATCCTCGATTTCGATTTGAGAGAAGCGGATGTCGCGCGCGCGATGATCACGCAATCGCGCTCCGTCACGGTGCTCGCCGACGCTTCGAAGTTCGGCCGTGGCGGCCTCATCAAGGTTGCGCCGCTGGAAGCAGTGCATCGCGTCGTCACCGAATCCGAGCCGCCTCAGGCGATCGCCGATGCCCTCGAAGATGCGGGCGTTTCGATGATCAAGGCCGGCTGAGAGCCAAGGACGAGAGAGCGCGCAACTACTCGTGCTTGGCCTTCCAGCTCTGGATTGCAGCCAGCGTATTTTTCACGTGGTCCGACGGATCGAGCGACGTGTACTCGTACGATATTCGCCCATCGGGCGTGATGACGTAGGATGTGCGGTTTGCATACGGCAGGAAACCCATCATCACGGAATCGTATGCCGTCATGATGTGCTGATCCTTATCGGCCGCGACCGGAAACTTGCTACGGCATTCCGATGTCGAAAACTTATTGAGCGTCGCGATGTCGTCGTTGCTGACGCCAATGACCGACGCGCCGAGGGCGTTGAATTTCGTCATCGCCTCCGCGAATTCGTGCGCTTCGATGGTGCAGCCTGACGTGAAGGCTTGCGGATAGAAATAGACGACTACCGGTCCCTTTTTCAGCGCCTCGGCAAGCGAGAACGTGAACTCCTTGCCGCCTTGTGAGGCATGCGCTTTGAACATCGGCGCCTTGTCGCCGGGCTTCAGCGCCGCCAAAGCCGGCTCGGCTCCACAAGAGAAGAGCATGGCAACGACCAAGATATATCGGGTCAGCATGTTGGGTCCCTCTTCGGCGGGCCGAACCCGTAAGCGGGAACGGCGTATGATCGAGTTCAACATATGACGCTGTTGCTCTGGACGCCATGGCGTCCTAGTTGAACTTGAATTTTATACCGCCGTACGCCGTGATGGGCGGAGCCGGTATAATTGTGCGTGGATCCGTAAAGGTTATGCTGCCGAGCGCCGCGCCGCTATCGTTGGTTTCCTCAACATCGAAAAAAGTTCCGTAAACGCCGTAGTGCCGGTCGAAGAGATTGTCCACGAGCCCGTAGATCTGAATGTTGTTGGTCACGTCGTAGGAGGTATGCAGGTTGACCTTTGCATAACCGCCGAGCGGCGCGTTCTGATTGGATGCATCGCCAAAGAAGATCTGATTGCTTGCGGCGATCAAGTCAGCTCCCGCTCTCCAGCGCGGCGTCAATCCATAGTCGAAGCCGGCTTTGAACTTGTGGGCCGGCACGCCCGGTATGCGATCTCCCGGGTGGACGAAGATATTTCCATCTGCATCGGCTGCAGGGTTGAAGGGCGAGGGAAGAGTCAGATCGTTCTGAAATGTAGCGTCGACGAAATTGTATCCCATATAGGTGAACAGACGTCCCGACCAGTAATTCACCTGCGCCTCGAGTCCCTGCCGCAGCGTTTCCCCAGCGTTGGCGAATGAGCTGCGCCCGATGATGGACGATGCGACCTCGGTGATGTCGTCGTTGTTGGTGGTCCGGAAATAACCCAGACTCCAGGTCAGCTTTTGGTGCGCCAGAATATTTGTGTTTTCCCCCCTGAAGCCCGCCTCCCACGTATTCGAGACGACCTGCTTCAACGGCGGATCGGACGTCAAGAAGCTCGGCAGAAGACAGGGTTGGTTCGGATCCGCGCAGGCGAGTTCTGCCGGAACCGGAGCGCGATTGGCCTCCGAATAGCCGGCGTAAACCGAAATCCCGTCGACGAGCTTATACGTTCCACCCGCCATTGGATTGAAGTGCGTATACGTCGGGGAACTGTTGAGGTCCGGGGCCAGACCGGTTTCATCATGGATACGGAGGTCGGCGATATTAAATCGACCGCCCACGGTTAGTGCCAATCGGTCCGTCGCGTCGAAAGTATCGGAAAAGAAAATACCATAGTAGGTGTTCGTCGTCGAAATATTGACTGGCCGAATCTCGGACAACGTGGGTGTTCCATTCGGAGTGCATCCGTCGCCCGGATCTCCCGATCCAGTGAGATCGCATCCCTGGCCGAACGGCCCGACAAACCCGGCGCCCCCTTTTATGACGAAATTCGGTTGGAAAAAGCCAAGCTCGGCGGAGGATTGAAACGACACGTTGCCGTGGTCGATGCTGGCTCCCACCAAGAACTGATTGTGATGATCGAACAGCCTCTCTTTGTTCACCGCCTGAACGGAACCGCCGAAGCTATTCGTATCGACCGACGTCCGGTCGATTTCGCCGAGACCTGTCAGGTCATTCGGCAGGATGATTGTATTTCCGTTGGTATCACCCAGCAGGATATTGGTGCCATCCAGGTTCTGAAAGCATGCTCCGGTCTGTGTACTTGAGGGCAAGATCGGACAAGGGCTCGCATTCGAAATGTTTCCGTCCACATGCTCTTGGTTGAAGTGACGATAGTAGGCAACGCCAGCAAGGTCCCAGTTGTCGGTGGCTTTTACCTTTCCGTTGACAGACACCATCTCCATTTGATTGGTCGTCGATTGCGGGGTTGAGAACGTTTTGTCCCAACCTTCCGCCAACAACTCGACAGGCGAAGCCGCCGCCACGCCGACGGTGTTATCGGCGCCGGTAAAGTTGATATGAAACTCGGAGCCATCGCCTCTCACTCCGAGATCGGCATACATCCGGCGAATATCCGACGTTCCGAATTCGCGGTATCCATCGTCGTGAATATCTTCGAGCGCGATGTAGGTCGCCCAGTTGCCAAATCGCATGCCGTCCTGAATCGAGCCCTGCGCCCGGCCGAAGGATCCGAAGCGCGCATCCGTCTCCAAACCCTGATAGGTGAATCCGTCCTTCATATCGAACGTCAGCGCGCCGCCTATCGCGTTCAAACCGTAGACCGGGTTGCCGCTCATGACCGTTATGCTGCTGATGGCGATGGCCGGCAGAAAGTCGTAGTTGACCGTATCTCCGAACGCTTCATTGATGCGGACACCGTTCTGGTAGACGGCAAGTCCTTGCGGTACGCCGTCGACCGGCGATGAAGTGAAGCCTCTGTAGTCGACGTTGTTCTGGAAGACGTTTCCTTGGACGTCGCTGAGGATCACGCCGGGGACGTAGTGAGCCAAGGCGTCTGGGACATAATCGGCCTTGAGCCGCGCGATCTCTCCAGCCGAGATGGTGCTGACGCCACCCGGCACTTTCTCGATCGGAATTTCACTGCCGCTGATCGGCGACATCTTGACGGTGCTCGGACCGGGAGCAACCTCGTACGGCACGCCTTGCGATACGCCTTCCGTATCGGATTCGACAGCCGGCGGCGGCTCGACGGGTGGCGGACCAGACGGCGGTGGAGCAGCTGGCGGTGGCGCAACCGCGGCCGCAACTGGTGCCGGCTTTTTCGCCGGCGGTTTGCTCACTTGCTCGGTGGCGCTCGGTTTTGCCTTCTTTGGCGCTTTGGTCACCTGTTTGGTAGGGGCCGGTTTCGGCTTTTTTTGCTGGATGATTTGCACTTCAGGAAGAGTCGTACCCGGCGTTGTGGCGCCGCCTGAAGGTGCTGGCGTCGATGTGGAAGGCGCCGGCGCGGTTGTGGGGGGCGCCGCCCCTCCCGCATCTTGCGCGATCGCCGGCCCCGCGGTTTTCGCCGTCGCGCCCAACGCGACCACAGTCGCCAAGGCGAAAGTGGAATACTTCATGCCGTCCCCATCCTGTCTGTCGGTATGTTCTTCCGAACAGGAGAACATCGCGCAGTGGCGCTATCGATTCTGTCCTTTGCCTTCCCCGATTTGTGGCAAACGAGAATCGACAATTCGACAGGTCAGTTTGGCAAACACGCAGAACGTGATGGGAGTGGAAAGATTTCCCGATTTTCGTTCGGAATGGATGTGGTTGCGGAGGAGCAACTGAATGCTCAGCACAGGGATTATAAGTTTACAGAACTGTAAGAATTCTGCTGAGCGTCAGCAATTGCTCCCGTTGGAATGAATTGCAGCGACCCTCATCGGCGCAATCTAATCAATGATATGGTAGCCGCCGTCGATGTAGAGCGTTTCGTCGGTGATCAACCTAGCTCCGTCCATGCCGAGGTGGCGGCCGCATTCCAAATCACCAATGCTGTCCTTCGTGCTTGCTTGTCGGGAAGGGAACCGGCCTCTGGCGTCCAAGTTGGATTGCGCGGCAGGCGCAGCAGCTAGTGGTTCGAACAAATGGTGAGGTCAGCGATGGTTTGGAGAGGCTTCCGAGTTCGGGGTCGCGACGCGCCTTGCCATTGGTACAAATCGCATTGATGCACGTAGGAGGTTTCCTATGATTGGCAATCGTATGAGCAACATCGCTCTGTTGGCTGCTTCCGCAATTATCTGTTCGGCGCTGCCCGCAAGTGCAGCCCGTTACGATGGATATTGGAGCATGGTCGCCGAGACGACCAACGGCCATTGCGGCTACATCGAGATTGGACTTGAGATAACCGGTGGCCGAATTTATTCGACGAGTGGATCTTTCGCTTTCTACCCAATTCAATTGGGCGGCCGCGTTTCGGACTCCGGGCAAGCCCGGATGAATGCAGTGGCTGGCCCGCGCATCGCCTACGGAACCGGCCGGTTCGGTGAATTTAGCGCCGGCGGGACTTGGAGGGGCACCGGTCCCTCGGGTCTGTGCTCCGGCGTTTGGAGCGCCGAGCGATCCTAATGCAGCGCCCGATTGCCGACTGTCGTAACCCGATCGGAAGTGTCGCGCGAGCGTGCGCGCGAAAAAGAGCGCACGGCCCCGGGAACCGGGCCGCCGGCTGAAGCCGAAAGGCTCTTCGCGATCGCATCGTAATGATAGTGCATCGCCGTTTTCACCGCGTAGGTGAAGAGCAATTGAGGCTCAAACTTGCGGGCGCGAAAGGCACGGAAAAGCTGCGTGCGATAACGGCGCGCCAAGCTTCTGTCCTCGACGCGGCGAACAAGACGGCTCGCCAGCACAAGGAACATGACGTAATTCTCGAAACAGCTTTTTGCCCACGCCAACCGATGGCTCTGCCAATACGGGAGCCGGTGCGCGGCGAATTTGAAGCCACCGTCGACGAACAGAGCATCGAGCCGCTGGAAGTATGCGTCCGCCGAATAGGAATTCTCCGTCACTCTGACCAAACCGTCGCGCAACATGCCCGGCGACATCCCGAGTGGAATGACGTTGGTGCCGAAAGTCTCGCTGCCTGCGGCGTCATTCAATCGGCCCGCGGATTTCAGGCGATCGAAGAGCGGCGTAGTCGGAATCGCATGTAGCAAACCGATGAGGGCGTTCGCGATTCGCGCTTCGGCTAGAAATCCCGGAAGAACATCGAAAGCCGCCGGCTTGTCGTTATCAAATCCGACGATCATCCCGCACCAGACGTCAATCCCGCTGTCTTGAATGCGTTTGACACGTTCAATGAGCGTGCCCGCTCTTTCACGCACGTTCTGAAGTTTCTTTGTTTCTTTGAGAGACGCCTCGTCAGGACTTTCAATGCCAATGAATACACTTTGAAAACCGGCCCGCCCCATAAGGCTCATCAACTCGTCGTCTTCAGCAAGGTCCAATGATGCTTCGGTGAAGAGGGTGAGCGCATAGGCATGGTCTTCCTGCCATTTAGCGATCTCGCGCAATGTCGGCTTGATGGCCTTCTTATTGCCGATCAAATTGTCGTCCACGACGAAGACGATTTTGATGCCTTCGCGATAGTAAGCGTCGAGTTCCGCCAGCACCTGCTGAGTGGATTTCAAACGCGGCTTTCGCCCAAAGGTAACGATGATGTCGCAAAACTCGCAGGTGAACGGGCACCCACGAGAGATCTGCATGCTTCCGAACATGTAGTATTGTGATTTGAGGAGATCGAGCCGGGGCGGCGGCAAGGTCGTCATGTCGGTCTTATCGTGTTGCTCGTAGCGGCATGCGTGGCGGCCGGCTTCCCACTCTTTGATGAACAGCGGCCAGGTAAGGTCAGCTTCGCCGATGAACATGACATCAGCGAGATCCTCGAGTTCTTCCGGCTCCACGGTGGCCATAGGGCCGCCAACGACAGTGAAGGCACCGCGCGCTCGAACCTCCTGTAGAATTTCCCGCATCCGGGTTCCCTGGACGGTCATGCCCGTGACGCACACCATGTCGGCCCGTCCGAGACGAGCGAAGTCGATGTCTTCGACGTTCTCGTCGATAATTGTCACGTCATGGTGCTTCGGAACGAGCGCCGCGAGCAAGGGGAGGCAGGCGACCGGGAGATTGGCTCGCTTGCCAAGCAGCCCCATACATTTCTCCATGCCCCAGAACGATGTGTTGAAGCGCGGATTGACGATTACAATATCGGCCATCACTCACCCTCAACTGTAAAATTGCCGAGGCATAGTCTTTCGCTTCAAACGAGATCGTATCAAGGCCGCGGGGCGACCCCTATTTTGCTTTCTTCACGTCGCGGTTGGTGAACCGCGCATTGCCGAGACCCGTTCCGATCGTCAGAACAGCCCAATGTTTCCGATCTTGCATATGGGGCAATTCGCTCAATCCCTGAACGACGGCGTCATTATGCATGACGATCATCGCTTCAGCTCCGCCGATCTTGCCAATCTTTTCCTTGATGCTCCCGGGAAGATGGAAGCTGCTGCTTTCCCAATTGCCGGGAAGATTCTGGCCGCCGCGATCGATCGAGCCATCCTCACGGATGATGCCTGGACAGCCAATGCCGATAACGGGCGCCAACGCGAGCTTCTCTTTGTCGTTCCAGCGAATTTGCTCCTCGAGCATCTTCACCAATCGGGCGACCGCGCCCGACCGGTCGGTCTCGTCCTTCGCATGACACCAGATCTCTGAGTTCGCCACTTTGGCTTTAACGAGGTCGCGTGATTTCCCGATGTTCAATTCGACCGTGCCGACGCGTATGTTGGTGCCGCCGATATCGACGGCAAGCATCGTATCGTGTCCCTTGAGCATCCAGGGCGGCAGCAAGTGGGCCGCGCCGATAAGACCGGCATCATCGGGATCGTTGTGAATCATTTCAAGGTCGACATTGATTTTCTCGGCCTTGAGAAGCAGCCCCGTCCGGCCCGCCACAAGCTCTCCCAGCCGGCTGCCGCGAAACCCGCCACCAATGACGATTGCTTCGGTATCTCGCCATTCTTTGGTCCGAAGAAACCGCCGGATGACATGGGCGAACTGCTGAGAGAATTCTTCGACCGCACTTTGGACGAGGCCGGCAGCTTCCGGATCACCCTTTTCCAGTTCTTCGACCAGCTGCTTCTTCGACAGCTCTTCCGTGGCCGTTTTTCCGAACGGGTCTTCGCCGGCCTTCCGCAGGGCCTTACGCCATTTCTCGACGATCTCCCAAAATGCGCCTTTGCTCGCTTTGTCGCCGACGAACCCGTCGTCATCGCGCACTTCGATATTGTAACTGTCGACCGTCACGCTGGGCAAAGTGGCGGCCCCGTGCGTGGGCAGTTCTAACGACGGGGATGGCTTGTCCATGACTGTCATTGCCGCCTGATTTCCAAGTTGTCGCGTGAATGGATGGCCCCCGAGCTGACGCTGCCATCCTCGCTATGTAGCCAGCATTGCAACGCACATCCCCGGCAATCGGTTGCGAGGCTGAGAACATCCGTTGCGCGCTAGGCGATACCAGGGCCAGGCGATACCAGGGAGTGTGCTCATGGATGCAGCAGGCGCGTCGTCTCCGACCTAGCGTTAACATCGCGCCTATGTACGGCCCGGCTGCCTTTTCCGCTTTGCGCGGCCGAGGGTCCGTAAAGCTTCATAGTGATCTGGCGCGTTTGGCTACGCGTCGAGGTCGACGCGGGCCTCGCGATCCCATATCCGAAGCTTGCCGCAAGCCTTGACGAATGCCGCCGCATTCGTCGGCGTCAGCTCTATGCATCCGTCATCGAGATCGTCGTCGGTTATACCGCACGTCTCCAGCAGCGGTTTCGCGTCAGACGTGAATGCGATGAACTTGCAGTGTGCAAAGGCGTCGCGCACGAAATCCTGGCTCGGCGCATCCTTTAGCAGCGGCTCGATGCCGTCCTCGCTCGTTAGAATAGCGACCGCATCGAAGAGAACCGAGGGCCCGCCATCTATCTTCTGCTTGGCGGCGAACTCGGTCCCGTCGGAAAGAGTGATGCCTGCAATCTTCGGAGCCACCAATTCGCATACCCCTCCTGCCTTTTCGACGGCACTAACGAGCGCCTTGAACGTCTTCGCGTCGGCACCGGACGTTGCAAGGATGCCGAGCTTCCGGCCGGCGAACGTGCCGGGCCCGCGTGCCACGATGCTCAAAGCTTCGGACGTTCCGGCATCGATCGGCTTCTTTGCGGGAACCGCAGGATCGGGAAGATCCAATCCGAGGCCTTCTCCGACTTTTCGACCCAGGGCTTTATCGATGGTCAGAAGATGCGCGACCATTCGCTCGCGAATATGCGGGTGCTCGACCTTACTCAACTCGAATACCACCGCGTCGGCGATATGCTTCTGCTCGGGTACAGTCTGGCTCCGATAGAACATGCGCGCTTGGCTATAGTGATCGGCAAAACTTTCCGGCCGTAACCGCTGCTTCGGACCATCGACCGGCTCGGCGAAACACCGAAATCCCAACGATGGAGTTTCGCGCGGTCCGCCTTCATCGCCCCAGCTGTTCGGCTCATAGTTGGCGCGCCCTTTTGGATTATGCATCGCCATGTGACCGTCTTGCTGGAAATGGGCAAACGGACAGCGCGGTGCGTTGACGGGGATATGAGTGAAGTTTGGGCTGCCCAAACGCTTCAATTGCGTATCGAGATAGGAAAAGTTGCGCCCTTGCAGCAACGGGTCGTCGCTGAAGTCGATGCCGGGCGGAATGTTCTGGGTGCAGAACGCGACCTGCTCCGTCTCGGCAAAGAAATTGTCGACGACCCGATCCAAGACGAGACGGCCGACGATTTGCACCGGAAGCACTTCCTCCGGAATGAGCTTTGTGGCGTCGAGAACGTCGAATGCAAACTTGTCCGCGAATTTTTGGTCGAATAGCTGAACACCAAGCTCCCATTCCGGAAAATTGCCGCTCGTAATCGCGTCCCAGAGATCGCGCCGGTGAAAGTCGGGATCCGCGCCGTTGATTTTGACGGCTTCGTTCCACATGACGGATTGCAAACCGAGTTTCGGCTTCCAATGGAACTTGACGAAGGTAGATCGCCCCTTTTCATCGAGAAAGCGGAACGTATGCACACCAAAGCCTTCCATGAACCTGAATGATCGCGGAATAGCCCTGTCAGACATGACCCACATGATCATGTGCATGCTTTCCGGGGTCAGCGAGATGAAATCCCAGAACGTATCGTGCGCCGATTGGGCTTGTGGAAACCCCCGGTCCGGCTCGGGCTTCACGGCATGAATGACATCGGGAAACTTGATGGCGTCTTGAATGAAGAACACGGGAATGTTGTTGCCGACGAGATCCCAGTTACCCTGTTTGGTATAGAGCTTGACAGCGAACCCGCGGACGTCGCGCGCCAAGTCGAAAGATCCCTTGCTACCGGCGACGGTCGAAAATCGAACGAATGCTTCTGTTTTCTCGCCAACCCGCTGGAAGAGGTCCGCGCGCGTCACATTCGAAAGAGATTTGGTGAGTTCGAAATATCCATGCGCACCGTAGCCGCGCGCGTGCACCACGCGCTCGGGAATGCGTTCATGATCAAAGTGAAAGATCTTTTCCCGAAAATGGAAGTCTTCAAGAAGTGTCGGACCGCGGCTACCGGCCCTCAGCGAATTCTGGTCGTCCGCAACCGGGATGCCTTGCTGGGTCGTAAGATAAACGTCCGGGCTGGTGGACTGTTGGTGAATCTCACCCCCTTTCGCAACGGCGGTCTTGTGCGGGCCTGTCGGATTGGACGCGAGCGTCAGGCCTTTTTGAGAAGGGCTTCTTTTGACGGGACGTTGCTTTGCGGGTGCCATACGCGCCTCCAAGTCGGAGAAGGTCGAACTCTCCGTTATACCGTTGCTATCGTGCAATGTGCCCAACAGCGCCAATGGAGATTCCGTTCCGGCCCGCTTTCCGGAATTTCAGACTGACCCTCCCGGTGAGATCTGATCGATTGTGAACTGCAAAGGCGTCTTGTCCGGCGCCTAACGCCGGACCTTCATTCGATCTCAAGCGCATGCACTGGGAAGGCCCGCAGGCGCTAACACCAGGTAAACATACCATCGAGTTCGACTTCAAATATGATGGGCTCGGCTTCGCCACCTTAGCGTTCAACGACATGAGCGGCATCGGGCGCGGCGGCACGGGCGTGCTCAAGATCGACGAGACGTTCGACGTCGGTTCCGACACCGGAACGCCGGTGGATGATGAAGACTACCAGGTACCGTTCCCGTTCACCGGCAAGATCGACAATCTGACGATCTCTGTCGAACCTCCCAAATTGACGCCGGAGGATGAGAAGAAGCTGCGGGATGCGTATCGCGCTGCTCAGGACGCCAATCAAAAGGGCGCGAACGTCGCGTCTCGTTCTGATGGTCGCTCTACAGATCGTAAGACCGGGAACGTCCGGAAGTCCGCCGTTCGTATTTCTGATGCGGGCGCAGTTCGGTGACTGCGGCCTTCCTGGCCATGTCGCCGGTCTTGCGCAAGGCTGTTACAGGCCACAGACCGACGACCGGCCCACCGAGGCTCGCGTGGTCTACATCTCAAGCAACGATGCGACGGCAGGCGTATTCAACCGCCGGAGTGCCCCCGGCCGAGGCCTGCTTCACGCTTGCCTCCCGCTAGCGCGCTTCAGCGCATCGTGAGCAGTCTGGTTTGCGCGGTCGAAAGCATTGCGCGACTCGGCAAGAGCGGCGCTCAACACGGCCCAGGATTCTTTGCCTGCCCGTTTGAACTCGTGTAGGCGCGCTTCGGCCGCAGATGCATCGCGTTTCATCTGTTCAACTGCCGCCTCGATGTCGGCACGTTGGTTCGCTCCCAGTTTGGCTGCATCGCTCCGAAACGTGGTGGCTGCCTCCTGCCAAGCCTTTATTTGCGCGGCGGCGACGTTTCCGAAGGTCGCCTGCTGCTGATCGATCTGCTTCCCCACGCTGTCTAGGTAAGCCTTCACGTCAGCTTCGAAGGCGCTCCATTCGGATTCCAACTGTGCCTTCGCACGCTCCCAGGCCGCTTCGCCTGCTTCGGCCTGCTTCTTGAGAGTGGCCTGAAACTGGTCGCGCCGCTGCTTCAGATCGACCACGAGCCTCTCGGCCTTCGCTTTGATGTCGGGCTGCAGATGGCTTGCCTTGGTTTCGATTGATGCCAATGTGGCATCCATCTCGTCGATCCGCTCTTTCGCCCAATTTAGATAGAAATGCATGCTGCTTTGCTCTGCCATGGCTTGCCTCCATGCCTGGAACACATCGAAAAGTGACATTCGTATTAGTCGTGCGACCGGGCACTCGCATGCCTCAGCGCGCCTGATGTTGGATGGGTGTGCCAGCCTTACCTGTCGGAAGCTGGGAGATGGCGGGATCCTCGAGGCGTTGTCTAACGCACATCGTCCTTGTTTGCGCTTCCAGATTCGAGCCACGAAGCTGGTCGGTATCTGCTCGGAGGAACGCCGAACTGCTCCTTGAAAAGCCGACTGAAATGGGAGGTACTGTTAAATCCCCAGGCGAAACAAATGTCGGTGATGGAGCGATGCGATTGCATGGGATCTCGTAGCTCGGCCGCGCAATGTCTGAGTCGTCTCTTCCAGACGTACTTCCAAACCGAGCCGGCCGCGTCGGCGGCGAAAACCCGATGAACACTTCGTACGGATGTCCTGCAAGCCTCCGCGATAGATTCAACGCAAAGATCCGGATCGGCCAGACAGGCCTCGATATGGCGCTTAAGTCGCGCGCACTGGATTTCGTGAACCCCCAGTGCCGCCGGCGCATCCAGCTGCTCGCGTACAGCATCCCAAGTCATTGCTGTTATGACTTTCCGCAAGCATCTTCCGCTGCGGCCTCCCAAGCGATTCATCTGTTGAAAGGCTTCGTCCAGGGTGGATCGCAGGACTCGCGACATACCCGCTTTGGAATCAAATCGGCGCGCCACTCCCTGCTCGAGCAAGGCGAGGATGTCAGGGGTGCAAGGCCGCTCAAGAACCAAAATCTGGTATTCGCTCAGATCGCCCAAGCTCGAGCCATCAAAGCGGTCGCCGGTATCTATGAGACACCAGTCTCCAGGATAGAGCGGGCAGGAGCGATCGTGCTGAGCCAAACATCCGCTCCCGCTCACTTGAAATAGGAGAAGCACCTGAGGCGGCAACGTCGGCGTCAGCGTTCGAAGCGAACGACTGAACTCGCAGGGCGGCACTTCGACTTTGGCGAGCACCACGCCAGCCTCGCAGCTGACGTCGGGATCCGTCCAAAATGTGTACTGAGCGCTTCCGACCATTGCGGCAGTTCCGCCGATATTTGTCGAGCTCGATAGCCTGACCCTTCGGCATGCTGGGCTCGTGAGTTTTTACAATGCCACGCGGCAATAACTGATCATTGATGCGAGTCAAAACTCCGAGCGGCGTTGTGTTAACAGATTGTTAGCCTTGCGTCCGGCACGAGCGATCAACCCTTGGCACTGTGAGGCATGCGATCGTTCGACGATTCCGTAGCATTTCTGCGACTCGGAGGGCGACGGAAGATGCCATGTCGCAAGCCATCAGTACCGCCGTTGCGCTCCAAGACCCGACGCCCCCCAGACCGGTAAGCTGAAGCCCGAAGGGCAGCGTCGCCTTAATCAGGTCCTCCCTCTGCTGGGTAACGAGTCTGGGTTCGACTTCGCCAAACACGGATGCTGCCGGAATAAGACACTGAATTAGGCATGAGCGGTGCCTGCCTCAGGCTATGGCGCGGACCGATTATTCAAAGGGCTTGAGGACGCGCTCAGAACAGAGCCCACGGATAAAGCGCCATAGGCATGAGATAGCTTCGGCGGTCCTCAAGAATCCGCTCGAGAATATCGCTGGAGAGAGCATCTATGTCGATGCTGACAACCTCATCGTCGGATGGAGCCAGGAGCGGCTGCGCGCCCAGGCCGATGCGTGTTCGGGCCGCTCTTTCTTTTATTGCCATCCTCATCATCAGCGGCGGCACACATGGATATTCGCTCAGCGCGCTGATCATGGGCACCGCACTCGCTCAATCCGCGCAGCCTGACCCGATCGAACGGGCTCGAACGCAACTGGAGACCCTGATTGCACGATTGCGCGGCCGCGATATGCCGGAAGGCATCGTGAAGTCGAATGGCCGCATCGAAGCGACCGAGGTTGACGTCGCAGCAAAATACCCTGGCCGTCTGGCGACACTTGTCGTGGATGAAGGCGACGAGGTCAGGGCTGGGCAGGTGGTCGGCACCATCTCGTCGCCCGAAACCGAGGCCCAGCTGCGCGGGGCGCAAGAGCAAATTCTCAAAGCCAAGGAGGATCTAGCGGCAGCCGTCGCGGAAATCGCGCAGCGCGAGAGCGATTTGACCTTCGCCAGGAACGATTACGATCGTGGAAAAACGCTAGTCAAGCAAGGATGGATGACGCAGCAAGTATTTGACCAGCGCCGCAACAAGTTGGACTCGGCTCAGGCAGCGCTTACTTCAGCCCACGCGAAGCGTGATGGGGCCCAGGCGTCGATCAAATCGTACGAAGCTGATGCCGACCGATTGCAAGCCATCCTTGCGGACCTCGTGCTTATCTCGCCTCGGAGCGGACGCGTGCAATATCGGCTAGCCCGCGCTGGCGAGGTGATTGCCGCGGGACAGCGCGTCCTGACCATCCTCGATCTCAAAGACATCTACATGACGATCTATCTCCCCGCGGATGTGGCCGGGAGGCTCACAATTGGCGACGAGGCGCGCACCATCCTCGATCCTGTTCCGCAATACGTCCTCCCGAACACCATTAGCTTCGTGGCGACTGAGGCCCAGTTCACGCCCAAGAGCGTTGAGACGACCGAGGAGCGGGAGAAGCTGATGTTCCGCGTGAAACTCCAGGGTGACCCTGCAGTGCTGGATAAATACCATCGTGCTGTGAAGACGGGCGTCCGCGGCCTCGGCTTCGTGCGCATTGATCCCAAAATCCCTTGGCCTAAAGAGCTTCAAGTGAAACTTCCTCAATGACCAATGCAGCCGTCGCCAGCATCGAACGCATCACCCACCGCTACGGCAAAACGTTCGCGCTCAACGACCTGACCCTTAATATTCCCGCGAAGCGCATGGCGGGGCTGATCGGGCCCGACGGCGTCGGCAAGTCCACTTTGCTCGCGCTGATCTCCGGCGTGCGCAAGATTCAAACCGGCAAGGTCACGGCGCTCGGCGGAGACATGGCGGACGAGCACCATCGCCGGGCAAGCTACGGCCGCATTGCCTACATGCCCCAGGGGCTTGGCCGCAATCTCTATCCGACGCTGAGCGTGTACGACAACATCGACTTCTTCGGCCGTTTGTTCGGACAGGGCGCGGCCGAGCGGCGCGCGCGCATCGACGAGCTTCTGAAAGCCACCGGGCTCGACCCGTTTCCGAATCGGCCATGCGGCAAGCTCTCGGGCGGAATGAAGCAGAAGGTCAGCCTGTGCTGCTCGCTGATGCACGATCCTGATCTGCTCATTCTCGACGAGCCGACCACGGGCGTTGATCCGCTCTCACGCCGGCAGTTCTGGGAGCTGATCGATTCGATCCGCGCGCGACGGCCGGAAATGAGCGTGATCGTCGCAACCGCGTACATGGACGAGGCCAGGCGGTTCGATTGGCTCGCGGGAATGGACGACGGCAAGGTCATTGCGCAGGGCACCCCGCAGGAGATCCTCGAGCGGGCGCAAAAGACCACCCTCGACGACGCCTTCATCGCGCTGCTTCCGCCGGAAAAGCGCAGCCAGCATCAGGAGGTCATCGTGCGGCCACGCGCCGAAAGCGATGACAAGACGCCGGCAATCGAGGCCGAAGGGCTGACGCGCCGGTTCGGCGATTTCGTCGCCGTCGATCACGTGAGCTTTCGTATCGGACGCGGTGAGATTTTCGGCTTCCTCGGCTCGAACGGCTGCGGAAAAACGACGACGATGAAAATGATGACGGGGCTCCTGCCGGTCACCGAAGGCTCGGCGAAATTGTTCGGCAAGCCAATGGCCGCCGACGACATGGAGGCACGTCAGAACGTCGGTTACATGTCGCAGGCTTTCTCCCTCTATAGCGAGCTTACCTTGCGGCAGAACCTTGAGCTGCATGCGGATCTTTACCACCTCCCCGCAAATGAGATCGAAAGTCGTATCCAGGAATTATTGGAAGGATATGATCTCAAAGCTGTTGCCGACGCCAAGCCGGAGAGCCTGCCGCTTGGCGTGAAGCAGAGGTTGCAACTTGCCGTCGCTGTCTTGCACCGGCCGCTTATGCTTATTCTGGACGAGCCGACGTCGGGGGTCGATCCGGTCGCGCGCGACCAGTTCTGGCGCGCACTGATCGATCTCTCGCGCAACGACGGCGTCACCATCTTTCTCTCGACCCACTTCATGAACGAGGCGGAGCGCTGCGACCGCATCTCGCTGATGCATGCGGGCAAGGTGCTCGCCGTCGGCACCCCCAGGGAGCTCGTCAAGGAGCGCGGCTGCGCATCTCTCGAAGATGCCTTCATCTCCTATCTGGAAGAAGCAGGCGGAGCCGAGAAGGAAAAGAAGGCCGCGCCACTCCAGTCGGAGGCATCGCCGGAGAAACCCGCGGCATCGCCCGGGATATCCGCTGCATCGCGCACTTCCAAGCGCTTCGATCCCGGACGACTATGGGCCTATGCCCGGCGCGAGACCGCGGAGCTCCTGCGCGATCCCTTCCGGATCGCATTCGCGTTCATCGGCCCGGTGATTTTGATGCTGGCCTGCGGTTACGGCATCACGTTCGATGTCGAGAATCTGAAATACGCGGCCTTCGACCAGGACCAGACGCCGGAGAGCCGCCGGTTGCTCGAAAGCTTCTCGGGCTCGCATTATTTCTCCGAACAACGTCCGATCGGCTCAGCAGAGGAACTGGAGCGGCGCATGCGGAGCGGAGAGCTGGCTGTCGCTGTTGAAATTCCAGCCGGCTACGGCCGGGATCTGGCGAACCTGCGTTCGCCTGAGGCCGCCTTCTGGGTTGACGGCTCCATGCCGTTCCGTGGTGAGACGATCAGAGGCTACGTCAGCGGCTTGCTGCAGCGTTACATGCAGGATCTCGTCGTCGAGCGCCTCGGCCCCAATCCGGTATCGAACGTCTATGCCGGGAGTGTGAATATCGAAAACCGCTTCCGCTACAACCAAGCTTTCAAGAGCATCTTCTCCATGGTTCCGACCGTCGTCGTGATCATGTTGATCATGATCCCGGCGATCATGGCGTCGATTTCCGTCGTCCGGGAGGTGGAGACCGGATCGATGGCTAACTTTCGCTCCACTCCCATCAGCAAACTTGAATTCCTCACGGGCAAGCAGGCCCCCTATGTCGTCGTCGGAATGCTGACATTCTTCCTTATGCTGCTGATGGCGATTTTCATTTTCCACGTGCCGGTGAAGGGCTCTTTCGCGGCTCTGGTGCTGGGAGCGTTCGTCTATCTTTTGTCAACGTGCGGTTTCGGGCAACTGGTCTCTGTGATCACCCGGACGCAGGTCGCAGCAGTCTTTGCAACCACGGTTATCGCCATGATCCCCACGGTGAACTTTTCGGGTCTCCTCGTGCCCGTGTCGTCCCTCACCGGCGCGGGACGGGCGATCGGCCTCGGTTTTCCAGCCGCCTGGTTTCAGCCGATCAGCGTCGGCACCTTCACCAAGGGACTCGGGTTTTCCGATCTGTGGTCCAATGCGGTCGTTCTTGCAGCGTTTGCCGTCGCCTACCTCATTGCCGCTCACGTCATACTGCAAAAGCAGGAGAAGTGAGATGTCGCTGGCGAGCAAGACGGCAGATGCACGCGAACAGGGGGCGCCGCATGCCGTAGCGGAGGCGAAGCGGCCCGGCAATCGATGGGGCAGGCTGCGGCTGCACCTGACCAACATCTACAGGCTGTTAATAAAGGAGCTGCGCAGCATCCGCTCCGACCCGATCATGCTGCTGCTTGTCGGCTATGCCTTCACCGTTGCGATCTACGCCTCAGCTACCGGCGCCTCGACCGAAGCGACCAATCTGGCTATTGCCATCGTCGATGAGGATCATTCGGATCTTTCACGCCGCATTGCGGATGGCCTCACCCCACCCACTTTCAAACCGGCAGTGCAGATTGCATCGACGGAAATCGACCCGGCGATGAATGCGCAACGGTTCCTTTTCGTCATCGAGATTCCGCCCAAGTTCCAGTCGGATACTCTCGCCGGGCGGCAGCCTTCGATTCAAATCGATATCGATGCCACCGCGGTCGCCCACGCCTTCAATGGCATGACGGAGGTCCAAACCGTTATCCTCAAATATGTAACCGAATTCATGACGAAACGCGAAGGATTGCCCGGTCCACCGCTCAAGATGGTCACGCGGGTCAAGTTCAATCCGAACTTGAAATCGAGCTGGTTCACATCGGTGATGCAGATTATCAGCAATCTCACCATGATCACCGTGATCCTCACCGGCGCTGCGCTCATTCGCGAGCGCGAGCAGGGTACGGTCGAGCATCTTCTGGTAATGCCTGTAGTGCCCTCCGAGATCATGCTGTCGAAGATCTTGGCCAATGGCCTCGTCATCGTGCTCGCAACCGCATTGTCCCTGTGGCTTGTGGTCGAGTGGTGGCTGCAGGTGCCGGTTGCCGGATCGCGCCTGCTTTTCCTGGCCGGTGCATGCGTTTATGTTTTCGCGGTCGCAGCCCTTGGCATTGCGCTCGGCACCATCGCTTCCACGATGGCGCAGTTCGGCCTGCTGTGCATCCCGGTGTTGCTGGTGATGATGTTGCTTTCCGGCAGCACGACCCCGCTGGAAAGCATGCCGGTGTGGTTGAAGGACATTATGATGGTGATCAGCCCGACGCCGCATTTCGTCATTTTCGCCCAGGATATACTTTTTCGTGGGGCAGATTTTGCCATCGTCTGGCCGGAGATCCTGGCCACAGCCGCCATCGGGAGTGTTTATTTCGGCTTCGCGCTCTATCGGTTCCGCCGGGTTATCTTCAGCGGCTGAGTGTGCGGCGAAAGAAGGACCGCGATCTCAGCGACGCGGGAAATGGCGACATGTTTTAGCTGAGACATAGAAATCACGATCGCGGGAAGTTAGATCGAACTTCGAAAACGGAGGCGGCATGCCCCGGAAAGAAATTGACGAGCTTACAGGCAGGTATCTCGCCCCCTTTCGCATAGCAAAAGGCAAGGGCTTCAAGCTGAAGAAATTTGATCCCAGTGATACGTGCGGCCTCGAGCTCGAAAAAGGTCAGGCGCGCGAACTCCTTCAACGCGGCACGGAACGGCTGGCAGAGCAGCAGGACAAACTCTTCGCCCAGGACCGCTGGTCTGTCCTTCTAATCTTTCAAGCTATGGATGCGGCGGGAAAAGACAGTACGATTAAGCACGTCATGTCGGGGGTCAATCCTCAAGGATGCCAGGTGGTCTCATTCAAGCAGCCATCGTCAGAGGAACTCGACCACGACTTCATGTGGCGGTATGCAAGGTGGCTACCCGAGCGTGGACGCATAGGTATTTTCAACCGCTCGTACTACGAGGAAGTGCTCGTGGTGCGCGTGCACCGCGAGATTCTGAATCAGCAAAAATTACCCTCCCGCTTAGTGAGCGACGCCATCTGGGACGAGCGGCTCGCCGACATCGCGCAATTTGAGGACTATCTCACGCGACAGGGAACCAAGATTCTCAAGTTCTTCCTCAACGTATCGCACAAAGAACAGAAGAAGCGCTTCATGGAGCGTCTTGATGAACCGGAGAAGCATTGGAAGTTCTCAGCGTCCGATGTGCGGGAGCGGGAGTTCTGGAGCGATTACATGCGAGCGTTCGAAGAGGCGATCCAGGCGACCGCGTCGAAGCACGCGCCGTGGTTCGTTGTGCCTGCCGACAACAAGTGGTTCACTCGCCTCGTCGTCGCCGCAGCTGTCGTGGAGGCACTGGAGAACTTAGACCTCGCCTACCCCAAGATCGACGCTGCCAAGAAGAAGGAACTGGACGGTGCGCGTGAAGCACTCTCCCGTGAACGGTCGAGCTAAGCAGGGGCACGAACGCGAAGGCAAATGTGAGCAGTCCTAGCGCCGTTCGATAGGGAGGCCAGGCGTATCCAGGGCGGGACCATATCGCGCGCAGACGTGGCGCGCTTCGTGTTGGATCAAGTGCGTGACGACACATGGCTGCATCGTTCACCGCTGATCACATGGCAGCCAAAGCCGCCGCAAGCATCTAGACGGATAGCTGATGCGCTCGAGATCGCAGAGAAATCTACCTACGCCTGATGACCCCATAACCTTCGCTAGCGGACTCGGTTTGTGTTCTCCGAAGGGGCGCCGACCGTGGTGAGACCAATGCCGCCAGTGAGACCGGCTTTTTGGACAGAGCGCGGCCGGCCAGGAACGCGCGGACGCAGCAGCGGTTCCTGCACCCGGCATGAAAGGATTTGCGCAACGAACGAAATGTCGAGAAATCCCGCCCGCAACTCGGGAACTCCCTGGCACGAACAGTGTTTGGGGTTAGGGCGGCGGTGGCCGAACCATGAGGGGCGGATTATGGAGGCGATGCCTGAGAATGGGGCTGTCGGGGATGAGAGGCCCCGCATTCTCATTGTCGAAGACGAAGTTCTTATCCGGATCCATATGGGCGAGGAACTGCGCGCCGCGGGGTTCACCGTCGTCGAGGCGATGAGCGCGGAAGAGGCGCTGTCGGTGTTAGCCGCAGACCCGGATTTCGATGTCGTGATCACTAACATCCGGATGGAGGGCAAAACAGAGGGGCTCACGCTCGCGAACCGGATTCGCGGCCATGTGCCGAGCATTAAGGTGGCGATTGCTTCAGGTCACATCGAGATCGTGGATCTAGAATACGATGCTGTTTTCGCGAAACCATACGACATCCCGCTGATCGTCTCGAAGCTCCGTCAAATGCTCCCCCTGGAACTCCCAGCGGAGGCCACAGGCGAAATTACGTACACCCTGGATGCGAATGATGTGATCGTTGACATCCAGCCACGATCCTCCGAGTGGCTCACGTCAGTTCTCGTCGAAACAATCATCGGCACGCCGTTGCTGTCTTATGTGAGCGGCGTATCCGCCGCCGCCTTCCTTCGCGGAATACTGGATGCCGCGCGCCGGGGCAACTTAGTCAAGGTTCCGTATCGTTGCGATACGCCGGATCGAAAGAGATCATGGACGATGGAGCTTAAACTGGAGGAACAGGGCCGCCTCAGCATTGTCCATCGTCTTGTGGAGGACGCGCCATTTCTTTCCCCCGTCGTGTTCCGCACCGCTACTTTAGATCTCGTCGATGCCATCCCTCGATGCAGCGTGTGCAACCGTATCTTCACCAACTCTGCCTGGCGCGACGCGGATCATCAGTCTCCTCACAACAGCGGTCGCAGTAGCATCAATGTTTTTTATGATATCTGCTCTGCGTGTAACTTCCTGGCGTGGAGCGCGCTGAATGCCTGAGACGCCGAGATTTGTGTAGCCTTAAGTGATGCTCGGGTCGAAGCGGCCGCCCTTCCTGCCTCTTCGGTCACGCCCGCCAACTCTGCCTTGGCGCCCATATCGTGGTCGGCACGCTCGGACGCCTGCGGGACCACTTAGCAAAATTACGAACGTTTTGGTTGGGTCATCGAGAGCACGGATTGGCGATCCGAACGCGTTCAGGATCCGTACAATGAAAGTGTACACTTAGAATTACGTGATCGCATCATGCTTGATGCGGAGCTCAGATGTCACTTTTTCTTCGGCCAGGATGTTGATGTCACGCCGGAAGCGGTATTCGTGGGTTTTGGCGTTTATTGGTTTGGTTTTCGTGGCCGTTGCCGCGGCAGGACCTATCATGAGCGACGTAGAACAACCCAAATTCACAACTTTACTCGCAGAAGGCCCAATCGAGATCCGCAAATATGCTCCCCAGGTTGCCGCCGAGGTAACTGTTACGGGAGAACGCTCTGCGGCTATTCGAAATGGGTTTCGTATCATCGCAGCCTACATATTCGGCGCCAACAAGCCGCACACGAAGATCGCGATGACGGCGCCCGTCCTTCAGCTGGGGAATGGCGCCCACTGGACGGTACGCTTTATCATGCCGGCCGAATGGACGACAGAGACGTTGCCTGAGCCTTCGGATGCTCGCGTTAGGCTCGTTCCAGTCCAGGAGAGGCGTATGCTCGCTATCCGCTTCTCGGGGCGAGCGACCGACGCGTTGATCTCGACCAAAATCGCGGAGCTTCGTGAGTTCGCTTTAAAGCACAAGCTCGATCTGCGCGGGGACCCCGTTTTGGCGTTCTACAATCCGCCCTGGACGTTGCCATTTCTCCGCAGAAACGAGGTCATGTTTGAGCTTTCGGCTTTTTGACCAGTTGAACATTCCAGAGAGTAAGAGACAATCCTCAGAGGTGCTCTGTGCGCACTCCTTTATAGTTACAAAAATTGGTTTGCGGTGAGAGGCACCGCAAACCACCGCCCGCGGGGGAAGGGAAGAATATCCCCACATCGGACGGCTAAGAAGATACGCGGCGTCGAGCATCTTGGTTCACCGGCAGAAACTGCTGCGATGACGCTTTTGAACATCAGAAGTAGCCCGCGCGCTTTTTTGCTTCCATGGCGCCGATCTCATCATGATCGATAAAGGCGGCCTCGTCTCTCGGACGACCTTGACTGTATGAGTTCGCCCAACAGTTCTTCCACGTTGCTCGCGTCTGAGATCTCAGCTGCGGTATTGGGCCAGCATCCAAGAGTGCGGAATCGAACTTTGCGGTGTTGGATTTCCTCTTCGGGCCGAAGCACCATGCCTGGCCCATCAATTGCGAGGATTTGACCGTCTCGAATAAGAGTCGGACGCACCGATGCGAAGTAGAGCGGGACGACATCGAGTTGTTCGCGTCCGATGTAGAACCACACGTCGCGTTCCGTCCAATTCGAGAGTGGGAATACGCGCACCGTCTCTTCACGGCCAGCTTGCCGGGCCATATCGGACGCCAGCGCTTCAACACAAAAAATGATCGTTGCCGATCCCACGCTCAGGATAAGGGCGTAGACATTGGCCGAGGGCAAAGCGGGAGCTAGCGTTACGAGCTTAGGAATTAGCCGGCCGGGCTTGGGGCCAGCAAGCGACAGACCTGTGAAGTCGCGCAGCTGGCTGGCGCTCGGCGAGGCATAGTAATTCAGTCAGCGAATTCATGACGCGTGCGCCCGTGAATTGCCAGAATTGGCGGCGCGTTGTGGGCTGCTTGCTGCGCTGTTCGGCAACGCCGGCTTAACGTTGACTTCCTCCAAACTCTGCCTATCTTGAGCAGCATGTTACAGCTTCCCACCCTCTCTATCGCTCGGCGCTTCATCAAACATGTCTTGGCCCGGGCCGTTGTTACTGCCGCCTTGACCAAGCAGTAAGCGACCAGACCCGGGACGTCCTCACATACATCGACGAGTGGACTGTGTGGCCGCATAAAGCGAACGCACAGCGGAGCTATGCTTGTGGGTTTCAGTGCGATACCTGCCAGCTCCTTCCATGAAACATCAACAGCAGACGTTCGCCTTCTTCATCGATGCTTGCCAAGCCGCAGCTCGAGCGAAGCCTGAAGAGGCGACAAGATCAGAAAGCTAAAGGAAACCGAGATGGCCAAGCGCAAAAGTAAAGGCCGCAATCTGCCTGTTCCCGCCCGCAATTATGCCTATGAAGGTCGCAAAAACAGCAAGCGTGAGAAGAAAAAGATATCAGGATAGGCGAGTCTTCAAAGCTGTACAGCGAGTACAAACTGGCACGTAAAAACTGATCACGGCGGCGCAGCGGACTGCAAACGTCGTCCGCCCGCTGCGCCGCATCTCTGCGGTCACGCAAGTTGTACCGTGATCGTGACGGCTTTCACGCGCTCAAGTCCTCTCGTCAGGGAAGTGCGTGTAACCCATCCACGCTTTGATCGTGCCGAACGTGTGCTCGACTGTTCTCCGGCGAACCGTCATAGCGTTGCCCGCATCGAGCCGCCTCTGCATCTCCTCGATGACGCCCTCATGCTCCCAGCGATTCACGCGGCGCTCTTTGCTGGTCGTACACTTCGCCTGCAAGGGACAGTTACCACACTTGTTCGTCCAATAGCTGTGCAGCGTTCGGCCTTCCTCGACGCGCGTGTATAGATATGAGAGGGCCTCTCCTGCCGGGCAGCGATAGGCGTTCTGGTCGGCAAGATAGACGAAGTCATCCTTGCCGAACCGACCCGCCGCTTTCGCATTCGACATAAGTGGCTTGGGCACGTGCGGAGTTGCACCGATGGCCTCGCAGGCGAGAACCTCCACACCGCTGAAGTAGCCGCGATCGGCCAGAATATCGATCTTCTCGACAGACATCGCCTCTTTTGCCAGACGCGCCATGGAAGACAGTAACGTGCGGTCCACGAGAATGTTAGTGACGTCATGGGCGACGATCAGATGATTCTCAGTGTCGACAGCCGTCTGAACGTTATAGCCAACAACGCCCGCGCCGCGCATGCTCGTCGCCATTGCTCGCGCGTCGGGATCCGTCAAAGAGATCTGCTGATCGGGTACATCTAGAATGGCCGTCTCCAGCCGCTTGAGCTCAGCAAGCTTCGCCTTCATCGCTGTGATCTTGTCTCTCAATCGCGTGGCTTTCGCCTCCGCGTTCTCGCCCTCCTGAAGGTCGGCGGCCTCCAACGAAGCGAGGTAACGCTCGATGCTCGCTTCAACCTGCTCGACACTCGGCGATGGCAATTGACCTAAGCGGGCGCTTTAAATTTTGGAACTCGCAATCGGCCCTGCCAGCTTCCCGGCAATAGCGGACATCGGCTTCATTCGCGGGGCCGCGCCGGCAAGGCAAGTTTGAAACTAACCGGTTGACGCCCTTCATCTCCAGCCTTACCGTTTTCTTATGGTGGGGATCTGGAGAATGAGCGAAATTCGTGTCGCCTGGGCGGCTTTGGCGCTGCTGGGCGTCGTGAACTTTGCTGCGCTTCTTCCGAACCATCTTATTTCCGAACTCAGGCATTTCCTATTTGTCGCAGACTTCGGCAGCTTCGCCGATGTCATTTGCGAGAGCGGCAAATCCCGGTCAGAGCAGCCGGGTGGCAAAACATCGAATTGTCCTTTCTGCAAAGGCCTCGCCGCGTTTCAGCTTGCGATCACCGCAGGCTCGCCGACGGTCAATCCGGTATCCTCGCTTGGGCAGAAAGTCGAAGCGAGCGAAGCGGCAATTCTTGCGCTCGTCTTTTTCGTAAAAGCGCGCAGTCGCGGTCCGCCCGCCTACGCTTGATGACGATTTTGATTGTCCGCTTTTGCGGGTGATCCGCCATATCTCAATCAAATCATCCAAGAGCTGATCAGACGGCGTCCCATTCGCGCGCGCCGATCGCGGTCATGTGGGGAAATGCATTATGTATCGCACTCGGCGAACTCAGCTGCTCGGCGCAGCTGCGACGACAGTTGTTGTCTTGAGCAGTCACGGAAAAATAACTGCTGCGCAGGAGGTTCCAAAGACGGCCACGATGCCACCGGTCGTCGTTCAGCAGGACCGTAAAAGCCAAGCACCCAAAAAGGCAGATAAGAAAAAGATCCAGTCTTTCGCACCTTCAAACGCGGATTTCGAAAATGCCGAGCAGGCGCCTCCGCAATCCTCACCGCCCGATGGACAACCGGCATCCGAGACCGCTGGCGTTGGAGCGAAGGGGCTCGCTGTGCCTCTCACGACCACCCGTCTTTCCGGACAGGCAATCCAGTCGCAGCGGCCGAATACCAGCGACACGGCCCAACTTCTGACCCAAGTGCCGGGCGTCAGCGTCTACTCCTCGGGCGGGATTTCGAGCCTTCCGGCGATCAACGGCCTCAACGGCGACAGGGTCAAGGTGTTGGTCAACGGTATGGTCATCTCGCCGGCCTGCACCAATCAAATGAATCCGCCGCTGTCATATATCGATCCGTCTCAGGTCGCCCGCGCTGACGTAATTGCGGGCGTGACACCTGTAAGCAAAGGCGGCGACAGCCTTGCCGGGACGATCAACGTCGAATCCCGCCCTCCGGAGTTTGCAGATCTCGGTGAAGGCGTTCGAACATCAGGCAGTATTTCTGCCTTCTACCGCAGCAACGGCGACGGCATCGCGACGTCAGCGCATGCCGAAGCCGCAACACAGAATATCAGTCTTGGTTATACAGGCGCGTGGGCGAAGGCCGACGATTATGCGCGAGGGGACGACGGCCCCATCGTCCGGTCGACGCTCTATCAGGCCTATAATCATGCCTTGTCGGTGGGAATTAAGAACGGTGCCGACCTCTTCACGTTCCAAGGCGTCTATGCCTCGGTTCCCTACCAGGGGTTCGTCAATCAGCGCATGGATATGGTCGACAATGACGCGTGGCTTTTTAATGCGCGCTATCTCACGCACTTCGATTGGGGCACGCTCGACTTTCGCGCCTACTATCATCAGACGAAGCATCGGATGGATATGCTCGCGGATAAGTCCGGCGCAATGCCGATGAGCGTCGACGGAACGGACGCCGGTTATTCGGTGAAAGCCGAAATACCAATGACTACTGTGGACGTCCTGCGCATCGGCAACGAGTTCCATCGCCAAACGCTGAATGACTGGTGGCCGCCGGTCGCAGGAATGGATCCAATGATGGGGCCCGACACGTTCGTCGACATCAATCACGGCACCCGCCAGCGCCTCGGAACCTTTGCAGAGTGGGAACATCGTTGGGACCGCGCCTGGAGCACGCTTATTGGCGTTCGCAACGACATGGTCTGGATGAATACCGGCGACGTTACCGGATACAGCTCGATGTATGCGGATGACGCGGCGGCATTCAACGCGCGGAACCATGCGCGCACCGACGCCAACTTCGATGTTACGGCGCTCACCCGCTATGAGCCATCGGCCAACGAGACATACGAAATCGGCTACGCGCGAAAAACCCGCTCGCCAAACCTCTACGAACGGTATGCCTGGAGCACGGGAGCCATGGCCGCAGATATGATCGGCTGGTATGGCGATGCCAACGGCTACGTCGGCAATCTCGATCTCAAACCAGAGATTGGAAATACAGTGAGCTTTACGGCTGGCTGGCATGATAGTGCCCGCCGTACGTGGGAGATCAAGGTCACGCCGTATTACACCTACGTGCGGGACTACATCGATGCGAACTTCCTGGAATCGCAGTCCGGCATGGACATGGGCGGGATGGACGCGATGGACATGTCGTCATCCGAGTTCGTCACCCTTCAGTTTGCCAATCATGCCGCGCAGCTTTACGGCGTCAACGTTTCGGGAAGTCTCAACCTCTGGGAAAGCCCAGTCTACGGCCAGTTCGGCATCTCCGGCATTATCGGCTATGTCAACGGTGAGAACCTGGATACGGGTGACACACTGTATCACATGATGCCGCTCAACGCGCAGCTGACGCTCAATCACCGGCTTGGCAACTGGTCGAATGCCGTGCAGCTGACAATGGTTAGTACCAAGGACGACGTCAACGAATTGCGCCATGAACCGACCACGCCCGGCTATGCACTTGTCGATTTGCGATCCAGCTATCAATTGCAGAACGTGCGCTTTGACTTCGGCATCACGAACCTATTCGACAAGCTCTATTACCCGCCGCTCGGCGGTGTCGACTGGGCAGACTATGCGGCTGCCGGAGCAGATGGACTGATATCGCCTGTTCCCGGCCAGGGACGTTCGTTCAACGCGGGCGTGACCGTTACGTTTTAAAACACGGTCGAAGCGTGGCCGAAGGGGAAATTCTTGTCGGCCACGCACGAATCCTATCGCGACTTAAGCTCTACAGGGAATCGCTGCGTTGAAAACGCAAGCGAGTTGTGGGGGTGTACATTTAGGAATAACTGACGTCGGCAGACGCTACGGTCAATGTGTGAGCGGGGAGCCCCCTTGTACCGATTGAAAGAACAAATTGCGGCAACGCGACTCACATCGTTGTTGTGGATCGCTATGGCGTTTTGCGCGTGCTTGCTCGCCTTGAGTGCACCGGCGGACGCCCATCATCAGCGGAAAAACCAAAACAACTCGGGCCTTTCAATTCCCAATCTGACGCATGGGCAGTTGCGAGTGATGGCGGAGTACCGGAGTGCGATCCTCCAATTAGGCAGCCGGCAGATCAGTCCAGATCTCGAGACTCGAACATTGCAGAATTTCGTCAACCTGCAGTTCACCTATTGCCTATGGGGATTAGTGCCCGGAAGTCTCACGAACGAAAACAACCCCTTCAACGATTGCTCACATGCGTATCTCGCGGCGACCAAAGCCCTACTCGATCGGCTGCAGCGCAAATCCGATAATCCGGCGGCCGCTCGCGAATTGGCAATGCGAATTGATACGGACATGCTTCGTGCTCAATCCGCGCTCGAAATCTGCATTCACAGCGTGGAACCGTTCAACACCGCCGAAATCATCATGCCTGAGTGGGCCGGGGTCGTGTTCAATCCCTTCGTTCTACTTGTTTACGCCATTAGCCTAGTGGCGGTGGCGGCCCTATTCGCCGTTGAATTTTGGCCCCGAAAACCCAAGAAAGCAGTCTGATCGATTGGCCTTGCGGGCGCCTACGTTGTTGACGCCTACTGCCTATTCTCCGAATTTTGCGACCCTGTATCCTCCGGGGTATTGCTCCGCCCTCCCGGAAGTGCTGCTAGTGGCAGCCATGAAGATAGCCAGGGCCCGTCGGTTTAGGCAGCTTGTAAGCGCCCTTGCGGTTCTGGGCGCGATTCTCAATGCCTGGGTTTTGACTGTCCACATTACATCTGTCGCCGTGACACAGCTTGAACAGAGCGGCGGAGACATCGTCATCTGCCATAAAGGCAGTCTCAAATACTTCGCAGACGTGGGCACGCCGGGAGAGAAACCGGAATCCCAGAAAAGCTGCCCAATCTGCTCCGGCTTAGCCAGCCTCGACATCGGTATGGCAAGCGAGCCATCGCTGCACGTAGCGCCGGTCGCACTTGGCCACATTCAAATCGGCAGCACGTGTGCCGAACTCGTGGCCGATCATCGTCCGGAGCAAATCTTCAACCGAGGCCCCCCTCGCTTCGTCTGATTGTAGCCTGCGCTTTAGATCAGTCGTTTGAACAGGAGAGTGGTCCATGTCTTGCACACATGTGCGGACGGTCGCATTCGTGGCCGTTACCGCTTTCATTCCGATATCTCACGCGTCCGCGCACTGCTTCGTCGGCAACCGGTTTTTTCCGGCTACCCTGAACGTAGATGACCCTTGTGTCGCCGACGAGCTTTCTCTTCCGACGGTCGCCGCGTTCCGCAATGGAGATGATCCGTCCGCACGCGAAGTCGATATCTCGGCTGAAATCTCCAAAAGAATAACCGAAAACTTCGGCATCTCCGTGGGCGACACATGGATTCATCTCAAAGAGCGCGGCGGACTCACGGCTAGCGGATTCGACAATCTTGAAACGAGCTTCAAATTTCAATTTGTGACCGATCCTACCGATGAGTTCGTCATGTCGGCGGCTGTCGACGTTGATTGGGGAGGCACCGGCAGCAGCGCAATCGGCGCCGAACGCTTTACAACTTTCGCTCCAACCCTCTTTGTCGGCAAAGGTTTCGGATTTCTTCCTGACGAGTTGAAGTACCTGAAGCCGCTCGCAATCACCGGTCAAGTCGGCTACGCAATTCCGACTGAATCAACGACGATCGAAGACGGCGAGACAACGTTCAACGCACGCTCCATCGTATGGGGCGGGTCGCTTCAATACAGCATGCCCTATCTGAAATCGGCCGTTGAAGACGCAGGCTTGCCGGATTTCATCAACCGTCTGATCCCCCTTGTGGAGTGGAACTTGTCAACGGAAACCGGCCGTTTCGCGGAAGGCGAACGGACGACGGGAACGTTAAATCCTGGGATCATTTACGTGGGTGACAAGTTTCAGATCAGCGGCGAAGCAATCATTCCGGTCAATCGTGCAAGCGGAGATGGCGCCGGCGGAATAGGCCAGATCCACTTCTATCTCGATGATATTTTTCCGAAGACCTACGGGCAGCCGCTCTTTGCTGACTCGAACCAATGAGGAGTCACCGATGAAAATCTCCAATCACGCCGTCCTCGCCGCGCTTACTTTGTCGGTCGCGATCTTTGCCTCAGGAGCGGAAGCTCACGCACGGCTTGATAGTGCGAGCCCTGCAGTGGGTAGCACGGTCAGTTCCTCTCCGAGTCAAGTCGATCTCCATTTTACCGAGGCACTTGAGCCGAAGTTCAGCGGAGCAACGGTGCATGCAGCCTCGGGAGCCCGTGTAGACACCGGCAGCAGCGCATCGGGATCAACTATTCATGTCGGAGTCAAAAGTCTTGGAGCAGGCTCCTACACCGTGAATTGGCACGCATTGTCAGTCGATACGCACAAAACCCAAGGCAGCTTTTCTTTCCACGTCGGAAAATGATCTGAGGCTCAGGTGGACGCAACGCTCATCTTTTGGCGCGTGCTGCATTTCGCGGCAACCGCCCAAGCCGTGGGCGTTGTCTTTTTTGTTTCCCTCGTTCTTCGAGGGTTAGAACGGCAATTCCCTTTACGACAGTTTAGCTCGCTATTCTGGGCCAGCATGGCGGTCGCGTTGGCTTCGGGAGCGGCGTGGTTCATCGCCGTCACCAGCGCAATTGCTGACGCTCCTTGGACGACGGCGATCGCCGACGGCACGGCGGGGACGGTGTTAACAAATACCCAATTCGGCCGGGTATGGATTTTTCGATTTGCGGCTGGCGTATTGCTTGCGGCTGTGACGCTTCTTTGGAAAGCCGAGAGTACCGCAGCGCTGATAGTGCGGAATTTGCTGTCAATCTTTTTCATCGGCGGCTTGGCATTCGCGGGTCATGCCGGAAGCGCACCTGGGACGAAGGGACGGCTGCACCTTGCCTCTGACGTCCTGCATCTCATCGCGATCGGCGTGTGGGTTGGCGGTCTGCTGCCATTCGCGCTTTGCCTTCGAGCGCCGCCCAAAGATGGCGTACCACAATCAATCGATAGCATTCGAGAAATAACTCGTCGATTTTCCAATCTCGGAGTTGCCGCAGTTGTGACCATCGCGGCGACGGGGGTCGTCAATACCTGGAACCTCGTCGGAAGCGTCGAACTTCTCACAACTACGGAATATGGAAGGCTGCTCTTGATCAAGATCGCGATCTTTCTTTCGATGGTGATCGTAGCCGCTATCAACCGCTTCGGTCTTATGCCTGGCCTCAACGAGCCGCAAACGATTCAGGCCATGCGCCGCAACGCGCTCATCGAAACGGCGTTCGGGTTGATCATTTTATCCATTGTCGCGGCATTGGGGACGATGCCGCCAGCGCTATTAGATCACTCGGCAATGCATCACTGATAAGTTTAAATTTTGGAGGAAAGAATGAAACAGCTGCTCTTGGCATTTACCACGCTCATCGCAGCGACGGGGTTCGTCGCTGCTCACCAGTTCGAGAAGAGCGGTTTGCTTGTCCTCCATCCATGGACACGAGCAACGCCCGAGGGCGCGACCGTCGGCGCCGGTTATCTCACCATCACCAACAATGGCAAGGAAACCGACAGGCTGACCGGAGGCGCTTTCGAGGGCGCAGACCACGTTGAGATTCACGAGATGAAAATGGACGGCGATAAGATGACGATGCGTCAACTCAAGGATGGTATCGAAATCCGACCAGGCGCCACGGTGAAGTTCAACCCGGGATCGTACCACCTGATGTTGATGGGCTTGAAAAATCCGATTGCCAAAGGACCCAATATCAAAGGGTCTTTGACCTTCGAAAAGGCTGGCAGCGTCGACATCGATTACAAGGTCGAGGATATCGGTGCTATGGACAGCTCTGATGCCGGGATGGGCGAGATGAAGATGGACGATTCCAAAATGATGCATGACCATATGCAATAGCCGCGCGCGACTCCTGGCTCACTGGCCCTCGACGCCCGGGCAATGAGACCGCCAGGGGCGTCGAGGCTTTAGCTGGGATTATTCAGCACGTCTCAATGATCTCTTGATTGAACTTCCTCGAACTGTCCATCTCCAACAGTCTTCATGCGCTAGCCATCTCGTCGGGCCGCAATCCGAGCCAACGGTTCACAGCCTTCAATCTCCGAAGACAGAAGGCCTCGACGACGAGCACGAGAACAAGCGTCAGCGCGAACATCGGCATGTAGATGGCGAGTAGAAGAACCGTGGTGAAAAGCGCTGCTCCGCCGCGAGGACGGTTTAATGGCACAGGAGCACCAAGCACTCCCGCCGGACGCCGCTTCCACCACATCACGATGCCCGAAACGGACAGGATGATGAGAAAGAGCGCCGTCAGCGTACCGAGTATCTGGTTGGCTAATCCGAACAATTGGCCCTCATGTGCGGCAATGCCGTAGCCGATGGTTTGATCGATCCAATGCCGCCCTGAAAAATCAGTCCGCTCGATCAGATGTCCTGTTGCGCCGTCGATTATCAAATCGCTGCGTAGCGGCCGATTGGGAGATTCCGATGCGACGAGCCATGGAGCGCCGACTGCCTCCGGCGGTTTGATCGATACGGGTGGAGAAAGATTCAAAGGCCTGACCGTTGCGATAACACGCTCAAGCTCGCCAGCGAGACCAGCAGGCGAAGAATTGCCGCCCGCTATGTCCGAAAAGAACTACAAGCAGCTTATCGAATTGGCTGAGACGTCCACGGTTCGCGAACTGACGCTTCTTAGCGAGAGGTCCGGCGGTTTATCGAGTCTGGGGATCTTAAAAGCCATAGATTCGGTCGCGCAGTGCGCATCGCGCGGCAAGACATCCTGCTCTTCGAACTTAGGTGTTGCTGAGTCCGCAACTGTCCCTTCCAGACAGGCCAAATATCTCAGTCTGCCGCTGCTCGTGAAACTCCCAGGCCCGATTTTCAACAAAGATAGAGCCTGGGCCTTTCACCAAATCAGCGCTCCGTCATCACCTGTCTTCTGCCGCCTCAGCGTGGAGTTCACAATGCCCGCGCCAAATCACCTAACGCCCACACTCCAAAAGCTTCTAGATCACATCAAAGACCACCCGCAGCTGCCGGCGAATATGAAAACGGAGATTGGCTCGGCGGTTCGGCGCTTTGCTGAAATCACCGGAAAGCATCCCGCCGACATCATCGCCGATCCCGTGGTCGTTCGGCTGCTTGCTGACAAGGCCAGCTGGCAACTCGCGGGGTTGTCGAAAGAGTCGTGGGCAAACCTTGAAAAGCAAGCTCACCCGCGCGATGAAGATCGCCGGCATCAAGGTTGAGCGGCGTCGCCGAAACTTCAGGCGCATCCCGGTGATTACGAAAGCGTCCGGCAAATGCTCGGACACAAGAACATCGCTACCACGATCGAGGTCTACGCTGGCGAGCAGCCAAAAATATTACAATCAGGCCGCTAGCGTCAGGGCCTTGGGACGATGGGAAGACGTTTTGTCGAGCTTGATCGAGGACTGATGCGACTGGAGAATGGGCGAATCTGCCCCGTATTGCCAAAGGCCAACAGACCTTCGACAGCGGCGAGTTTGAGGCAATCTAGCTGCTTTGCCCAGAAAGCGGATATTTCAGGAGCGGTAAGAAGCGCTGATCGCATCTGCTGGGACGATGTCGCAATCCGCCGACGACCTGACGGGGCGATTTCTTCTGTGTTGCGCCATGAGCTGACCTTCACTGCGCGTTGCGTCTGCTTTTCCGCAAGAGGGGCATTTGGGGATTACGTCTCGTGTGGCGTCCATGGCGAAGTAACAGGGATTTCTGATTTCTCCTTCTGCGGTCTTGCGAAAATAGAGCGCGCGCGCCCGTTCGAAGACCATTCCTTCTATTCGATCTTCGCCCTCACCCACGTGCTTCTTCAACCACGTGGGAATAGATGATGGCGCGCTGCCCGCAAACGGGCCCGCGCCCGCGCACAATACGACGATGACAGCGAAAATCGGCGATGCCAAATGCACTGAACCAATTCTCCCGAACTGAAATGACGTCTCGTTGCTTGGTCGCGCGGTGGAATTAGTTCAGAAACGACCGGCAAAGCGCTCAATTCTTAACGATTTCCAGCGGGCCGTGATCGTCGCAATGGTCCCCATGAGGATGATGGAGATGACCGTTGACTAGGTAGTCAATGTGATCGCCGTGCGGAACAGCTTCGTGTCCGCAACCCTTTCCATGGACGTGCATCTTATCATGCCCGCCACATTGATGATCCGGCGTGCAGCGATCGGGATTTTTTTCTGTAACCTCGATCACGTGTTCATCCACATGATCCCCATGTGGATGATCCAGATGGGCATCGTGGAGATAATCGATGTGACCCTTATGCCGGACGGCTATGTGACCGCAACCGGGTCCGTGGACATGAGATTAATTGGTGTGGTCGGGAAGGTTACTGTTGGTCATGGTAATCTCTCCATCTAAAAATTGACCTACTCGGATCTCGGCGTGCTCGCCGCCATTGCGCTCTAGCCAGCCAAAAGAGATATGCGTGCGCGGCGCGCCAGATCGGCCAACGTCTTTCTGATTGTGACCGGTTTCTTCCAAAGTGCGAGGCTTCAGCAGCACGAAGGCTATGCTATGCTATTATCTTGCCCGAACGGTGGCGCAACGACCATGCTTTGACTCTTGCTGGATCACCGAACGTCCAGCCCTTACAAATTCGTGAGTTTGCGATGAGGTCCGCGTGGTTGACATTCCCGATATGAGCCGAGCGTTACCGTAAGTGAGGGTTGGGCAATATCCACGTCTTCATCTCGGGATTCGGCCGACGTGCGTGAAGCGCCTATGGTTCACCATCAGATAGCGCTCAATTGTTCCACGCTTTTTTGCTCTTTTGCGCGCTGACAGAAGCGATGATCGCTAATGTCCGCTTTGGGTCAGGTCCGGCAATCGCTAGACAGGTCTGAAGGTAGGGTCGTCCTCCTTGAGCGGACATAATCTGGCAGCGCGGAATCACGCGCCCAGGTGAGTTCGCTGATGTCTGCGTATGGGATCGACCGTCGATCGACCTTCAGCCCTCCGCTTTATCGCGACAGACTGAAAGCTGCTATCAGCCTCTCGACGCTCAGGGCCACAAGCGCACATCCGTCGTCATCCCGGAAGACCTGCTTTAACAATCGCTGCACCAACCGGCATCGCGGAATGAACTTGCCCAGCGGATGCATTCGGGACACGAATCTTCCGCCGTCTGTGCCTTTCGATCGGATAACACGGAATCAAGTCGCCTCGCGCACTTCGATCCGAGCCGCCTTGCGCGTCGCTTGAACGAAGGCCGCGATGAAGACGATCGTCAGCAGCACCACGATTGTCGGCGCCGGGGCACTGTCGATGAAGAAGGACAAATAGACTCCGAAGAAGGACGCCAGCACAGCAATGGCGACCGAAAGGACGAGCATCCTGCTGAAGGTGCGGGCGAGCAGGAAGGCGATGGCGCCGGGCGCGATCAGCATGGCGATGGCGAGAATGATGCCGACGGCCTTGAGCGCCCCGACGATCGTCAGCGACAGGATCGACAGCAGGCCATAGTGCAGCAATCGGACCGGCAGTCCGACAGCCCTCGCCTGTGCCGGATCGAAGGCGTGCAGCAGCAGGTCGCGCCACTTGACGAGGATGATGCCGCTCGCCAGCGCGGCGATGATGCCCGTCTCGACGATGTCGCGCCAGTTCACGCCCAGCATGTCGCCGAACAGGATGTGGTCGAGGTGCACGTCCGTCTCGATCTTGACGTAGAGCACCATGCCGAGACCGAACATGCCTGAAAAGACGACACCCATGACGGTGTCCTGCTTGATGCGGCTGTTTTCCTTGAGAAAGCCGGTGGCGAGCGCGCAGGTCATGCCGGCAGCGAAGGCGCCGAGCGCCAGCGGCAGGTTGACGATATAGGCCAGCACCACGCCGGGCAGGATGGCGTGGCTGATCGCGTCTCCCATCAGCGACCAGCCCTTGAGGACGAGGAAGCAGGACAGGAGTGCGGCGGGCACGGCCACCAGCACCGAGATGATCAGGGCATTGACCATGAACCCGAACTGGAAGGGCGTCAGTAGTGTCTCCAGGAAGCTCACAGCCCTGCCTCCAATGCCTGGGCGGCGCGACATCGGGCGGCAAGCATGCCGTGCTTGGGCGCGAGGAAGAACACGGCAAGGAAGATTGCTGTCTGCAGCACGACGATGACGCCGCCGGTCGCGCCGTCGAGGAAATAGCTGACATAGGCGCCGATGAAGCTGGTGACGGCACCGATGACGATGGCGATGACGAGCAGCCGTTGGAAACGGTCGGTCAGCAGATAGGCGGTGGCGCCCGGCGTCACCACCATGCAGATGACCAGGAATGCTCCGACCGTCTGCAGCGCCGCCACCGTCGATGCGGAGAGCAGCGTGACGAACATGATCTTGAGCAGCGGCGGATTGAGGCCAATCGAGCGCGCGTGGCTCTCGTCGAAGAATACGACCATAAGGTCTTTCCATTTGAGCAGAAGGATGGCGAGCGAAACGAAGCCGATGATGGCAAGCTGGAGCGTGTCCTCCGGTGTGATGGCCAGGATGTTGCCGAGTACGATGGTTTGGATGTTCACCGATGCGGGCGACAGCGACACCATGAACAGTCCAAGCCCGAAGAAAGACGAGAAGATCAGCCCAATGATGGCGTCTTCCTTCAACTTGGTACGCTGGTTGAGGAAGAGCATCGCCGCCGCGGCGAGGCCGCCCGAGAAGAAGGCACCGATGGAGAACGGAAGCCCCAGCATGTAGGCGCCGGCCACACCCGGAACGATCGCGTGTGAGAGTGCGTCGCCGATCAGCGACCAGCCCTTCAGCATCAGATAGGCCGACAGGAAGGCGCAGACGCCTCCGACCAGTGCCGAAACCCACATGGCGTTCAGCATGTAGCCGTAGCCGAACGGCTCGAGCATGACGGACATCACCTACGACCTCCATTGAGGCCTGCCGATTGCGCTGACGTCGCGGGCCTGTCGCCGCGCAGGACCAGTGGGCGCTCGTCGTCGGTTATGACGCCGACGGACTGGGACCTGTCCGCCTCGTTCAGCACGAAATGGCGCAGCACGCCGCCGAAGGTCTGTTCGAGATTGGCCTGGGTGAAGATCTCCGCGGTCCGGCCATGGGCGAGCACTGTGCGGTTCAGAAGCACGGTGCGGTCGCAGAACTCCGGCACGGAGCCCAGATTGTGCGTGGAGACCAACATCACCCGGCCCTCATCGCGCATCGAACGCAGGAGCTTAATGATGGCGTCCTCGGTTTTGACGTCGACGCCGGTGAAGGGCTCGTCGAGCAGGATGACGCGGCCGTCCTGCGCCAGCGCGCGGGCAAGGAAGACACGCTTCTTCTGCCCGCCCGACAGTTCGCCGATCTGGCGCTTGCGGAAGTCGCTCATGTTGACGCGGGCAAGCGCGGCCGACACCGCCTCATGATCGGCGCGGCGCGGGATGCGCATCATGCCCATATGGCCGTAGCGCCCCATCATCACCACGTCCTCGACCAGAACGGGGAAGTTCCAGTCGACGTCTTCGCTCTGCGGGACATAGGCGACGTGGTTCTGCTTCAGCGCCCGATCGACCGGCTGGCCGAGAATGGAGATGTCGCCCTGCGCCAGCCGGACGAAGCCCATGATGGCCTTGAACAGCGTCGACTTGCCCGAGCCGTTGATGCCGACCAGCGCTGCGATGGTCCCGGTGGGGATCGCGAAGCTGGCGTCGCGCAGTGCGGTGTGGCCGTTGCGATAGGTGACCGTCGCGTTCCTTACCGCGAGGCCGGCCCCCGCATCTTTCGACGCGGGGGCGAAGGTGGCTGCACGCATGTTCATTGCGCCAGCCCCTTGGCGACCGTGCCGGAAGTCACGCGCAGAAGGTCGATGTAGGTGGGCACCGGCCCGTCGGCTTCGGTCAGCGAATCGACATAGAGCACGCCGCCATAGTTCGCGCCGGTCTCGCGCGCCACCTGCCTGGCAGGCTTGTCGGAGATGGTGCTTTCCGAGAAGACGACGGTGATGCCCTTCTTCCTGACGGCGTCGATCACCTTGCGCACCTGCTGCGGGGTGCCCTGCTGGTCGGCATTGATCGGCCAGAGATAAAGCTCCTTCAGCCCGAAATCGCGAGCCAGATAACTGAAGGCGCCTTCGCTTGAAACCAGCCAGCGCTTGTCCTCGGGAATGGCGGAAAGCTCGGCCCGGATCGGATCGATGGCGGCATTGATCCTGGCCTTGTAGGCCTCTGCATTGGCCTTGTAGGTCTCAGCATTGGCCGGGTCGTATTTTGCGAAGGCGTCGCGGATGTTGTCGACATAGATCAGCGCTGCCGAGGGCGACATCCAGGCGTGCGGGTTGGGCTTGCCGGTATAGGGGCCCTCGACAATGCTCATGGGCTCAACGCCCTCGGAGACGACCGCCCCCGGAACATCCGTCAGATTCTGGAAGAACTTTTCGAACCAGAGCTCGAGGTTGAGGCCGTTGCGCAGGATCAGCTGCGCGCCTTGCGCCTTCTGGATGTCGCCCGGAGTGGGCTGGTAGTTGTGGATCTCGGCGCCGGGCTTGGTGATCGATTCAACGATTGCGGCATCTCCGGCCACGTTCTGCGCCATGTCGGCGATGACGGTGAAGGTGGTCACTGCCTTGAATTTCTCCTGGGCCGTTGCCGGTGCAGCCATGAGTACGGCGGCAAGGGCGCTTCCCACCATGCCGGCGAGAACCGAGCGCCTGAGCTTGTCGAACATCTAAGAAGATCCTTTTTGCAACTGCTTCTTATTTGCATAAAGCAGAGTAATGTAGCCTGATAATGCAATTAAGAATTAGTTGCAACTAGACGCGTCATCCGGCTGCTACACCCACCGCAGTCCAAACTTGCCGGCCCACGCAACGATTGGCCGGAATAACAATTGGTCGTACGCCAGAATGACAACGAGCATTGCATGCGGAACCCTGAGCGCTGACGAATGTACGCTTGGACAACGCTCAAGCCCCATTGTCACAAAGGCCAGGTACCAAGGCTGTTTTGGTTTCTCACCACAGGGCGTAGGGCGTGACCAAAGTCCGCTATGGGGCATTAGCTGTCGTTTTGAGATAGCAGTCGAAGTCTGCCATCCATCGCTATGCGGACATCATCGCTGTAGTGGCCGGTGTGAACGCTCGCGTTCCGCCGAATGTCGGCATTTGGGAGTGGCTGTGTGAAAAGAGCAGATCAGTCCATGCTTTGCGCCAACCGACCGGGGAGGCTTGGATGGGCCGATTTGTGGAAGGAGAAAGCCGGCGTCAGCAGACGATGTTGCCAGTTTGCCTCGAAGACTACATTGCCGAAGATAATCCGATCCGCGTGGTCGATGCCTTCGTAGAGGAGCTCGACTTAGCCGCTCTTGGGTTCGAGCGCATTCAGCCAGCGGCGACCGGTCGTCCAGCCTATCATCCAGCGACGCTTCTGAAGATCTATCTTTACGGCTATCTCAATCGCATCCAGTCGAGCCGTCGGCTGGAGCGCGAGGCCGCTCGCAACGTCGAGCTGATGTGGCTAACCGGTCGCCTTGCACCCGACTTCAAGACCATCGCCGACTTTCGAGAAGCGAATGGCATTGCCATCCGCGCGGCCTGCGCACGCTTCATCGTGATCTGCGGCCGGCTCGGTCTCTTCTCGCATGCGGTTGCCGCCATCGACGGCGCCAAGCTCAAGGCCGTCAACTCTCGCGGTCGCAACTTCACGAGGGGCAAGCTCAAGCGGCGCCTAGAGCAGGTTGAAGCGAGCATCGAGCGTTACCTCGCTTCGTTGGAGGCCGCCGACCTTCAGGAGGGCGAGAACGCGGAGGCGAAAGCCACGCGATTGAGAGACAAGATCACAGCGATGAAGGCGAAGCTTGCTGAGCTCAAGCGGCTGGAGACGGCCATTCTAGATGTACCCGATCAGCAGATCTCTTTGACGGATCCCGACGTGCGAGCAATGGCGACGAGCATGCGCGGTGCGGGCGTTGTTGGCTATAACGTTCAGGCGGCTGTCGACACTGAGAATCATCTGATCGTCGCCCATGACGTCACTAACATTCTCGTGGACCGCACGTTACTGTCTTCCATGGCGCGTCTGGCAAAAGAGGCGATGGCTGTCGAGAAGATCGATATTCTGGCCGATCGCGGCTACTTCAGCGGTGTGGAGGTTCTCGCCTGCGAGGCCATCGGCGCAACTCCGCACGTGCCCAAGCCGCTTACGTCGAATGCGAAAGCGGCGGGTCGGTTCGGCAAGGATGACTTCGTCTATCTTGCCGACCAGAACGCCTATCGCTGCCCCGCAGGAGAGACCCTCTCATATCGATACACGCGCGTCGAGGAAGGCCGAACGCTGCACGTGGACGAACAAGTGTGGTAACTGTCCCTTGCAGGCGAAGTGTACGACCAGCAAAGAGCGCCGCGTGAACCGCTGGAAGCATGAGGGCGTCATCGAAGCCATGCAGAAGCGGCTGGATGCGGGCAACGCTATGACGGTTCGCCGGAGAACAGTCGAGCACACGTTCGGCACGATCAAAGCGTGGATGGACTACACGCACTTCCTGACGAGAGGACTTGAGCGCGTGAAAGCCGAGATGAGCCTCTGCGTCCTGGCCTACAACATCAAGCGGATGATCTCGATCCTGGGCGTTCACCCGCTCATCACAGCGATGCGCGGGTGAGGTCAGAACGGTGAACACGTCAGCTTCACCGAGCGACCTTCACGCCGGAGTTCTCACATAGCCACGGGATTTTGCGAGTTCGTCCTTTCTCAATCCGTGACCAGACGCGCGCTTCAGTTGCCTGCTGCCGCGCTCGGCTTCGTGCAATTAATTGCAAATTTCGTAGGCTGACGTTTTTGAACGCGAGGCGGAATGGTGCGGTTCGTTGTCTAGTGTTCAGAAATATATAAAAAATATGATGTTCGTCTAGAGCGGTTCTCGCGGGAGGTGGGTCGCAAACGAACCACCCCTCGGCATTCGATCTAGTGGCTGTGAGCGACTGCCCGTAGAGAATTGGAGGTGGAACAGTCACCTCGCCAGATCTCGAACCAGAATGCTTCGGAGAGCGCGCCTCTCGATGCGGAGACGTGCGCGTCCGCAGGCCTCCGCCCCGTCACTGCTCCAAGACGGTTTGGCGGTCTGGGACGACCTGCCGCGAACACTTTCGATTACAAGCGAAGAGGTCGCGTTGCTGCGGGCATTCCTCGCCGTCGAACTCACCGCTATCCTCGATGGACAGGACGATGTGAGTGAGAAAGCATGACGGTCAGAGCAGCGATCTACATTCGTGTTTCAACCAGCCGTCAGGCCGAACGCGATCTCTCACTTCCCGATCAGGTCGCCCAATGCCGCGCCTATTGCGAACAGCGCAGTTGGCAGGTGGCCGAGGTTTTCTCTGAGCCCGGGGCCTCGGCGCTCGACGACGATCGCCCCGCCTTCCAGGAGATGATCTTTAAAGCGACGCGGATCGAGCGGCCGTTCGATTATATCGTCGTTCATTCCTTGAGTCGTTTCAGCCGCGATGCGCTGCACTCCGAACTCTACGTGCGTCAGCTGCGGAAGTTCGGCGTCGAACTGATCTCGATCACGCAAGATATCGGTCAGGATGCAAGTGGCGAGTTCATCCGCAAGGTTCTCAACGTCTTTGACGAACATCAGTCCCGCGAGAACGCCAAGCACGTCCATCGGGCCATGCTGGAGAACGCGCGCCAAGGCTTCTGGAACAGTTCACGGCCGCCCTTCGGCCACGCCGTCTCCGTGCAGGAACGGCGAGGGACGAAGGACAAGAAAGTGCTTGTCATCCGTGACGACGAAGCCCGGGTAATGCGACTGATCTTCGACCTCGCGTCCGGTGCTCATGGTCGGCCGCTCGGCGTCAAGGCCATCGCCACCTATCTCAACGAACGTGGTATCACCCGCCGCGGCCGTCGCTTCTCGACCGGCGGGGTGCATGATCTGCTGACGTCGTCGACGTATTGCGGCAAACATCACTTCAACCGCTTCGACAGCCGGAGCGCTCGGCGACGGCCGCCATCGCAGTGGGTCGCATTCGAGGTGCCTGCTATCGTCGATGAGCAGACCTTCAATGCCGTCCAGGCCCTGCTGCAAAGCCGAAGCCCCAAGCGGCTGGCGCCTCGCGTTGAT
Organism: Hyphomicrobium sp. ghe19; assembly: GCF_902712875.1. NCBI lineage: Bacteria > Pseudomonadati > Pseudomonadota > Alphaproteobacteria > Hyphomicrobiales > Hyphomicrobiaceae > Hyphomicrobium > Hyphomicrobium sp. ghe19. The sequence goes on along the minus strand of NZ_LR743509.1, from coordinate 3,536,490 downwards.
GCCGAAGCCGCCATTACCCGTCATTTGACCCTGGTCGAGCAGGGGATCATGGCGGCTGAAGACCTGAGCCTTCGCGAGCGTCTCGTTGGTCTCAAGGTGCAGCGCGACGAGCTTGCCGAGCTGCAGAAGAGCATTTCGAATGGTGAGCCAACGATCACGCCGGAAAAGATCGCCCGGCTCGCGGTCCGCGAAGTTACGGTCACGGACAAGGACATCCGCATATCCGGCTCGAAGGCCGTCCTGGCCAAAGCCGCATCGCAGGGCCTCGATCAGACGGCGCCCGCAGTTCTCTCTTTTGTTTGGAAATGGCGCACCCGGCAGGATTCGAACCTGCGACCTTCGCCTTCGGAGGGCGACACTCTATCCAGCTGAGCTACGGGTGCTTCGGCGAGACTGATAGACCATTCATCGGCGCGCCGCAAATGCAGACGCCTGCGGCGCGGTAACTGTTCGAAAATAAAGGTGAGACTTCGCGCCTCACCTTACGTTTTCTTTCGTTTTGCTCGTCAGCCCGCGCCCGCGCTTCCCAGGAAGCCTTGGGCGCTAAGGCGCTCAATAACGGCAGGGCTTGGCGACGACGACGCATTTCGCGAGCAGGATCGCGCCCTTCTTGCAGTCCCACTGCTTGCCCTGTGCATTCCAGAAGTCGGCGTAGCGGGGACCATAGAGGTTGCGCACCGTGCTCTTCCAGTTCTCGCGGGCTTCGATCCGGGCCTTCTCCGAACCCGTTCCCAGAATGCCGGTTGCGGTCGCAACGCCTTCGACGGGTGCGCGGCAGCGAGGCAGCGCTTGGGCTTCGATGGCCCCAAAAGCAGAAGTTATCGCCGCAACGGCGGCGACGCTGGCCATGAATTTGACGGTTGTGCGCATGACAAATAGTCTCCCCAAAGTGACGGTTTGCAACTTCCCCAGCCGGCACCCTACATAGGTGTTGGCGGACATCAGCCACGGGGCAGAGGGCGCTGTCAACGGACCGGCCGGCACGATTGGCAGATTGGTCCGCCAGCGTGCGATAATGGCCGCGATTTCGTCGAGGAACGTGCCTTCCCGCGGTTTTGAGAATAGCCGCGATTGTCTCCAGTCGCCCCGTGCCTAACCGCCCGAGACATGGCCAAAAGAGCAAAGATGCAGCAGAACAAAATTGAGCAGACTTCAGTCATTGGCGCGGCGGAACTGGTCCCGATCGTCAAGGGAAGCCACGTCTATCTGATTGACGGCTCAGGCTATATTTTCCGGGCTTTCCACGCCCTTCCGCCGCTGACGCGCCCTTCCGACGGGTTGCCCGTGGGTGCGGTGCACGGCTTCTGCGCGATGCTTTGGAAGCTTTTGCGCGAGTCGAAAGCGTCCGAAGCGCCGACCCATATTGCCGTGATTTTCGACGCCGGCCGGGAGACGTTCCGGAACGACATCTATCCCCAGTACAAGGCGCACCGCCCGCCGCCGCCGGAGGAACTTCTTCCGCAATTTCCCCTGATCCGGGACGCTGTAAAAGCGTTCAATGTCGCCTGCATCGAACTCGACCGCTACGAGGCCGACGATCTGATCGCGACATACGCCAGAGAGGCCGTGAACGCCGGCGGCGATGTCACGATCGTGTCCTCCGACAAGGATCTTATGCAACTCGTGCGCCCCGGCGTTACGATGTTCGACGGCATGAAAGCCAAGCGCATTGGCCGCGATGAGGTGATTGAGAAGTTCGGTGTCCCGCCCGAAAAAGTCATCGACGTACAGGCGCTCTCGGGCGACTCGGTCGACAACGTGCCGGGTGTTCCCGGCATCGGCATCAAGACAGCGGCGGAACTCATTTCGACTTACGGCGATCTCGAAACGCTCTTGGCGCGCGCCGGCGAAATCAAACAACCGAAACGGCGTGGAAAGCTCATCGAATTTGCCGAGCAGGCGCGCATCTCGCGTCAGCTCGTGCTGTTGAAAGACGATGTGCCGCTCGAGATTACAATCGATGCGTTGGGCGTTCGCGATCCCGAGATCGATGCGCTTCTCGGCTTCCTGCGCACGATGGAATTCAGCACGCTCACGAAGCGCATCGCGGAAGGCTTGGGAGCGGAAGCCCCACCGCCGCTCGCGATCTCGGTCGGCGCGAGCCTAAAATCCAAAGCGCAATCGACGTCGGATAAAATCGAGGCGCTTGGCGAAGAAGCGGCATTCGAGGATGCCACTCCGGCAGCGGCCGTTGCAGCCGGAACGGCGATCGCGCGCGCCAAGGCGATCGACCGGAGTAAGTACGAAACGATCACGACGCGAACGCGCCTGGAGGAATGGGTCAGGAAGGCTGGTCAAACGGGCTACGTCGCGTTCGACACCGAGACGACGGACCTCGACGCGACGCGCGCCGACCTCGTCGGCATTTCGCTTGCCGTCGCACCGGGTGAAGCGTGCTACGTGCCGCTCGGCCACACGGGGCCAAGCAACGATCTCTTTGGCGGCGCCGACAATCGGCCGCCGCAGCTTCCGATCACTGAAGCGTTGGACGTCCTCAGGCCGCTGCTCGAAGATCCATCTGTCCTGAAGATTGGCCAGAACATCAAGTATGATGCGCTGGTGATGAAGCGTTACGGCGTCGACGTCACGCCATTCGACGACACGATGCTGATTTCCTACGCGCTCGACGGCGGGCGCAATGCGCACGGCATGGATGTGCTCGCCGAGCGCCACCTCGGCCACGCCTGCATGACGTTTGCGCAAGCGATGGGGCAAGCGCCGGGCGCCAAAAAGTCCGAGAAGACCTTCGCCGCGATGCCGCTCGATAAGGCGACCGAATACGCGGCCGAAGATGCGGACGTGACGTTCAGGCTCTGGAAAGTCCTGAAGCCTCGTCTCGCGGCGGAACACGTGACGACTGTCTACGAAACGCTGGAGCGGCCGCTCGTTCCGGTCATCGTCGCGATGGAGCACGCCGGTATAAAGGTCGATCGCGATATCCTCGCGCGGCTGTCGAGTGCGTTCGCGCAGCGCGCCGTCAGGCTCGAGGAAGAGATCAACGGCCTGGTCGGCCACAAGTTCAATCTTGGCTCGCCGAAGCAACTCGGAGAGCTTCTGTTCGATCGTCTGAAACTACCCGGCGGCAAGAAGACGAAGTCCGGCCAATGGGAAACCCGCGCCAACCTTCTGGACGAACTCGCGGCGAACGAGGAACTCGATGGCGATGCCCGCCGCCTGATCAATACGATGCTGGAATGGCGGCAGATCTCGAAACTTCGCTCGACCTACACCGACGCGCTGCCCGAATACATCGATCCTTCGACGGGCCGCATCCATACGAGCTATGCGCTAGCGTCGACGACGACCGGCCGTCTCGCGTCCTCCGATCCGAATTTGCAGAACATTCCGATCCGCACGAAAGAGGGCCGGGAAATCCGCACAGCCTTCATCGCCGATAACGGCATGAAGCTCGTCTCGGCCGACTATTCGCAGATCGAGCTGCGTGTTCTCGCTCACGTCGCCGATATTCCTCAGCTCAAGAAGGCCTTCGCCGACGGCCTCGACATCCACGCGATGACGGCGTCGGAAATGTTCGGCGTGCCGGTCAAGGATATGCCGGGCGAGGTGCGCCGCCGCGCCAAGGCGATCAACTTCGGTATCATCTATGGCATCTCGGCGTTCGGCCTCGCAAACCAGCTGAGCATCAGTCGCGAGGAAGCGAGCGATTACATCAAGACGTATTTCCAGCGGTTCCCCGGCATCCGCGACTACATGGAAGCAACGAAGAAATTTGCGCATGCGCACGGCCATGTCGAGACGATCTTCGGACGGAAAATCCACTATCCCGAGATCAACACGAAGAACCCGTCGATGCGCGGTTTCCTCGAGCGCGCCGCGATCAACGCGCCGATACAAGGCTCAGCAGCCGACATCATCCGCCGCGCCATGATCCGTATGCCGGAAGCCATCGAAAAGGCCAAGCTGGACTCGGCCCGCATGCTTCTGCAGGTTCACGACGAACTCGTGTTCGAAGTGGCCGAAGCGGATGCGCAGAAGCTTATCGACGTCGCGCGGCGTGTGATGGAGACGGCGGGCGAACCAGCCGTCAAGCTATCGGTGCCGATCCACGTCGATGCGAAAGCCGCCTACAACTGGGATGAGGCGCACTAATTATTCGCCGGCGGCGGACGGCGGATGTTTGCCGTTGACGCCGTTGAGCGCGCCGTTCGGTGTCGAGCGCCAATCGGGAGCGACGTCCGGAGCATCCTTCAGCACCCGGTACGGCTTCGGCATGCGGGTCGTCTGATTGCCGGTCAGCCGTTTGTAATTGATCGTCCGGATGAATTCGCGGATGCGCGGCTGAATCTCCGTGCGCCAGCGCGTCCCGTTGAACACGCCGTAATGGCCGACGCCCTGTTGCACGTAGTGCACTTTCTCGTCGTGTGGGATGCCGACGCAGAGATCGTGCGCGGCTTCCGTTTGGCCGAGGCCGCAAATATCGTCGCGCTCGCCTTCGACGGTCATGAGAGCGGTGTTGCGGATCGCCGAGCAATCGACGAGTTCGTTCCGGTGCATCAGCTTCTTATCGGGAAGCAGGTGCTCCTGGAAAACCGTTTGGACGGTCTGCAGATAGAACTCCGCAGTGAGGTCCATGACCGCGAGATATTCCTCGTAGAACGTCTGATGCTGGTTGACGCTGTCGCAATCGCCTTTGACGAGATTGTTGAACAGATCGACGTGAGCGTTCATGTGCCGCTCGAGGTTCATCGTCATGAAGCCCGTGAGCTGCATGAACCCCGGATAAACCGGACGCATGAATCCCGCATGCGGAAATGGGACGGTCGAGATGACGTTGGATTCGAACCACGAGATTGATCTCTCCGCGGCGAGATCGTTGACCTTGGTGGGATTACGGCGCGTGTCGATCGGGCCGCCCATCAACACAAGGGACGCCGGCTGACAGGTTTCGTTCCGCGAAGCCATCAGCGCGGCCGCGACAAGCGCCGGCACAGCCGGCTGGCATACCGCGATGACGTGCGTGTTCGTCCCGATGAAACGCATGAAGTCGATCAGGTAATCGACGAAATCATCGAAATCGAATCGGCCCGCCGCAATCGGCACGTTGCGAGCGTCGGCCCAGTCGGTGATGTAGACGTCGTGTTCGGGAAGCATGGATTCGACCGTGCCCCTGAGCAGCGTCGCGTAGTGCCCCGACATCGGCGCGATGATCAGAACTTTCGGATCGTAACGCTTGCCGGTCTCGGCTTGGCCGCGATCGAAATGAATAAGATTGCAGAACGGCTTGGCGAGAACGATCTCCTCGCGGATCGGAAGCGTGAGCCCCGCGAGCTGCACGCTTTTGATGCCGAACTCGGGCTTCCCGTAACGGCGCGTGATGTTCTCGAACACATCGCACGCGGCGATCATGTTCTTGCCCGCTGCCGTGTAGCTCATCGGGTTGAGAGGCCAGCCGAGCGTCTGACGCAGAGCCTGGACACCGAATCGGACAGGGGACATGAACGCATGGGCCATTTCATAGGCGTAGTAGTTCATATCTGTCGCAAGTCCTTGTGTTGATAAGGATTTCCCGCTGACTGCCAACTCACCGGACAGCTTGTTGTTGCTGCACTGCGTCAGTATAGAACGATTGGTCATAGTCACAATCTAGAAAACGTTTGCTTGCCTAACGATAAGGCACACCCGTGCATTAAAGGTACACTGCCAAACAGCGTCTCCGCCGGGCACTTCTCCGCTGCATCGCGTCAATCACGATGACGCGCGCTCGCCGCTGTTAGTTCCGGGAAGACAATAAGCGAGATTGCTGCGAGAACTCCGGCCAGCATGGCATCAGAACGATCCCCCTCATCGACGACCTCTTCCGGCTCGTGGTTACGGCGCTTTGTTGATGTCGCGCCCGGAGAGATCGCAGCACTCCTCGCGTCGTTCGCGATGTTCTTCGCGCTGCTGTCCGCCTACTACATCATCCGTCCGGTTCGCGATGAAATCGGCGTCTCGCTGGGCAAGGATTCGCTCCGCGAACTTTTCACTGTCGTCTTCATCGTGATGCTCGCCCTCGTGCCGCTTTTCGGATTTGTCGCGACACGCTTTCCGCGCCGTTATGTGCTTCCGTCGATTTACAGCTTCTTCTCGGCGAACCTCGTCGTCTTCTGGCTCGTGCTCAAAGTGTCGCCTGATGATCATTGGGTGGCCGGATCGTTCTTCGTCTGGGCAAGCGTCTTTAATCTCTTCGTTGTGTCCCTCTTCTGGAGTTTGATGTCGGAACTCTGGTCGCACGAGGAAGCGAAGCGGCTCTACGGCTTCATCTCGGCAGGCGGCACCGCGGGCGCACTCGCTGGGCCATTGCTCACGCAAGGATTGGTCAGAGTATTGCCACCCGTCGATCTCTTGGCTGTCTCGGCTGCACTGCTGATCGCCTCGATGTTGGCGAGCTTGCAATTGCGCCGACTTAGACCGGCGGAAGCCAAGACGGCGTCCGAGCCCGCTGGCGGCGGCATACTCGACGGCGCGATAAAGGTCTTCACGACACCGATGTTCGCGCGCATCGCGCTTTTCATCTTCATCACGAACATCATCGGAACGTTCTTTTACCTGGAGCAGGCACGCCTCGTCGCGGCATCGATAGACAACAGCGCTGACCGCGTGCTGTTCTTTTCCGGCCGCGACCTTGCCGTCAGCGTCGTAACGTTCCTGATCGAAGTCTTCGGAACGGCGCGCGTTCTCCGCCGTTTCGGCGTAACGGGAGCGTTGCTTGCTTTGCCCCTGACAGGCGCGCTGGGCGTGCTCCTGCTGACGTTCGACGCGGCGCTCTGGATCGTCGCCGCCGTTATGGTTGCCGAACGGATCGTTTCGTTCGCGCTCGCAAATCCCGCGATAAAGGTGATCTACACGCTCGCCACGCCAGCCGATAAATACAAGGTGCAGAACTTCATCGACACGGTCGTATTTCGCGGCGGCGATGCGACGTCGGGGTGGCTTTTTTCGCTCGTCGGAGGCGGGCTCGGATTTGCTGGAGGAGCAACGGGAGCAATCGCCATTCCGCTGGTGGTCGCTTGGCTCTGGACCGCCGAGCGCCTCGGCGCCAATCACAAGCAGCGCGCCGCCGAACTTTCCGTTAGTGACTAAAACCCGTTAACTCGCGGGAGAGCACTGCGGTTGAAGGCAGCGCGCAGTCCGTCGTGATTAGCGTCCGCCGCCGCGACGAGGAGGGCCGCCGCTCGAGCGTGCCGTGCCTGCAGGTTCGCCGCCGCCACTGCCGGGACGACCGTCTTTGTGACGGAAGTTGATGCGGCCCTTGGTCAAATCATAAGGGGTCATCTCGACCGTCACACGGTCACCGGCGAGAATGCGGATGCGGTTCTTCTTCATGCGCCCCGAGGTGTAGGCAATGACTTCATGCCCATTGTCGAGCTTCACGCGACAGCGGGCGTCGGGCAGAACTTCGTCCACCACGCCCTCGAACTCGAGCATCTCTTCTTTCGCCATTCGATCTCCCGAACTTCCTTTTTTGATAACCGGATAAGAAAAGCGGGGAGCAGCCGAGCTGCTCCCCGCATGAGTGGAGTGGCCTCGAAAACCTTAGAGCGGACGGAGGTTTACGGCAGCGATCTTGCCGTTACGCCCACGCTCGGTTTCAAAGTAGATCTTTTGGCCTTCGCGGAGCGACTGAAGGCCTGCTCTCTCAACTGCAGAGATGTGAACGAAAACATCGTTCCCACCTTCTTCAGGCTGAATAAAGCCGTAACCCTTCTGACCGTTGAACCACTTCACAGTCCCGTTCGACATCAATTGCCTCCAAAGCAAACATGCATTCCCCGGCAGAATGTCCGGAGATAATCAAATCGCGCGATGGAGACGTCTTAGGGCAGGCGGTAGCGCTGTCGAAGAGTAAGCCAAGGCGTGTTCGATGGCGACTTTATGCCTTGCTCCTTCAAGAAAGGCAAGATCGTCGCAGGCGGCACGGAGGCCTCCAGGATGCGCCACAGAGCCCTGAAATGCATGCCGTTTCAGCATCCCGTGGACAACGCCTGATTGAAATTGAGGCGGGCTGCACTGCCCGCCTCCAAACTTCAGGTACGGCCGCTCGGACGGTTAAGAGCGACGAAGCGGGCGCCGACGTCGACATGAACATGATCCATATCGTTATAGGTCATGATGCCGCCGTTCTTGTAATTGGCGATCAACCAGCGGACGACTTCGGCTTTGCGGCCCGGTACGCGGAAATCGATCGCCTGTCCCGAAGCATGCTTTGAGGGATAGTTCGTCCCGGCGATCTTTGCACCCGGCCGGCAGGTCGAGACGATTTGAACGTTGTTGAATTGGCCCCGGATACGCGCGAGCAGGTTGCGTGCTTCCGACGTCAGGCAGGCGGTCGATGTGCCCGACAGACTGGATATCCGGCGGCTGGTCATCGCGCGATCTTTGAAGCCGTAGCCGTTGCCCTTGTACGATTTAGCATCGGCCAGGCTCGGCGCGACGAACGCGGCAAGTGCCAGAGAAAGCACAGCAATAGTCGATCCCTTACTCATGGGAAGTCCCTCGTGTTCAATGATGGGAGAAGGTCGAATCGCACCGCCCGCTGCTTCCCCGTGAAGCGGCTATGACGAGCCCGAAGGCCCGCGCTGCGGAGCATTGGATTGGGCAGGGGACCGCGAGCGCCAGCCCCCCGGTGCGCCTCACGACCGTGATCTCAACGAGACCGGAGGTGCCCTGTCACGAAAGACGAGTGCACCGTTTTGTGCGGCGTGTACTGAAAGCCTTACGCGATGGGCCAAAATAAGGCGAGTTGTAATGCCATCGCGTCCGTTGCGTCCCGCGAACAGCCTTCAGTCGAAATCTGTAAATTGAGCAACAGGCATGGAATAGTTCACGCAAGCAGAGTAGCAAGAAGGGCGCGGGGCACATCGCGCAAAAGGGGACAGCAGGGAAGGGGACACCACCATGAATGCCTTGAGAAGTCTTTTGATGGGCTTCGTCGCCGGGATGATTGCGGCGCTCATCGCCCAAGAAGGGATCAGCTGGCTATTCGTGAAATATTGGACCGGCTGGAACGCGATGCCCTGGAGCACGGACCCTGTGCCGAGCCTGCTTGTGCCGTCGATCGAGCTGCCCTGGATCATTGGCAACACGTTGACTGGCGGCCTCTGGGGCGCACTTTTTGGCCTGATCCTCGGCTGGAAGCCTCAGGGCATGATGACCATTCGCGGCGCCATCCTCGGCCTCTTCGGACCGGGCCTCATCAGCGCGTTTATCGTGATGCCCCATCTCGCGCAGCGGCCCTCGCCGCTGATCGAAGGCAACGTCAGCGAGATCGTACCCATCCTGTGCATCGCTGCCGGTTTCGGCGCAGTAGCGGCTTGGCTTTACGGTCTATTCAGCTGGGGTCGTCTGCCTTAACGGCGAAAGGCCCGGGGACCTGACGGGCGCACATCTCGAAATCAGTACGGCGGCGGGGCGGCATTTTCCAAGTCCCCCTCCGTCTTTTCGGTGTCGATGGAACCGTCACGCATTTCCTTAAACGTAACCCCGTCGGCAAGATGATCGGCGAGGCCGCGACCCTCGTGATAATCGGGAAGGCGGGACCTCGGCGACCTCCGGCAGCGTGGCCTTCGCTTGGCATCAGCAACTTTAGGTGGGCTGGCAACCACGATGTCCGATGCCTACGTTCCGGAAGCAAACCCTGAACGTCGGGCACCACGCTCGCGAAGGAACTGTCTTGAAAGCATATTTGATCGGAATTTGCCTGGCGCTCGCCGCGGTCGGCCCAGCCTCCGGAGCGCTGGCGAACCACACGAGAGCGAAGCCGAAGGCGCAGCCGTGGTACGAGAAACCCGTCGAACGTGACTGCACGCCGATCAATGGCCGCTACGGCTATTACGGCAATCCGTGGTGCGACACCGGGTCGACCCGCCCGCCGGATATGAAATATCGCGAGCGAGAAAGGGCTAGGTACTGGTAAACCCCTCGCCTGCCGCGCGACGGCTGGCCGCCGCTAATCGCTCGCCTTTACCTGCGCGCGCGCTTTCAGGCGGTCGAGCAGCCAGACGCGAACGGCGCTCGAGAGGCCAGCATCCCCGCGTCCTCTGTCGATGGAATTGATCAAGCTCGCGAGCGTAATGCCGTCTTCGGCGGCAGCTTCCTTGAGAGCAATCCAGAACGCTTTCTCGAGCGAAACCGACGTTCTGTGGCCCTGAATCGAGAACGAGCGCTTTTCGGGCCTCATTTACGAGGCGGTATTGGGATCGATATCGTCGGCGTCTTCATCGGCGCGATTGTCTTCCCGTCGTGCCCCGTCGATCTCGGACTGAGACTTGCGATGCTGCGCGTCAACAAGGCCCCGCTCCGACTTCGATTGCCCGTATTTGAGCCGGTTTTCATGCGCCTCCCGTTCCCGGTCAGCGCGCTCGCGGGCTTTACGGACCTTGTTGAGATTGATGATCTCGGCGGTCATAAAATGCACTCCGCAAAGGATGCAAATCACATCCTGAGTTTCAGCCATTTTATCTGCAGCAACGCAAATCCGTCAAACGGCGACATAGCACTTGATGTTGAAAGTGCCGTTCGGTCGCAATGCAGCTGTTATGCAAGTCTGTCCGCGAACGTCGCAAAGTTGCGAGGATCAGCGCGAGACCGCCGATGTCACTCGGGCCCGATCATCTTTTCCGGCCGCACGATTTCATCGAACTCCTTGTCCGTCACATAGCCGCCGCCCACGGCTTCGTCGCGAAGCGTCGTGCCCTTCTTGTGCGCGGTCTTCGCGATTTTAGCGGCGTTGTCGTAACCGATCTTCGGAGCCAAAGCCGTGACGAGCATCAGCGAGCGCTCGAGACCGGCGCGGATGTTGTCTTCCCTCGGCTCGATGCCGGCGACGCAGTTTTCGGTGAACGATACCGCGGCATCGCTCATCAGGCGGACCGATTGCAGGAAGTTGTAGGCCATTACAGGATTGTAAACGTTCAGCTCGAAATGCCCTTGGCTGCCGGCGAACGATATGGCGGCATTGTTGCCGAAAATCTGAATGCAGACCTGCGTGAGGGCCTCGCACTGCGTCGGGTTAACCTTGCCCGGCATGATCGACGAACCGGGCTCGTTTTCGGGGAGCGATAGTTCGCCGAGGCCGGAACGAGGACCCGAACCCAGCAACCGGATGTCGTTCGCGATCTTGAACAGCGACGCGGCGACGGTGTTGATCGCGCCGTGCGAAAACACCATCGCATCGTGCGCGGCGAGAGCCTCGAACTTGTTGGGCGCCGATTTGAAGGGCAGGTGCGTGATCGACGCGATGCGCTCCGCCACCAGCTCCGCGAAGCCCTTCGGCGCGTTGAGACCGGTACCGACTGCGGTGCCGCCCTGCGCAAGTTCCATAAGGGCCGGGAGAGTCTGTTCGATACGTGCAATGCCGTTCTCAACCTGCTGGGTATAACCCGAGAACTCTTGGCCCAACGTCAACGGCGTCGCGTCCTGCGTGTGCGTGCGGCCGATCTTGATGATGCGCGACCAAGCCTGTGCTTTGTCGTTCAATGCGTTGCGCAACTGCTGAAGCGCCGGAATGAGCCGGTGCACGACCTCTTCCGAGCACGCGATGTGCATCGCCGTCGGATAGGTGTCGTTGGACGACTGGCTCATGTTGACGTGATCGTTGGGATGCACGGGCTTTTTCGAGCCCATCTCGCCGCCCATCATTTCGATCGCGCGGTTCGAGATGACTTCGTTCGCATTCATGTTTGACTGCGTACCCGAACCCGTCTGCCAGACGACGAGCGGGAAATGATCGTCGAGTTTCCCCTCGATGACTTCCTGCGCAGCCTTGACGATCGTATCGCCGATCTTCGGATCGAGCCTGCCGAGCGCCATGTTCGTCTCGGCCGCGGCGCGCTTGACGACGCCGAGCGCGCGAACGATGGGAGCGGGCTGCTTCTCCCAGCCGATCTTGAAATTGCCGAGGCTGCGCTGAGCCTGCGCGCCCCAATAACGATCGGCCGCGACGTCGATCGGGCCAAAGGTGTCGGTTTCGGTGCGCGTCTTGCTCATGGTGTGCTCGGTCCCGTTGATGGTTCGCGGACGAAAATTTTCGTGCTTCGTCGCGCATGGGGCGCGCTTTGTCGAGCGTTTTCATAAGCAACAAGCTGGCAGGGAACGGACCTATGCCATGCCTCAGTCATCCCGGCGCAGGCCGGGATCCCGCCAATGCGCAGCAAATTTGCAATTGCGGTCCGCCTCGGAACAAGCCGCCGCTGCCATTGTGTTGAAGCTTGTCTGGTTGCCGGAATTTGCCGGCATGGCGGAAAGGGCAATTATGTCGCCTCCAACCGAGGGTCTATAGTCTCCGTCGCCAGGAGCTTGAGGAGGAGGAAACGCTATGCCGAAGTATCTCGTGCAGGGTTCCTACACCGACCAGGGTCTGAAGGGCCTGCTAAAGGAGGGCGGCTCGAAACGACGTGCTGCGGTAGATCGACTCGCCAAGGAGATGGGCGGCAAACTCGAAGCATTTTATTTCACTTTTGGCAGCGACGACTTCGTCATCATTCTCGATTTGCCGAGCAACATGGACATGGCAGCCACCGCCATTGTCGCCCAGGCCAGCGGCACGGTGAAGTCGCGGGTCACGGTCCTCATGACTTCCGAAGATGTGGACCAAGCGGTGCAAAGAAAAGTCGATTTCCACCCGCCCGAGTAAAGGGGCGGCGTTCATCATCGAACGCACGAACTCATGCAGGAGTCGTGTCGAAGACGCGCAGCTAAGTCATGCAGTCTGTGCCCCAGTACGCCATTCGCGAGCACGGATGCGATCTCGCGGTCGAGGCTCGCCCCGCCTAACGGCAGAGATGCTCACCGGCACAATTCGACCCTACAGCGGCATTGCCGTGAACTCTTGGCCAACCTGCAATAGTCTCGTGCGGAGCAGATTCGATTCGGGCTTGTCATCGGAGGGGGAGCGGCTATGCGGATCAAACTGACGCTAGCGATCATCGCGAGTTTCGTGGCGCCGCCGGCCGTCGCTGCTGATGGGCAGTTGCCAGGACAAGCCTCACCGGCGCGCGGTGTCTACCTCGGCGCATTCGGCGGCGGAGGCTTCGGCACCGCCACGGACGTCAACCAGCTCGGTACGGCCTTTTTCCCCGAGGTTGCCGGAGGTCCGTTAGCCGTCAATGCTCGGGGGCGGACCGACAGCGGCGGTGTCGGGTTCGTTGGCGGACAGGTCGGTTATGAATTTTCGCACGGCTCGGTGTTGCCTGCCTTCGAGATCGAAGGTCTCTATCTCGCCAACGGGACCCGCCGCGCGACGCTGGAAAACCCCACTGACCGGCTTCCCGAACATACGTTCGACGATGCCTTCCCGATGAGCAGCTCCGTTGTTCTGGCGAATCTGGTTGTCAGCTTTCCAACGTCCTACCCAGGCGTGACGCCCTATATCGGTGGCGGCGTCGGCGGCGCCCGCGTCGCCATCGATGGCGCGAATTCCCTCCAGACCAACCCGGCGGAGGCCGGCATCAACCACTTCAACTCCGGCGCCGATTCATCTGCCTGGACGTTCGCGGCACAAGCCAAGGCCGGTGTTCGCGTCGCCCTTAGCAGCAACGCCTACGTGTTCGGTGAGTATCGCTACCTGTACGTCGGCTCCGTCGATCAGATTTTCGGGCCCACGGTGTACGACACCCATGTTCCCACCAGCTCCTGGACGGAACGCTTCGGCGATACGTCGTATCACCTAGGAACCGCCGGCATCGGGTTCAATTTCTAGTTTGACCGCCATGGACCTGCCGACGGGTCTGGTGTCTCGACGCTGCCCGGCGGCTCGACCACATCGCGCATCATAGCCGGCGCTTGCCGGCGTATCTTCTTTGCCGTTGAGGGCACGAGCTCATGCCCTTCGCGCGTGGAAAGATGAGCGTGAGTATGCGAGCCCCTTCGGGTGCGGGGATAAGTTTGAGGGGACGTTCTGCGGCGATGGTTAGCGGCGCAGACTTACATCTGCTATGGGCCGGAACGGACATCAGTCCGCTTGTGATCCTTCAAGGGCAATAACGCGCCCCGGCAGACGCATTGAAGGGTTTGGCGCAACAGAAGATGGCCCAAGAGGACAGTGTTCCCAATGGGCCGATGGATCCTGTGAAATAGGTTTGAGGTAGCGGCGCCCAACGGGGTGTTGTTGCGTAGGAAATGTCATGATTTCAGAGCAGCTAACGATCGCAGATCGAAGCCTGACGCGTGCCGAAGTTGAAGCCTTGGCGCGAAAAGGCACGCCAATGGCGTTGGCGCGATGTGGACTTGAGGAGGTCGATTTGTCGGGCCTCGATTTGCAGGGGTGGCATTTTGCGAGCTGCAGTCTCAAAGGGACAAGGTTTGTCGGCGCGAAGCTGGAGGCTACACGGTGGACCGGCGGTCGAGGAGGCTTCGCTCAATTTACCGGCGCAGATTTACGAGAAGCGGTGTTCCGCTCGGTCGACTTCAACAATAGTGATTTTCGTGGAGCCAGCATGGGCTCCGCGTCTTTCGTAGGTTGCAAGCTTACCGGCGCTAACCTCAGCGAAGTCAAATCTCTTGATCTTCATTTCGAAGAAACTCTGCTGGCAGGAGCGAAGCTTCACAAGTTCAGCTTCCGCAAAGCTCATTTGAAGCAGCTAGACTTCCAGCAGGCCGATCTGAGGCAATGCGACTTCAGAGACGCAGTCTTCGAACAATGCAGCTTGCGAGATGCAAACCTCGTCGATGCTCGATTTGAAGGCGCGGATCTGAGGGGAGCGGATTTAGGTGGGGTGCGCCTAATGGATGCGAAACGTTTCAAAGGGGCCGTGATTTCGCGTGCGCAGGCGAGCGCCCTATTGGGGGAACTCGGCCTCAAGGTCCAATAGGATCGACTTATCGGAATATCCTGCTGTGCTGAAGTACACTCAGGTCATGAGCAGCCGTGACGCGGGCTTACCCAGGTAACGTCACCACGAGAGGTCCGTTACGCGTTGCGACGACGGTATGCTCGTATTGCACGGTCGGCGCTCTGGGGCTGCTGAAGAGGGTCCACGCATCGCCAGCTTCTGCCCACTCCGCGCCGCGCGAAAGAAGCGGCTCCATAGCGAGCGGTGTTCTCGACCTTCGAATGTCCGAACAAGAGCTGGGCAACGCAAAATCCGTCAAGTCTCCAAGGATTATTCCTCGATCTGGCTGTCCCTCCACTTTTTGACATGTGGGATGCGGGGAACGATCACCGCGTAGATTGAAGCAATCACTGCGATCGCATACCAGCCGATGCCGATGGCCATGCCGATAGCGGCAGCAAACCAGATTGCGGCAGCCGTCGTTAGGTTTCTTATGCTGTTGTTCTCGCTCTTCAAGATCATACCGGCGCCCAGGAAACCAACGCCCGAAACGACTTGAGCGGCGATACGGGCAGGGCTGTTGGGATCGGCGACCGTAGATATGAATGTGAACAAGCAAGCGCCCGCCATCACGAAGCAGTGCGTGCTGATGCCGGCAGGTTTGTTGCGAAGCTCACGCTCCACTCCGATGATGATGCCGAGCGCCAGACACAGGGCGAGCTTGATAGCAAAAACAACCTCAAGGCCAGTTAGCCAACTGGTCATGCTCATTCCCTTTTTTGATGTCGCTGATCGGTCAGATTTGGTTAGCGCTCAGGCCGAGCTTTCGCCCAAGCCGACGTAGATAAGTTTGCTCGCGAGTTCGGCAAGGGGTCAAGTTCTGTGGGTGAGACAGCTTTGATGATCTTTGCTGTGCAAATCAGAACATCAATGCTCTTGCGTGCGTGGAAGGCCCTCGGCGTTGTGCGCCAGGGCCGGCGACCACTGCGCGACGGCAATTCGCGGGATTGCCGCGGCCGATGGAACAGTATTGAAGCAGGCTCTGCCTTAAGCCGAGGTCAAGAGAGGTCGCGAAGAGAGTCCGTGAGCACGAGAACATCCAGCCGTTATGACGCAATCATACTGGGCGCAGGTGCGGCGGGGATGATGTGTGCCCTCACGGCGGGCCAGCGCGGACGCAAGGTGCTCTTGATCGACCATGCTGACGAGCCGGGGAAGAAGATCCTTATCTCGGGCGGCGGCCGCTGCAATTTCACCAATCTCCACACGCCGCCCGAGCGGTATCTGTCAGCCAACCGCCACTTCGCCAAGTCGGCGCTGCGCCGCTATCGCCCCGAAGACTTTATCGCCCTGGTCGAGCGCCATCACATTTCTTGGCATGAGAAAACGCTCGGGCAGCTTTTCTGTGACGGCTCGGCCCGGCAGATCGTCGCCATGCTCCTCGAGGAGTGTGCCAAAGGACAAGTCGAGCTGAGGCTTGGCCACGCTGTGCAGGAGGTCGAGCACGCCGATGGGATCTACCGCGTCAGCTGCGGTGATGAGGCAGCCTGCGCGCCTGCACTCGTGATCGCAACGGGTGGCCCGTCCATACCGAAAATGGGGGCGACCGGGTTTGCCTACGATCTTGCCCGGAAGTTTGGCCTCGCGGTTCTCGCGCCGCGACCGGCGCTTGTGCCGCTGACGCTTGGGAAAGACGAGACGCTGTTCCAGTCGCTGTCGGGTGTCTCGGCCGATGTCGCTACGCGATGTGGCAACGTCGCATTTCGCGAGGCTGCGCTATTTACCCACAAAGGGCTATCGGGCCCGGCTATACTGCAGATCTCGTCGTACTGGACGCCCGGCGAGGAGATCGGGATCGACTTTCTGCCGCAGGTCGGATCGTCCTGGCTTGTCGAGGCAAAGCGCAGCAATCCCCGTTCCGCGCTGCGCTCCGTGCTGGCGCATGCATTGCCTGCGCGCCTCGCCGAAGCTCTGGCCGAGCGCTCCGGCCTCAGCGGAGAACTCGCAAACATTCCCGACCGGACACTCGAACAGACTCAGCGGCGGATTTCCGACTGGCGCTTTCGCCCCACCGGCACGGAAGGGTTCGCCAAAGCCGAGGTGACGGCCGGCGGGATCAGCACCGGCGAACTGTCCTCGCAGACCATGCAAGCCAGGAACGTTAGCGGGCTTTACGCGATCGGCGAAGCGGTCGATGTGACCGGTTGGCTTGGCGGCTATAATTTTCAGTGGGCGTGGGCCAGCGGCTGGGTCGCCGGGCACGCTCTTTAGGTCGCTGCCCATCCGATGCTGTCGCGCCAGAAGTCGGCCTAGGTATCGGAAGCGGTCGTCCATGCGCTCGATCGACGACGATTGTGACGGGCCTTGGCCCTTGCGTCCGCTACTTCTTCCTGAACTGATCCAGGCTCAGGATCTTGGCGCCCTCGGGTGCGGGCTGCTCCGCAGCCTCGCTATCGCCGCCGTCTTTCGGAGCTTCCTCTCCGGCGCGCGACGCGGGCTCCGGATTGGGCGGAACGGAATTCGCGGACTTCACGGCAACGAGCGTCGGAGCGCTGTTCGGCACATCCTTGTCGCCGCGGGCCTTGCGAGGCGCTCGCGGCTTTTTGGTTTGCGTGCGCGGCGCATCCGTTGCGTCGACGACGTCGTAGGTCGCGTCCGCGGTGACCGCACGCGGCACGGGCGGCGCGTCGCGATCGCTCGCTTCCTCATCGAACTGCAGGCCGTAGCGAACGCTCGGATCGATGAAGACCTTGATGGCGGCGAACGGAACGACAAGTCTTTCGGGAATGCCGTCGAACGTGAGCTTGACCTCGAACCGGTCCTCCGAAACGATCAGATCCCAGAACCGGTGCTGGAGCACGATCGTCATTTCGGTCGGATATTTTTCCTTGAGCCGCTTCGACAGGATCACGCCCTGCGCCTGCGTATGGAACGAGATGTAGAAATGGTGCTCGTCGGGCAACCCGGTCTTGACGACCTGCTGCAGAACCGCGCGCACGACGCCTCGCATCGCCTCCTGTTGTAGCTTTGCGTAATCTATGGACGGCCCCGATGCCATGCCTCAGCCTTCAATTCGCTAATTCTTCGTCTGACCTCTGAAATCAGATTTGCCGTCCCGTCAAGTCCCGTCCCGTCCCGTCGAGTCCGAGTGCCAGGGACATTCTGAAGGGACGCAGTAAAGTAGTGGAGGGCTTCTGTTGCCCGGTGCCCTCCGGACCGCGCCTTATCCTGCTACGGATAAGGGCTTCAAGTTCAGGCTATTCGCACTGCATTACGCAGCGAGAGCGGCCTCAGCATAGTTGTCATTGGCAACTATTCTGTAAGACCCGATAACGGTGGTATCATGCCGGGCAAAAGCTAAGTCCTTTACGCCTTCGTCGATCCTATTTCGCCCCCATACCTACCGGGCCTTTCGGCCGGCTCCCCGAAGGGGAGTCGAAAGACCCCAGCGAGAAAATGGTGGAGGCGCCGGGTACCGCCCCCGGGTCCGATCGGCTTATTACGACCGCGTTTATCGCCATAGCTGGCAAGCCAGCAGATCGAATATAGGGTGCAATGCTTTCGAACAAAAGCGTTTCCGCGCCTATGTGCTCGCCGTGACGAAGAAATCTGTGATCGGCGCAGCGACGATTGGACAGAGCGATTGGTGAACAAGTCCCCCGATTTTGGGCGCTGGGAGCCGTGATTGATCGTGACGCGCTCGCGGCCGGGAGAACTTCGGCCCAAGAAATTATAGAGTGAGCGTATCGTCGCAAGATAAGGTCCCGGTCCCGCCGCCCGGTCCCGGCCCGGGTGTCGGGTTGCCTTTCGGCTCGAGCCTAAATCGAGTGCCCCAACGTCGAGGTACAAGATCACGTGCAAAATCGAACTCAGATTTGGAAATGGGTGGCGACCGGTGTCTGCCTGGCGGTCGCGATCGTCGTACTGGCGACGGTTTCGGGCTACGGCGCCGCCGCCGTCTTCGATATCTGGAGCCAGATCAAAGAGCCTCGCGCCTTCGCGGCCGGCGAACCCGAAGCGCTAATGACGGGACGCGTCGCCATATCGCTCTTCGCTTTTCAGGTGGTGACGGTCGCCTCTGTATTTCTGGCCAATGCGCGCCGCAGGCGCGTTGCGGGCACGCCATTTTTGAATTTCGACATGCCGCCGGGCGGCATCAAGACGCTCGCGCTCTCCGTCGTCGTGCTGATGGCGCTCGCGATGCTCTTTGCCTCCTTTGTTTTCGTGTTCAATCCGGACGCACTGCAGCACGATCTCCAGCCCTTCGCCGAGATGATGAAATCGCGGACGTGGTGGCTCATTCTCCTCGCTGCGGGGATCGGAGCGCCGCTCGCTGAGGAATGCCTGTTCCGGGGGTTGCTCTTCGGAGCGCTAAGGCCGTCGCCGTTGGGGTTTACCGGCGCGGCGGTCGTCACCGCGGTGACGTGGGCCCTGCTGCACGCGAATTATTCGCCCTACGGCGTCGCCGCGATTACGCTGATCGGACTTTATCTTGCGTGGCTTCGCGAGCGCACCGGGTCGCTATTGACTCCGATCGTCTGTCATGGCGCCTACAACTCGCTGATCATCCTTTTGATGGCTTTCTCGGCCGCGGGATCGTTCGACTAGGTAGGCGAAAAGCCCCACCGGAATCGATCCCCGCTCCAGAATCGATTAGTGCTCATTGAATGCAACAATACCTCGACCTGCTGCGCCGCGTCAGAACCGAAGGCGCGAAGAAAACCGACCGCACCGGCACCGGCACCCTTTCGGTCTTCGGCCACCAGATGCGCTTCGACCTTTCGGAAGGCTTCCCCCTCGTCACGACGAAGAAGCTTCACCTGAAGTCGATCATCGTCGAGCTGCTATGGTTTCTGTCTGGCGCGACGAACACCCGGTATCTGAAAGAGCATGGCGTCAGCATCTGGGACGAGTGGGCGGACGCGGAAGGCAATCTCGGTCCGGTCTACGGCAAGCAGTGGCGCAGCTGGGAAGCCCCCGATGGCGCGACCATCGATCAAATCACGAACGCCGTCGACGATCTGAAGCGCAATCCGGATTCGCGCCGCATCATCGTGACGGCGTGGAATCCGGGCGACCTGTCGAAAATGGCATTGGCGCCCTGCCATTGCCTTTTCCAGTTCTATGTCACGGACGGTAAGCTTTCCTGCCAGCTCTATCAGCGCTCGGCAGACGTGTTCCTCGGCGTGCCGTTCAACATTGCGAGCTACGCGCTGCTGACGATGATGATGGCCCAGGTGACGGGACTGAAGCCGGGAGATTTCGTCCACACGTTCGGCGACGCGCACCTCTATCTCAATCACCTGGAGCAGGCGGATCTGCAGCTGTCGCGCACACCGCGCGCGCTCCCCGGGATGAAGATAAACCCCGCCGTGTCATCGATCTTCGACTTCAAATACGAAGACTTCGAGCTGACAGGCTACGATCCGCACCCCCACATAAAGGCACCAGTGGCGGTTTAGCGGCGGTTAGTGCGTGCTTGAGGTTTGAATATCGCGGGGCTGCGGTTTGGTATCTTTTTTGGCGTCCGTCATCACCGCCTGAAGTTCCTCCGAGCCCTTGAGAGGCACGACCGCGGTAACGATGTCATTCTGGTCGTAGGTCACCTGAGCGCTCATTGGCGTTCCGTTGAAATAGCCCTCAGTCGGCGTTCCAACCGCTTCCCATAAGCCCATCGTGAAGACGTCAGCTGCGCCGTGCAGAATGGCCCGGCCTGCCTTGGCGCCACCGCTGTAGCCCTGAGTGAAACTGAAGATATCGGTGCGAACGCCTTTGTCTGTCTGGGTGCTGACAGGCGGCCCCAGTTCCGCGATCAATCGCGCCCTCGGCTGACCAGCCGACAGGACGTTGAGGTCCTTCGCGTTGGGTTGGTTCGCAGCCATGTAGACAGCGCATCCGCCCCCTGTGAGGCCGGTCAAAAAACACGCGGCGGTGACCGCAAACCCTAAGACCAAGCGCCGCTGCATTGCCCCACGTTCCCCGATTGTCCCCGTTTTGAGACTAACGCTAGAACGTACTCCGCACAAAGAGCAAGTTGCCGAAAAGATCGTTTCAACGAAAATCTCCTTTCAGCCGTTCATTTCATCGGTTTGCTTCTTGCCGCTGCCGTTGCTATGCGATCCGGATGAATGACATAACAGTTTCCCTAATCGTCGCCGTCTCCGAGAACGGCGTCATCGGACGCGACGGTGGCTTGCCGTGGCGGCTCTCATCCGACCTCAAGACGTTCCGTCGCCTCACGATGGACAAGCCCATCATAATGGGCCGCAAAACATTCCAATCGATCGGTAAGCCGCTCGACGGTCGCGATAACATCGTCGTCACGCGAGATCCCTCATTCGAGGTAGCCGGCGTCTCGACGTGCGAGACCGTGAGCGATGCGCTGACCCTTGGACGCGTTCTCGCGAAGACGCGCGGCGCCGAGGAGATCATGGTTATCGGCGGTGCGGCAATCTATGATGCGGCATTTCCCGTCGCAGATCGGGTCTACTTGACCCGCGTTCATGCGGTAGTTGACGGTGACCGTCATTTCGCGCCGCTCGACGCCGCCCAATGGCAAAAAATCGGCGAGGAGGCGCTGCCAAATGGCCCTCGCGACGACCATGCATCGACGCTAATCGTTTACGATCGCCTGAAAACATCGGCCTAAGAAGCGACACGCCGCACTTGAAGGCCTGCGCAAAGCCACCAAATTGGAATTAGCCAAAAAAAGCGGAATTTGCGATCGATCGGGCCCTGCCTTATAAGCTCCCGCGAAATCTCTTTTAACGACGTGGCTCAACCCTTTGTGGTGCATGTCTAACAATCGGCGACAACGATTTGTTGCCGGCGTATTCAAAGCGGGGGTCGCGATTTCACTCTTCAACTCAAATTCAATGAGGCCCTGAGTTATGCCCTGGACGAGTCAAGGCGGTGGCGGCAACCCCGGTGGGAATGGCGGCCGCAAGGGCGGTGGTGGCCCGTGGGGTCAAGGGCCCTGGGGCCCGTCCGGCGGTGGTGGCGGCGGCGGTGGCAAAGAACCGCCCGATCTCGATGAAATTCTGCGCCGTGGCCAGGATCGCGTGCGCCAAGTGATGCGCGGCGGCGGCGGCAACGGCAACGGCAGCGGCAACTTGGGCGGCGGCGTACCGAAACCTTTCCTTTTCTTGATCGCGATGCTGCTGCTTGCAGGCGTCTCGTTCTACGGCTTCTTCTTCCGCGTCAATCCGGACGAGCAGGGCATCGTCATGCGGTTCGGCAAGTTCGACCGGTGGGAACCGGCGGGCCTGCATTTCCGTTGGCCTTATCCGATTGAGGAAGTTCGTCTCCCGAAAGTTACGCAGCAGCGTACGATCGAAGTCGGCGCCGGCCGCAGCGTTATTGGCGGCCAGGACAGCGGCTTGATGCTGACGGGCGACGGCAGCGTCGTCGACGTTCGCTTCGTCGTTTTCTGGCGCATCAGCCCTGAATCGGATCCGGCAACCGGAGAGACGGGCGTCGAGCAATACATGTTCAACATCGCGCAGCCCGAGACGACCGTTCGTGAGGTCGCCGAGAGCGCCATGCGTGAAGTTGTGGGTCAGTCGGCCCTTCAGCCGCTTCTGACTGGCGGCCGTCAAAAAACGCAGGAAGACGTGCGCAATTTGATGCAGAAGACGCTCGACTACTATCGATCCGGCATCAAGATCGATCAGATCCAGCTCAAAGAGGTCGACCCGCCGCAGGAAGTCATCAGTTCGTTCCGCGAAGTCGCCGCTGCCGGTCAGGAGAAGGAAACCCTGGTCAAGCAGGCTCAGACTTATCAGGACCAGGTGACCCCGCGTGCACGCGGCGATGCCGACCGCATCGTTGCAGCCGCCGAAGGCTACCGCGATCAGACGGTCGCCGAGGCGACGGGTCAGGCGGCCCGCTTCCTGAAGGTCTACGACGAATACAAGAAGGCGCCGGACGTCACGCGCGAACGGCTCTATCTCGAAATGCAGGAACGCGTTCTGTCCGGAGCCGACAAGATCATCCTCGATCAAAAGAGCGGCGGCCAGGGCGTAGTCCCGTTCCTGCCGCTGGAGCAGCTCCAGAAGCGCGACCAGCAACAGCCCGACGGAGCGAAATAATATGCGAGCGTTCTTCGCTTTTATCCTGACCGTTCTCGGTCTCGCGGCGCTGGGGCTTTACGCCTCCGCCTTCATCGTGCACCAGAATGAGCAGGCGCTCGTGCTCCGCTTCGGTAATCCGCAGCAGGCCATCACGACGCCTGGCCTGAAGTGGAAGGTGCCGTTCATCGACACCGTCGAGAAGTTCGACAAGCGCATCCTCGACCTCGACACGACCGAGCAGGAAGTGACGGCGTCCGATCAGCAGCGATTGATCGTCGACGCTTACGCCCGCTATCGCATCACCGACCAGCTCAAGTTCTATCAGAACGTGCGCTACGAGGATCGCGTTCGCGAGGTCGTGGGCCCGCTGATCGAATCTGAAATCCGTCGTGTTCTTGGTTCTGCAACTCTGCAGGAAGTCGTCAAGGACAAGCGCGAAAGCCTGATGAAGCAGATCGCCGTGCAGGTGAACAAGGAAGGCCGCGACTACGGTCTCGAAGTCGTCGACGTGCGCATCAAGCGCGCCGACCTTCCGAAGGAGAACCTCGTTAAGGTCTATGACCGGATGCGGGCGGACCGTGTTCGTGAGGCGACGGAGCTCCGTGCCCAAGGCGAAGCGGAGAGCAACCGCATTCGCGCCAACGCCGACAAGGACGTGACGATCATCAAGGCGACGGCGACGCAGAAATCCGATGAAATCCGCGGCGACGGCGAAGCCGAGCGCAGCCGGATCTTCGCGGATGCCTTCGGCCAGGACCCGGAATTCTTCCGCTTCTACCGGTCGATGCAAGCCTACACGGCCGCCATCAAGCCCGAAGACACCCGCATGCTGTTGACGCCTGACAGCCAGTTCTTCCGGTACTTCCAGGACCCTAACGGCAAGGCGCCCGCCTCGCCGGTTCACGCCGACCAGCGATGAACGATCTCCTCGCGGGGCTAGGCATCGCCCTTGTCCTCGAGGGCCTCCTCTGGGCCGCCGCGCCTCAAAAGGCGCGGCGGGTCCTTGAAGAAATTTCAACTTTCAGCAATGGCCGCATCCAGGCCGTCGCCGTCGCCGCCGTGGCGCTCGGCGTTTTCGTCGTTTGGGTGGCCCGGGGATGATTCAAGGGATGGGGCTGAAACGACCAACTTATCCCCGCGCCTTGACGGTATGCTAAAGTTGCCATGTTGACGCTTGGATGTTGCGCCAATAACGCCTGCCAATCCGGGGAACTGGCCAAAAGCGCCCCACCCCGCCGAATGAGCGTAAGACACGATCAGCCCCTGGAGTTCTCGCGATGATGAAGAAACGTTCGGCGCTTCTTGTCAGTGTTGGCTTCGTCGCGCTGTGGGGCTCCGCTGGTGCAGGACCCGCTCTGGCCGATTTCACGAACGGACCGGCGTCCGTCGCACCCCTCGCCAAGCGCCTTGAGGATGCAGTCGTCAACATCGCGACATCTCAAACCGTCAAAGGCCCGGCCGGCTCCCCGCTGCCGAAGGTTCCGAAGGGTGCACCCTTCGAAGACTTTTTCGATGACTTCTTCAACAAGCGCGGCGGCGTGCCCCACGGCGACCGCAAAGTCTCGTCTCTGGGCTCAGGCTTCGTCATCGACGGCAAGGAAGGCCTGATCGTTACCAACAATCACGTCATCGAAGGTGCCGAGGAAATCGACATCAACTTCCATGACGGCTCCAAGCTCGTCGTCGAGAAGATCATCGGCCGCGACACCAAGGCCGACCTCGCGCTTTTGAAGGTCACGCCGAAGAAGCCGCTCGCGGACGTGAAATTCGGCCCGTCCTCCGGCATCGAAGTCGGCGATTGGGTCATGGCTATCGGCAACCCCTTCGGCCTCGGCGGATCGGTTTCGCTCGGCATCATTTCGGCGAAAAGCCGCGACATCAATTCCGGTCCCTATGACGACTATCTGCAGACCGACGCGGCGATCAACAAGGGCAACTCCGGCGGCCCGCTGTTCAACATGAACGGCGAAGTCATCGGCGTGAATACGGCGATCATCTCGCCCACCGGCGGATCGATCGGCATCGGCTTCGCCGTTCCCTCCGACACCGTTGCGAAAGTCATCGACCAGCTGAAGCAGTACGGCGAAGTGCGGCGCGGCTGGCTCGGTGTCAAAATCCAAACCGTTACCGACGACATCGCCGAGACGCTGGGATTGCCTGAAAACACAGGCGCTCTCGTCGCAGCCGTGACCCCCGGCAGCCCCGCCTCGAAAGCTGGCCTCGAAGCAGGCGATGTCATTTTGCGGTTCGATGGCAAGGAAGTGACGACGATGCGCGGCCTGCCGAAGATGGTCGCCCAGGCTGAGGTCGGCCAAGCCGTCGACCTCGAGCTTCTTCGCAAAGGTCAAAAGCAGAACGCGCAAGTGACGGTCGGCCGCCTCGAAGACGACGACGACAACGCGAGCGACCTCAAAAGCGACTTGGGCAAAGAGGCCGATCCGAAGGGCTCGGCCATCATCGGCCTGATGCTCTCGCCCCTGAACGACGACCTGCGCAAGAAGTACAATCTCGACGACAAGATCAAAGGCGTCGTCGTCGAGCAGGTCGATCCGCAAAGCCCCGCCGCAAGCAAAGGCCTGAAGCCGGGCGACGTCATCGTCGAAGCGGCGCAGGACAGCGTCTCCGAGCCGGACGACGTCGCGAAAAGCGTCGAAAAGGTCAAGAAGGCGGGCCGCAAGGCCGTGCTGCTTCGCGTCGAGGACAGCAAGGGCGATCTCCGCTTCGTCGCAGTGCCGTTGTCGTAACCCGCGTGCTATCGCAACCAGAAATTCTCGGCAGGAGGTAATTCGTGTCCAAAGGTCACGGCATTCTCGATACGATTTTCGACCAGCTATCGCCCGTGCATCCCGATGGACACAAGTTCGTTGGTATCGCCGCGGCGGTGACGTTGCTGTTCTTCTTTCTCTATCCGCCGCTCGGATGGATCTGCGCCGGCATCACCGCGTGGGTCATCTATTTCTTCCGTGATCCGCAGCGCGTGACACCGCTGAGACCTGGCCTCGTCGTCTCCGCCGCCGACGGCAAGATCTCCGGCATCGAGAAAGTCGTGCCACCTGCCGAGATGGGCCTCGGCTCGGAGCCGCGCACCCGCATCTCGACATTCCTCTCGGTGTTCGACGTTCACATTAACCGCGCGCCCATCGCCGGCCGCGTCGTCCGGTCCATCTATATACCGGGCACGTTTTTGAACGCAGCTCTCGACAAGGCGAGCGAAGACAACGAACGCCGGCTTATCGTCATCGAGACCCCAGCCGAAGGCGACGTCGGCGTGGTGCAAATCGCAGGACTTGTGGCGCGCCGCATCGTGACCTTTTGCGAGGTGGGTGACACACTCGGAACCGGCCAGCGCTTCGGTTTGATCCGTTTTGGGTCGCGTGTGGACGTTTATCTGCCACCCGGCAAAAACGCTCTCGTCAGCGTTGGTCAGCGTGCGGTTGCAGGCGAGACGGTTTTGGCAGATCTTCAATCGATCGAGCCGGAACGCGAAGCGCGCCACGCCTGAGGTCGCGCCCCGCTTTGACACTTAAGGCATGGACCATAAGGAGCCTGCCATGGATGCGGATGAGCCATTCATCGAGACCGAAACGCGCCGTCGCAGGCGCCGGTCTCTGTTCCGTCACCGGCGCGTGCCGGTGCGGATGCTCGTGCCGAATTTCTTCACGCTCCTCGGTCTGTGCGCCGGCCTGACATCGATCCGGATGGGGATCGAAGGCCGTTACGATTTGGCGCTGGCGGCGATTGTCTTCGCCGCCTGTCTCGACGGCATCGATGGCCGCATCGCCCGGCTCTTGAAAGCCTCGTCCCGTTTCGGTGCCGAACTCGACAGTCTCGCCGACTTTGTGAACTTCGGCGTCGCTCCGGCTTTTCTGCTTTTCAATTGGGGGCTCGGCGACCTGAAAAGCGCAGGCTGGATCTGCGTGATGATCTTCGCGCTCGCCTCCGCGCTCCGCCTAGCACGCTTCAATGCGGCGCTCGACGATGACAAACCGAAGTGGCAATCGAACTACTTCATGGGCATGCCGACGCCCGCGGCGGCAATCGTCCTGCTGCTGCCGGTCTATCTCGATCAGCTCGGCCTAGCCGACATCAAAACGCAGTGGGCATTGAAGATCGTGCTCGTCTACACGGTATTCGTCGCCTTCATGATGGTGTCGTCGATCCCGACATACTCCGGCAAACTGGTCGGCGAGCGCGTGGGACGGGAATGGGTATTGCCGATATTCGTCGTCGCCATCGGCGTCGTCGCGTTCCTGTTCACCTATCCTTACGAAACGCTGACTGTGTTGACGCTGATTTATCTTGGCTTCATTCCCGTTAGCTGGCGGAACTTCCGCGACAGGAGCGAGGGCGAGAGCGCAGCCGCCGCCGCTGCGCAAGCGGCTTCTCCTCAACCAAGCGAAACGCCCGCGCCACAGCAAGGCACGGGGCGCATCTTCACGTTCCGTCCGACCGATCCGACGAAATAATCATCTCAGCGCTGGCTCACCGCCTTCCGCGAGCTGGCCGCCAGCGCTGGATACTATTTCGTCTCTTCGGGCTGGCGGTGATAGATGTCGTCGGTGCGCATGATGTCGTCCTCGCCGAGGTACGAGCCGATCTGCACTTCGATGATTTCGACCGGCACCTTGCCGGGATTTTGCAGCCGGTGCCATTGCGTCGCGAAAATGTAGACGCTCTCGTTCTCGCGCACGAGCTGCTCCCGGTCGCCGATCGACACCTGCGCCGTCCCCTGCACGACGATCCAATGCTCCGACCGGTGATGATGCATTTGCATTGAAAGCATGCCGCCGGGCTTCACGTGCAAGAGCTTCACCTGAAACCGCGGCCCGATGTTGAGCGTCTCGAAGTACCCCCATGGCCGGTAGTTTCGGAGGTGCTGCTCCTGCTCCTTGCGGTTCGATTGCTTCAGCCGCTGCACGATCTTGGAAACATCCTGCGTGCGGCTCTTGTCGGCGACGAGCAGCGCGTCCGGCGTGTTCACGATGACGAGATCGCTGACACCGATGGTCGACACGATCGAGCGCTCGGAATGGACGTAGCAGTTCGAAGTGTCTTCGAGCACCGCTTCGCCTTTGATGAAGTTGCCCTTGTCGTCCCGGGGCGCGATGTCCCACAGCGACGACCACGAGCCGACGTCGTTCCAGCCGACGTCCATCGGCAGGATTGCCGCTGCCCGCGTCTTCTCCATCACCGCATAATCGATCGAGATGTTGGGCGACGCCGCGAAGCCGGCGCGGTCGAGGCGCAGGAAGCCGAGGTCGTCCGTCGCGCCCGCGAGCGCAGCCCTTGCCGCCTCGAGAATTTTCGGCTCCAGCCGCTCGATTTCAGCCAGATACGTCTTGGCGTTGAGAGCAAAAATTCCGCTGTTCCAGAAATAGCCGCCATCGGCGAGATAGCGCTCCGCCGTGGCGCGGTCGGGCTTTTCCGCAAAGCTCTCGACAGTGAATGCGTGACCGTCAAAGCCTGCGAGCGCCGCGCCCCGCTTGATGTAGCCGTAGCCGGTATGCGGCTCCGTCGGCTTGATGCCGAAGAGGACGAGCTTGCCCGTCGCCGCGACCTCAGCCGCGCGCCGGATGTTCTGCGCGAACGCCGCGCCGTCTTCGATGACGTGATCGGACGGCATGACCGCGAGAACGGCGTCCGGATTGTCGGCAAGCGCAATCAGCGCCGCGACCGCGATGGCCGGTGCCGTGTTGCGCGCGATGGGCTCGAGCACTATGGCGCGCGGCTCGAGACCGGCGCGCTCGACTTCCTCGCGCACCAGAAACCGGTGGTCGTTGTTGCAAAGGAGGATCGGCCGCTCGAAACCCTCAGGTCCCGGCAGCCGCCCGAGCGCCGCGCCGAGAAACGACGAGCTTTGACCGTTGAAGAAGCGAATGAACTGCTTCGGATACATCGCCCGCGACAGCGGCCACAACCGCGTCCCCGAGCCGCCCGACAAAATCACTGGGTAAATATTGCTCATCGAGAAATGGTACCCCCATTATCAAAGGTCAACGTCTATGTAGCGCACAAACGGCCTTCAGGGACATTCGCGCAAATTAATAGGAAATCCGCGCGACGACGAATGCCAATGGGACGCAATGTGTACGGCCCAAATACGACAGCTATGCAGAAGCGGCCCGCGCAAAGCTCGAACCAATCAGCCTAGCGGACGCGTCAGGCGTTCGCGCAGCGACCGCAGCGATTCAGCCGACGTAGATGATTTGGCCCCCTGATGCGATGCCGTGGCAGGGGCCGAGACCGAGGAGGCACCCGAAGGCAGGGCCGGCGGCATATCGCGGCGGGGCAGCGGCACGCTCGGCCGTGGAACGGCGGACGTGGTGCCGTAAGGCGTCGGCGCCATCGGCATTTTATGCCCGGAGACGCTTGCATCGTGACCGGCGTCATGAACCTCCGGCACCGCGCCCGGATGCGCGTTGCCGTGAAAGCCGAGAGCATCCGCCATCATTGCGAGATGCTGCGATCCATCATTGCTCGCCGGTATGCCCGAGGCGCGCCAGCGCTCGACGATTTGATCGAGGAAGCCATCGTCGCCAAGAGACTTCTGCCACCGCTCCGAGAAGTTCGCAGTCGATGACTTCGGCAGGCAGCGCTTCGGCAATTCGTCGAACTTGATCCGCACCGGCAAGGCCATGCCGTCGCCGAACGCGATCGCTTCGCGCTGCCCGAGCGAGGGGAGAAATTCCAAAAGTCCTGCACCGGTGTCGGCCACCGCCGAGGCGACGATCTCCTGGTCGCGGTCGTTCGACATGCGCAGAGCAAAGACCGTGTTGCACTGGGAAAGAATGGTCGGATCGATTTCCGCCGGGCGCTGCGTGACGATGCAAAGCGAGGCGCCGTATTTCCGGCCTTCCTTGGCGATCTTCGCAATCGCGCGCTTGCAAGGCTCGAAGCCGAGCGTCGAGTTTGCGGGCACGTAGCGATGCGCTTCTTCGCAGACGAGCGTCACCGGCACCTGGCCTTCGCTCCATAGCGCGAAGTCGAACGTCATGCGGCACAGAACCGAAACGACGACATTGACGACTTCCGACGGGATGCCGGTAAGCTCGAGGATCGTGATCGGCTTGCGGTTGACGGGAACCCGGAAAATTCGGCCGAGCACCTGGGTCATGCCGTCATAAACGGTGAGCGATCCGAACATGAAGGCGTAGCGGCCGTCTTGCGAGATCGTCTCGATCCGGTGCTTCAGAAGCCGGTAGGGCGCGAGGTCTTTTCTGTTCTCGAGTTTGCCGAGCCGTTCGTCGATCAGCAGCAGCAGATCGGAGATACGATAGGGAACGGGCGTGTCGACCGTGTAGCGGCTGGCGTCCGAGTAGCCGCGACGGAGCTTCGCAGGTTCGTTCGCGCGGCTGCTATTGTAACGCGCCTTGGCAATCGGGATGACTTCCTGAAGGATCTCGATCTCGGCTTTGCGGTCGCTGTCGCCGACGAGAACTTCCTGCAGTTCCTCGAACGTCAGCAGCCAATAGGGCAGCTGCATGTTCCGCGGCGAGATCACTTCGGCCCATTCGCTGAATGCCGTCGCATATTCGTTGTGCGGATCGAGCAGCACGATGTGCGCGTTCGGGTTCTTTTCGACGATCGATCTGAGGATCAGCGCCGTCGTGCACGATTTGCCGGTTCCCGTGGTGCCGAGTATCGCGAAATGCTTGCCGAGCAGCTCGTCGACGCGGACCATTGCGGGGATCGTGCTGTCCTGGCGGATCGAGCCGACACGCACCATCGCTCCGCTATCGCCGCAGAACGTCGCCTCGAGCTCTGTCCGCAAAGCCAGGCGAACCCGGTCGCCGAGCGCCGGATAGCCGGTGACGCCACGGTTGAATTTCGGCGTCTTGCTTTCACTGACCGTCGTCAATTCGCCGACGAGACCAAGTTCTGCGATCCAGACCTCGCTGTCGCCCTCGCGTTGCGATGGGACGGGAACGCTCAGCGCCGAAACAATGGCGAGCACGGTCGTCCGGCTGGTTTCGATCGCGAGCAGGGTTCCCATTTCGGGCCGGCCATCCGGCGAGCGGGAGCGCAGGTCGCCGGCGCCGTCGAGCAAGACGATCGCCTTCGACCCCGTGACCGAAACGATGCGCCCGATCGAGGTATCGAGACCGCCATTCATCTGAGTTGAGGTACTTGAGCCAGGCATACTGATCCGGATCTCGGGCCTATTAAGCGCCGTTGGCAATCATTTGCGTAGAGTCGACCGCGCTCACACTGTCCCGCGCCGGAAGGTTGATGACGACCTCCGTGCCGGTGCCTTTCTTCGAACGGAGTTCGAGTGAACCACCGTGCAGCTCGACGAGCGCTTTGGCGATCGGCAAGCCGAGACCGGCGCCCTCCCGCCAGCGCGAACGGCCGCCGTCCACCTGCCCGAACGGCGTCATGGCGATAGCGATTTCTTCTTCCGTCATGCCGACGCCGCTGTCTCGGATGGCGATGATGACGCCGCCGCTGTTGGTCCGTCGCGTGCTCACGTCCACCGTGCCGTCTGCCGGCGTGAACTTGAGAGCGTTGGCAATGATGTTCGTGAAGATCTGGCGCAACTTCTCGGCGTCGCCGCGGATCGGGCGTAGATCAGGCGCAATGCCGAAGCGCAAATCCACTTGCGCTTCGCTTGCCATCATTCGGAACGATGTGATGCAACCGGCGAGAATTTCGCCGACATTCACCTCGCGCGCGTCGAGCGAATATTTTCCGCTCTGAATTTTGGAGATGTCGAGAATATCGTTGATGACCGAGAGCAGGTGGCCCGCGGCATCATGAATGAGCGTCGCGTATTCGACGATCTCTTTGTCCGGCAAGCGGCGCTGCTGATGCTGCGTCAGGAGCTTCGAAAAGCCGATGACCGTGTTCAACGGTGTCCTGAGCTCATGGCTCATGTTGGCGATGAATTCGGATTTTACTTTGCCGGCAAGCTCCGCTTCGATGCGCGCGGATTGCTCGGCCACGCGCGCGCGATGACGCAGAACGGCGTCGCTCAATAGCGACGCATACTCGTTCATCAGGGAGTTGGATTTGGCGGTTCCAACTGAGCCAAACATCATAATGCAGCCTAACGCAGTGCTGAAAGCCGTTTCAATCTAGGGGCGAGTAGCTAACTCAAGGTTAATCCAAAGCCCCGTCGCTCGCGGGCTGCAGCTGCAACTGGAGTGACTTACGAAAATTAAGAATCCGCTCTGCTGGAGGTTGTCCGCACGGGCGCCCGAAGCGCAGTAAGACTTGTCGCGCGGAAAGCGCGAGCTGTTGCAAGAGCAACAGAAACTATTATCGCATGATGAATTTGAACGGCTGGGTGAACGCCAGCGGCTTTACACTCACTTCCGGCGGGATCGGCGGGAACGGTGCCGCGCGGTCGATAGCCGCCGTGGCAGCGTCGTCGAGAAGCTTCGAGCCCGAGCTTGTCGCAATTTCCTTGGAGAGCAGCGTCCCGTCGACGCCGATCGTGAATTTCATCACGACCGTACCTGCAACCGTCGTACGGGGATTCACCTTTGCACGCTGCACATGGTCGTTGATCTTGCCGAGGTAGAGACCGAACTCCCTGGCATTGCCGCCCGACTTCGCTTCGCCCGAACTCTGCTCGGTCACGATCGCGACCTGCTCTGGCTGCTGCTTCGTCTCGACGACCTGCGGCTCCGGCGGCGGAGTTTCGAGCGGCGGCGGTTCGTCGGTCTTAACGGCGTCCGCTTCGACATCGCTGGCGTCGGACGTGATGACGTCGCGAAGCTCGTCCGGTTTGACTTCTTCGGGAGGCTTCGACTGCTGCTCCTGGACAGGAACGATCTCGGTCGTCTCGATGGTCTCCATCGCGTCGCCGAGCTTTGATATGCCCTCCGTCGCGATGCCTTGCTGGACGAGGACGATGTCCGTGCCCTTCCCGAGGTCGAGAGCCTCGATATTGGAATTTTGCAAATCAGGCAGCATCCCATAGCCGATCGACCCGTGGATCAACAGGGACAGAAGAATGGCGGTCGCTCGCAACACGTTCATTCCGGCGGCTCTGGGCATTAGTTCTTAACAGTTTCTCCGGAGGGCGAAGGCTGAGAGAGAAGGGAAACGCGCGCGTAACCCGACTCACCGACGCGCCCCAGAAGTTCCATCACGTCGCCATAGGCAATTTTTCGATCCGCGCGCACGTAAACGACGCCGTCGCCTTCGCTCGACTTGATCTGCATGAGACGTGACACGAGCGTGTCGCGCGTCACTTCCTCGTCGCGGATGTAGAGCTTGCCATCGGGCGCCAGCGAAACGACCATCGGCTTTTTCTGCGCGCCGAGTTTCGACGCTGATGTCTTCGGCAGATCGAGCGGCACACCCTGAACCATCAGGGGCGCAGCGACCATGAAGATGATCAACAGCACGAGCATCACGTCGACGAACGGCGTGACGTTGATCTCGGCCAAAGGCTTGTAGCTGTCGCCGTCTTCGCCCGACGCGCTGCCAACAGACATTCCCATCAGTTCACACCCTCAACGCCACGGCGGGAAAGCGTCCGCGCCAAACCGACGATGGCAGGCGCAACCCGTTCCGACGCTCTTCCGAGCGCGACCGTGATCTGGTTGTAGAAAATGACGGCCGGGATGGCGGCGGCGAGGCCGACGGCCGTTGCGAACAACGCTTCCGCGATGCCGGGCGCGACGACGGCCAAGCTCGTATCTTTCTGCTGAGCGATCGCCGTGAACGAATTCATGATGCCCCAGACGGTGCCGAACAATCCGATGAACGGCGCGGCAGATCCGAGCGTCGCGAGAAACGGCAAGCCCTGCTCGATGCTCTTGAGCTTCCGCTTGACGGCGGCGCGCATGGCGATTTCGAGGCGGTCGCGCACTTCGCCGGCCGAAGCAGCGTCCGCGCCCTCGGCCCACTCCGTGCGGGCGGCTTCACCCACGGAACCGACCAGGCTGTTGGCACGGCCCGAAGGAATGGTGCCAGATTTGCCGTTGGCTTCGAGAACGCGGATCTCGCGATTGACCAGCCACACGCGAATGAGCTTTTCGAACGCCATCGCCCAGCAAACCACGGAGGCCAGCAACAGACCGACGATAATGGACTTCACGACGATATCGGCATGTTGGAAGAGGCCGAGGATCGACAAGTCTCTTCCGATAATTTCTTCAGTCATCAGGCGGTCACCGCGTTACTTGGAAAGTTGGACGTTCGTGAGAGTCGAGGTCTTCAGGCTTTCGAGACATCCCGAAACGGGCCCGGACTCAGCCTTGCAGTCCATGACGTCGTTGATGAGCAGCGAGCCGATCTTATCGCACTGGATTCCATCGATCTCGAAGAGCTTCACGGATTTCTTTTTGGGCCGGAGCGGCGCCAGATCGATCGAAAAACGCCTGCCGATGACGCCATCGGTTTGAAACAGCACGAGGTCGATCTTGAACGACTGGTACGTCGTCTCGCCCGGGTTGTTGACGACCATATAGGCGCGGCAACCCTTGTCGGAACTCTCGAGCTTGTTCAACTCTACGTGGGTCGCCGGCGCTGTCGAAGCCAGCTCTTTCGAAGGGGGTGTGGCAGTCGGATCGGCAACGGCGTGTGTCGCCACAGCACCGATCGGCAGAACGAGCGCATATGCAAGGCAGTAACGCTTGAAAGCTCTGATCACGCGATGACCTTCTCTTAGCGAAAGAATGTCGGATTTCCGGAAAGGCGTGTAGCGATTTTGCTGTTCGGTTACCAGTGTGAAATTCGTAAGTATTCGCTGTCGGCAGACGCCCATGACGACCTGATTTAGAACCATTTTTAGGTCGCGCGATGGCGAGCGGCAAAAATGGTTTTTTGCGGCCGCGCTGCATCGAGAATTATTCCCTAAGTGTATGGGCAAGAATTCCCGTGCAGGCCTCGAACGCGGTTCGTCTGATGAAACATTTGCCAATATGCCGGGCGACAGCCGACTATCGATACGCAAGAAAAAAGAAGCACAGCGGGAGGTTGTTTCGTGCGGGGCGAGCGTCGTCCCGATAATCAGGCGGCGCGGGGCAACGACGGCATGCGGGCGGCTCGCCGGATCTCATCAAAAATCGCGGCGAAGCTCATGACGCCGACGGATTGGTCCTCGGCGACGTCGGTCAGCACAGCGCCGACGACTTTCTTCTGGTTGGCCTCGAGCAACGTCAGCGCCTTTTTAGCGAGCGATCGGGGCGTCCGGTGCCAGGCGGTGAGAAATACGATTTCGTCGGCGAGTTCCGCGAGCACGCGAGCGTCCGAGATCGGCAGCAAAGGCGGCGCGGACAGCACAATGATGGGAAACCGTGACTTGAGACCGGCGATTGACCTCGAAAATTCCAGTGACCGGATGGCTGTCGCCACCGCGAGGGGGATCGGTGTGGGCCCCGACGCCGGCAGGAAATGCAGCCCCGTCAGATTATCGCGCAAGATCACGTCCTCGATCGGCGCGCGCGCCGCGATCTGATCGAGAAGCCCGCTGGAATTCCGCGGCGTCAGTTCGCGCGTCAGGCCCTTACCTCGAAAATCGCAGTCGACGAGGAGGGTCTCTTGCGTGGAGACCGCGAAGTAATGCGCGATGTTCGACGCGAAACTCTCCGAGCCTTCGTCGGGTAAGGCGGACGCAACCAGGATCACGCGCGAGGCGTCATCGCTTTTGCGCTGTCCAAGCTCACGGCAGACCTTTCGCACAGCTTCCGCGTAGACGCATTGAGGCTCGGCGACGATCATCCGCGCGCCGCGCGCGTTCGCTTTCGGATCGGAATGCGCAGTCACCGCCGGAATGGAGATCATGTGCGGGCAGGCGAGGGTTTGTTCGACTTTCAGCGTTCGCCGCAACGCTTCCCGCTCGAGCCAGAGCGCGAGCAGAAGCGCCATCAACAGTGTCGATCCGGCGGTAATCGCAACGATGCGCGCGCGCCTCGGTCCGGCCGCCCGGTTCGGTGCACCGGCAGCCCCCACGATGCGCGGCCCGGCGAGCGGACTGCTCAGTCCATACTTGCCGATAAGGGATGCAAACATGCGCTCGGAAGCGGTGAGTTCGCCGGACTTGGCGGGAGGTGCGCGATCCGCGGCGACGGGTGATCGCTGTTGCGCAAGGTATTGGGTTGCGATCGCATTCGCGATGCGAGCGGACTTTTCCGCGTTCCTCGTGGTGACCTGCACGGTGACGAGGAACGTGCTGCGGACGCGGCTGATGCTCAGCCTGTCGATTATGGCCTCGCGCAGAGCTTCGCCCGGCGCCGGACGCGTCAGCAATCCGGTGAGGTACGACCATAGCGAACGCTTGTTGAGTTCAGGATCGTTCGAAAGCTGAAGCTCGGCGATAACGCGGTCGATGATCTGCGCCGACCGCATGAAGTCCATTTGCTTTTCGATCTCGCGGCGCTCGGCATCGGACGCGAGCGTATCGGCGGGAGCCGGTATATTAGCGGCTTTGGTCGCAGGCCTCTGCTGCGGGTCCGTCTGGATGAGAGCCGAAGCTGAGTACCGGTCGGGAATGACGGCGACGATGGCCATGGCGAGGAGCGCGGTAATGACCGGCAAAACCGCGACGGCCTTGGCGCGCTTGACGATGGCCGATCGGGCGCCTGGGAAGCCGAGCCCCATGCCGCGCCGTGCTGGTGATGCCGTTTCCTGGCTCATCGTCCCGTAGTGCCCGTGAAGTCCGGGCGCCGTATGCGTTCGCCCGCGTGCCCGGCAATGCCGAATCACTCCCTATTGTCAGGATCAATTATGAACAGGGCTTTATTGGTTAAGTTTTTACCGCCGGCCGGGGCATCTGCACCGAAAACGCGCTAGCGCAGCGAGAGCCGGCTAGCGCAGCGAAAGTTTCGCGCCGCCTTCGTGGACGTCGTAGGCGCACCGCGCGCTGCGGCCGCCGGTTGACGACGTCAGAATGAGATGCGGATCGCGGTAGCGCTGGTTCCACAGCGGGTTCTGCGTATCCCAAATCGCGACAGCGATATCGGGATTGCCGATCACGGCCTCGATTTGCGAAGGGGCGGCCCATTGGGTCGGCGTCTCGTCACGCGCCCCCGCAGCACGCTTCGGAGCATTTCGGCGGCAGACCTCAATGGCGCGCTCGCGATAGGCTTCGACAACCGCTTCGCTCATAGCGGCCCGATAGGCGCGGTCCTGAAACCAGACCTTCGCGCCCGCAAGCACCACCAAACCAAGCAAGATTGTACGCATGACGTTTGCCTAAGGCCCGAAGGCGCGCCAATCGATTGGCCGGCCCATAATAATCCGGCCGGCATTTTGAGCCCGTCTTGGTGAAAAAAGCGTTTCGCTTCGGCCGGTTGCGGTGCAGCGCAGCGGCGTAGCGGGCTTGTCAGACCCCGCTTGGTGAGGCACAAGCGGTGCCTGCGATCAACGTCCGATCTCCCGGAGAACCCTCACCTCATGTCGAAAAAGAAGATCCTGATTACTTGGCCTCTCCCTGAGGCCGCCATGGCCCGCGCCCGGGCCACCTATGATGTTATCGCACACGGGGACAACCCGAAGATCACCGTCGACGAGATGCTCGAGACGGCGAAGTCGGTGGACGCCATTCTGTTGACCCTCAACGAGAAGTGCCCGGCGCCGGTGATCGAAAAGATCCCCGAGAACATCAAGTGCATCTCGACGTTCTCGATCGGTTTCGATCACATCGATCTCGAAGCCTGCAAGAAGCGCGGCATCAAGGTCGGCAACGCGCCGCACGGCGTCACCGTCGCGACCGCTGAAATCGCCATGCTGCTGCTTCTCGGCGCTGCACGGCGCGCGGGCGAGGGCGAGAAGATGATCCGTACGCGCTCGTGGCCCGGCTGGCAGCCATTGCAACTTGTCGGTCAGCGCCTCGACAACAAGAAGCTCGGCATCTACGGCTTCGGCAAGATCGGTCAGGCCCTGGCGCAGCGCGCACGCGGCTTCGACATGGAAATCCATTACTACGACATCTATCGTGCGAAGCCCGAGGTCGAGGCGAAGTACAACGCCACCTATCACGACAGCCTCGACAGCCTCTTGAAGGTCTCGCAGTTCTTCTCGATCAACGCGCCTTCGACGCCGGAGACGCGTTACTTCTTCAACAAGGACGTGATCGAGAAGCTTCCCCAAGGTGCCATCGTCGTGAACACGGCGCGCGGCGACCTCGTCAAGGACGAGGACATGATCGCGGCGCTGAAGTCGGGACGCTTGGGCTACGCCGGCCTCGATGTCTTCGCCGGTGAGCCGAAGATCAACGAAGGCTATTACGACCTGCCGAACACGTTCCTCTTCCCGCATCTGGGTTCCGCCGCCATCGAGGCGCGCAACCAGATGGGCTTCGAAGCGCTCGACAACATCGATGCCTTCTTCGCCGGCAAGGACATGCCGTTCAAGCTGGCCTAAGATCGGTCATCGCGACTTTCAAAATGGCCGGGCTCGCCCCGGCCATTTTTTTTGTCCGCCGCCGGTCGGCCTGCTTGATGGGATGCCGCTTGTCCACCTGCTGTCATCCTCGGGCTTGTCCCGAGGATCCATCAGGCAGCACGAATTGTCCTTGAGGCACGATGGATCCTCGGCCTAAAGCCGAGGATGACAGTGGAGTGGATGCGGATCGTCCCTACTTCCCCTGCTGCATCAGCCACGCAGCCGCGCGCAACAGCCGTGCATCATCGCCGCGCGCGCCGACAAGCTGCACGCCGAGGGGAAGCCCATCGACGTCGAGCAGCGGCAGCGAGATGCAGGGCATTTCGAGGTAAGTCCAAAGACCGTTGAACATCGGACTGCCAGTGCCGCCGAGCCCGACCGGCGCGACGCCCGCCGCCGCAGGCGTGAGGATGGCGTCGTAGGTATCAAGGATCGGCCGCAGCGCCGCGTAGAGAACATTCTGCTTCTTTCGCGCGGCGTCATAGTCCGCCTGTGAAAACGTCCGACCCTCCGCAATGATCTCCTTGAGCTTCGCCGACACGCGATCCGGATTGGCGTCGGCGATCGGGCCGTAATTCCGCGCGATGTCGGAAAACTGCACGATCTGCTGGCGACGCAGGATCTCGTCGAACGCCGCCGGTAATGGCATCTCGACAATTCCAAAGCGCACAGCGAATTGCTCCAACGCCGCGCGCATCGCCTCGTCGCCTTGCGGCCATGCGGGAGATTTGACGAACGCCAGACGGGGAGCCTGCAATTCGGATGATTTGAGCGCGGCTAAAAGCGAAGGCTTCGCGCCGGCCGTCATATCGCCGTCGGCAGCATCGAAGTCGCTCATGCAATCGAAAAGCAGCGCGATGTCTTCGACCGATCGCGCGTAGCCGCCGATTGTATCGAGCGGCGGGGATTGCGCCAGAACGCCGGTGCGGGACGTATATCCGAACGTCGGTTTGAAGCCGATAACGCCGCAATAGGATGCGGGCCGAATGACGGAACCGGCCGTCTGCGTTCCGAGCGCAAGGGGCGCCTGATTGTCGGCGACGGCCGCCGCCGATCCCGACGACGAGCCGCCCGGCGTCCGCTCCGGATCGTGCGGATTATGCGTTTTTCCAGGACCGAAGAATGCAAGCTCCGTCGTCACCGTTTTGCCGAGCACGATGGCGCCTGCGGCCTTGAGCTGCGAAACGACGAATGCGTCATTTGACGGCTGCCGCCCGGTGAAGACCTCCGAGCCGAGCTCCGTCGGATAGTCCTTTGTGTCGATGACGTCCTTTACGCCGACCGGAATTCCCGCGAGCGGCGGCATCGCCTCTCCGCGCGCCCGCGCCGCGTCGCTCGCTTCAGCAGCGTCGAGCGCCTTGCGGGCGTCAATGTGCGCCCACGCGCCGACATCGTTGTCGTGTTCTGCGATGCGTCCGATGTAGGCGCTGACAAGATCCGCCGACGTGATATCGCCCGCGATCAGCAACGCGCGCGCTGCGGAAGCCGTAAGGTGCTCGAGCCTCGTGCTCTTATTCGACGTGCTCACAGGGTGGCCTCTTCGTCTCGGTCGGTTGTGCGGCCATCGCGGCGTGGCAAGGCAGCGCGTGTGTCAATATCGCGGCTTTGACGGGAAAGAAGCTTTTTTTCCCGCGGGCAGCCCTGCCGAGACAAAAAGCGCCGCGGATCGGCCCAAATCGGCGCCCCAAACAATTGTATCTGGAGCGGTTCAGTACTAGGACACCCTCGGAGCTGAATAAAAAGATCCTTGAGGACTATTATAATGACGAGAGAAAATCGCCGGCCTGGCCGCCACTTTTTGCAGATCCCGGGGCCGACGCCCGTGCCGGAGCG
Organism: Hyphomicrobium sp. ghe19; assembly: GCF_902712875.1. Classification (NCBI taxonomy): domain Bacteria; kingdom Pseudomonadati; phylum Pseudomonadota; class Alphaproteobacteria; order Hyphomicrobiales; family Hyphomicrobiaceae; genus Hyphomicrobium; species Hyphomicrobium sp. ghe19. The sequence goes on along the minus strand of NZ_LR743509.1, from coordinate 3,496,475 downwards.
CATTTTGGCGGCAATGTCGCGTCAGATTCTCGATCATCGCGGCCTTGAGTTCGGGCAGCTCGGCAGACGCGTCCTGAGCGGCATCAAGGGCCTGTTCAAGACCCAGAGCCACGTCATCATCTATCCGGCGTCGGGATCGGGTGCCTGGGAAGCGAGCCTCACCAACACACTGTCGCCTGGCGACAAGGTGCTGATGTGCGAAACGGGCCAGTTCGCAGTGCTGTGGGAAGCCATGGCGCGCCGCCTCGGTCTCGAAACCGAAGTCATCCCGACCGACTGGCGCATCGCCGCCGACGCCAATCTCATCGAGAAGCGGCTCAAGGCCGACACCGCCCACAAGATCAAGGCCGTTTGCGTTGTCCACAACGAGACGTCGACGGGCTGTCTCTCGCGGCTCGATGAAGTTCGCAAAGCGCTGGATGCCGCCAAGCATCCGGCACTGCTCATGGTTGACGCGATCTCGTCGCTCGGCGCCGCCGATCTCCGCCACGACGAGTGGGGCATCGACGTCACCGTTGCCGGCTCGCAGAAAGGCATGATGTTGCCGCCGGGATTGTCGTTCACGGCAATCAGCGCCAAGGCACTCGAAGCGTCGAAGACGGCTCAGCTCAAGAAGTCGTATTTCGCATGGGACGAAATGCTGGCGCTGAACGCGACGGGCTACTTCCCCTACACCCCGGCGACGGGCCTGCTTTACGGCCTCGCCGAGGCGATCGACATGATCAACGAGGAAGGGCTCGAAAACATCTTTGCGCGTCATGCCCGTCTATCGGAAGCGACACGGCGTGCGGTTCAGGCCTGGGGCTTGGAAATCCAGTGCCGCGATCCGAAGTACTATTCGCCCGCGGTGACGACGGTCATCGTGCCGGAAGGCCACAACGCCGACGCCTATCGCAAGCTCGTGCTCGACAACTTTAACATGTCGCTCGGAACCGGCCTGAACAAGATCGCGGGTAAAGCCTTCCGCATCGCCCATCTGGGCGACACCAACGAGCTGACTGTCCTCGGCGCATTGACCGGGGTCGAGATGGGCTTCGAGCTTGCAGGCGTTCCGCACAAGAAGGGCGGCGTTGCCGCTGCGATGAGCTACATCGCCGAAACGGCGAACGCTCCGAAGGCTGCCGCTGCTTAAGCGGGCCTGATCAAACAAGATCGGATGGTGCCGCTGCCCCGGCGGCGGCACCGCTTCCAACGATCCGCAGCACCGTGTCGAGAGTATCGGCTTCCGCCGCGGGCTTATCCCAGCGGATGCGGTGAATGCGCGGAAACCGCATCGCGACGCCCGATTTATGCCGCGTCGACTCTTGTACAGCGTCGAACGCGACCTCGAAAACGAGTTCCGGCTCGACGGCGCGAACCGGGCCGAACGTCTCGGTCGTATGCCCCCTGATCCACTTGTCGATCTCCAACAGCTCTTCGTCCGTAAATCCGGAATACGCTTTGCCGACAGGCACGAGCTGCCGTTCGCCGTTCTCGTCCGTGCGCCAGACCCCGAACGTGTAATCGGAATAGTAGGACGAGCGCTTGCCGGAGCCGCGCTGCGCGTACATCAGCACGCAGTCGAGTGTTAGCGCTGCGCGTTTCCACTTGAACCATTCGCCTTTGACGCGGCCGGCCTGATAGGGGCTCGCGCGCCGCTTCAGCATGAGCCCTTCGATGCCTTCCGCCCGCGCCGATGACCACAGCACGCCGAGTTCGTCGAACGATTTGAATGGCACGAGCGGCGACACATCCGTCAGCCGCGGATGATGCTTTGCATGCCAGGCTTCGAGGCGAAGGCGCCGCTCGCTGAACGAGAGCCCGCGAAGATCTTCCTCCCCATCGAACAGAAGATCGTAGAGACGCACGTGCGGAGGATACGACGACATCATCTTCGCCGTGACCGACTTGCGATTGAGACGCTGCTGCAAGTCGTTGAACGGCGCGATTTTATCATCGCGCATGATCAGCAACTCGCCATCCACGACGCAGTCGTGCCCGTGGAACGCCGATCGGATTTCCGGGAAGGCGCCGGAAATGTCGTCGCCCTGCCGTGAGAACATCCGCACGTCGCCGCCGCGAGCCGCGACCTGGACGCGGATGCCGTCCCATTTCCATTCGGCGGAGAAGTCTTCCGGAGAGAGGCGGGGCCAGTCTTCCTCCTCGATCGGATGCGCAAGCATGACGGGACGAAAAACCGGCTTCGCGCCGGGATCGGGACGCTCCGCCTTGCCGTCGAGCCACTGGAAGAGTTCGAGATACGGCGGCTCGAGCGCATGCCACACCTCTTCGATCTCGGAAACGTCGCGGCCGTAACTTTCGGCAAGTGCCGTACGCGCAAGACGCGCCGACACGCCGACACGCGGCGCTCCGCCGATGAGTTTCAGAAGCGCCCATCGCCCGGTTGCATCGAGCTGATCGAGGAGACGGCCGAGACGCTCGGTGCGCTCTGCCGTCGTGCCATCCGCCATCGCTTCGATCACCGCGCCGAGCAAGAGTTCAGGCGGCTCTCCAGAATTGTGCCCCAGATCACCCCACCCCGACCCCTCCCCGCAAGGGAGGGGAGAAGTGTCCTGTTCCCTCCCCTTGCGGGGAGGGGTTAGGTGGGGGTAAATTCGAGAGTGAGCTGCTTCGGCTTTTCATTCTCGTCATCACCACGTCCGCTAGGCGGGGAGGGGGCAGGGCGGGGGAAGAACGGATCGATCGTCCGGCCAGAGCAGAGCTACCGTTTCCGCCGTGTCGCCGACGTAATCGCGCGACAGGCGGTAAAGCGTCGGATCGATGAAACGGGTCACGAGATCGCTCAGCATCCGCCTGAGCGGCAAGCGGATCGGCACGCCGTCCGTCAATGCCGCAAGCGCCCAGCCGCGGTCGGGATCGGGCGCCGTGCGGAAGTAATGACCAAGCAGCGCCACTTTCCGATTACGGCTCTGCGTGTAGACGAGGCAGTCGAGGAGACGGGCGAACGCGCGCATCGCTATTCGGCCTCCTCGCCATATCCGACGAGCGCGAGCGCGCGGGCTTTCCGGCCAAGCGTGCCGAGATAATGGACGAGCGCGTCCTCGCGGCCGTGCGTCACCCAGATCTCTTCGGCTTCCGTTTCGATGACCGTCTGGATGAGCTCCGGCCAGTCGACGTGATCGGAGACGACGAGCGGCAACTCAACACCAAGCTGACGGGCGCGGCCGCGCACGCGCATCCAGCCGCTCGCAAAAGCGTTGACCGGATCGCCGAACCGGCGTGACCAGCGGTCGCCGAGTGCAGACGGTGGACACATGACGATGCCGCCGCGCATCGACTTCGGATCGGTGCCCGCAACCGGCAGAAGCTCGCCGAGATCGACGCCGAGCCTCTGATAAAGCTCCGTCAGCGCGACCACCGCGCCGTGCAGGTAGATCGGCTTATCATAGCCCGCATCGCGAACGACGCGGATCATGCGCTGGCACTTGCCGAGATTGTAGGCGCCGATGAGGTGTGTCCGGTCCGGCTCTGCGCGGAGAGAGGAGAGCAACTTCTCGGCTTCGTGCCGGGCCTTCTCGTGGCGGAAAACCGGTAGCGCAAATGTCGCCTCCGTCACGAACACATCGCACGTAACGAGTTCGAAGGACGCGCAGGTCGGATCGCTTGCACGTTTGTAGTCGCCGGAAATGACGGCGCGCCGCCCGGCCCATTCGATGACGACTTGCGCGGACCCCAGGATATGCCCGGCCGGCACCAGCCGCACCTTAACGCCGTTTATGTCGATCGTTTCGCCGATGGCGAGCGCCTGGAACGTGCCGGCACAATCCTCGCCGTAGCGCACCTTCATGATTTCGATGGTTTCGGTCGTTGCGAGCACCGCTCGGTGGCCCGCGCGCGCATGGTCGCTGTGCCCATGCGTAATAACAGCGCGATCAACGGCTCGGCCCGGATCGATATAAAAATCGCCGGGCTCGCAATAGATGCCGGACCCGACAGGGTACAGCCAGCTGTCGACGGGAGGTGCGAGCGAGATCATGAACCATTAAACGCAAGTAACCGCGAAGCGGCTACATGCAGAATGACGTTCACGCGATGATATCGGGAAGCAGCTTATCCTCGATCTGCGTGATCCGGTCCTTCAGAACAAGCTTCTTCTTTTTCAGCCGCTTGATCAGAAGTTGGTCAGCCGAAGCGTCACCTTCAAGAGCGGCGATTTCGCAGTCGAGCTTCCGATGCTCGCCCCGCAAAGTTACCAGCTCTTCCCTGAGCTCGCGTTCGTCGCGCCGCTCCATAACGATTCCCTGCCCACTGCCCAGTCCAATCGCAGCCTTTTGGGTGATTGCCCTCGATATGGCAACAGGGCAAAAGCGCGATCCGGAGCGATCTTTCTAATCCTATGAAATAATTTCACGATTCTCTAATGCCAGTTTTTGGCTCCGCAACAAATTTCAAACATCGCAGCGTCGCCGCGAGACACGTTGGACAAGGCCGAAAACGTGTGGCACGATTTCAACGTCTACAATCTCTTTAGGAGGCAACTGATGACGATTACGGCTCATCTGGCTGAACTCGCGGAGAAGCATCGGGCTCTCGAACAAAAAATCCACCAAACGGCTGCGAGCCCCGGATCTGACGACATCGAAATCCGTAGACTGAAACAAGAAAAACTGAAGCTCAAGGACGAGATAGAGCGGCTGAGACGCGAGACGCGCCACTAGCTCGCGCGCAGAGTCTCTTTACTCAAGCCCTGCCACCGGAGCGGATCTATCAGTCTCCGGGCGGGGCTTTTATATTTTTTAGCCAATTTTCAGCCGCCAAACCTGCCGTCGTCCTCGGACCGCGATCCCGCGAACTCGACCGAGGATGACATCAAACGTTTCCGCGTCGTCATCCCGGCGAAGGCCGGGATCCATGCAAGCTGCAGATCCATCACAATCGGAGGTCTGGACGGATCCCCGCCCTGCGCGGGGATGACGGTGCTTTTCAAATTCCGAAACTCCGACTTCATCGAGCTGCTTGACGCGCTGTTCCATCGCCTGTATTTAACCAAATGGTTACTTAACTGGATGGCTAAATACATGACTGCCGACAGACTGAGTGAAACGTTCGCAGCGCTCGCCGATCCCACGCGTCGGGCGATCCTGGCGCGGCTGGCGCTCGGCGAGACGTCTGTCACCGATCTCGCCGAACCCTTCGAGATGAGCCTTCCGGCCGTTTCGAAGCATCTCAAGGTTCTGGAGCGGGCGGGGCTCATCGCGCGCGGGCGCGAGGCGCAATGGCGGCCCTGCCGGCTGGAGCCGGGGCCGTTGAAGGAAGTCGACGACTGGGTCGAGCACTACCGCCGGTTCTGGGAGCAGAGCTTCGATCGGCTGGACGAGTATCTACGTGTGTTGCAGGCGAAGGAGAAAAAAGGTGGCCGCAAGAAACCAAAATGACGCGAGCGAAGCCGACAGAGAAATTGTCACCACGCGCGTCTTCGATGCCCCGCGCGAACTCGTGTTCGAGGCGTTCAAGGATCCTCATCACATCAGCAACTGGTGGGGACCGAACGGCTTCACCACCACGACGTATGAGATGGACGTTCGCCCCGGCGGCCAATGGCTGTTCACGATGCACGGGCCTGACGGCACGGACTACCCGAACCGTGTTCGCTACACCGAAGTGAAGTCTCCGGAACTTCTCGCCTACGATCACGACGCCGGCGAAGACCGCCCCGACTTCGAGATGTTCAAGGTCTGGGTCACATTCGAAACGGAGAACCGCAAGACGCGCGTCACTCTGCGCCTTCTCGCGGCGACGCGCGAACGGCGGGATTGGATGGCGAAGTTCGGCGCCGTCGAGGGTGGCCACCAGACACTCAGCCGCCTTGATGCGTATCTGCTTCAATCGCGGGAGAAGACGCCATGAACAAAGCTGCGGAAAATGCCAAGGTTGAGCCGTTCGTCATTTCGCGCACTTTCGATGCCCCGCGCGAACTGGTCTTCAAGGTCTTCACCGATCCCGAGCACATGAAGCACTGGTGGGGGCCGAAAGGCTTCAAGGTCATCGCCGCCGAGATGGATCTGCGCCCGGGCGGCACGTTTCACTACGGCATGCAGGCGCCCGACGGCTCGACGATGTGGGGCCGCTTCGTCTATCGCGAAATCTCCGCTCCCGACCGCGTCGTCTTCATCAGTTCGTTTTCGGATGCGGAGGGCGGCCTCACGCGTCACCCGATGGCCCCCGGGTGGCCGATGGAAATGCTGACGGTCTTCGCGTTCGAAGAGATCGATGACGGTCGCACGAAGCTCAACGTGACGTCGTCGGCATACAACGCCAGCGACGAGGAGATCGCGACCTTCGAGAAGGGGTATCCAAGCATGACGCAGGGCTGGGGCGGCACGCTCGAGCAGCTGGGAACTTACCTGGCGAGTGTTCAGAAGCCCTGACATTTCGAATGAATACAAAAAAAACCCTGTCATCCCGGTGTCCACCGGAGAGATGACAGGGCTGTCGTCTGTTGTCTGTTACTGTTGTGGCGCTTCCCGGCGCGAGAACGATACGGCGTAAGCCTGCGAGCGCATCGGGAAGATCGTATCGTTCGCCGGTCCTTCGACGCCATCGACGACGTTGGTTGGATCGAAGATGGCCTCATCGCACGTCTTCGCATCTTCGAAATCGGTGATCGAGATCGTGCCGAGATTGACCGACTTGCGCTTGTCTTCCGGCCAGAACGCCGTCGGATCGTCAAGCGGATCGCCCTCCTCGCCGAGGATCGCCGTCAACGTGTACTGCACCGGCCCCTTGGCGAGACGGTCCTTGAGTTCAGGCCGGTAGAAGTCGGGGTCTTTCTTCTTTGCCTCGTCATCCGAGATGCCGACCTCGCCGCCGACCGGCAGCGCCTTGTACTTGAAGACCTGTTTCTTTCCCTCAGCGTTCGTGAACGTAAACGCATGAACGCCCCAATAGTTGACGGTTCCGTAGCTGGCCGGCACCGGCCGCGCATTGAGCCAATCCGCCTGCCGCGTCGAGTTCGGGTTATCTTTGAAATAGGCGCCGATCTTTTCCTTGTCTTTCGTGGCGACGGTCGTCAGCAGCTTCAAGAATTGATCGGGATCTTTTGCGACGAATACGGGCGCCGAAATCAACAGCAGATCCGTGTTGTTGCCCTTGCCGAGATCGAAGTGCATCGCGATCCCGCGCACGTTGTCTTTCTGGGCGTTGGGTGCATCGGGGTCGCCGCCGCCCATGGAGAACCGGCCGATCACGCCGACCGGCGTCTTCGAATTGAAATGCGGCGCTTTCGTAAGGCTCGCGGCTTCCGCCGATGGCACGAAGTTGCCTTTGACGCAGATGCCGTGCGTGTGCGCGGCGCGAACGCCTGGATGCTTGCCGAAAACGGCATTGAGCGCGTTCACGAGGCTCTCCGCGTCGGCCTCCTCGGCACGCGCACGAGTTATCGGAACAATGGTGAGGGCCGCAACGAGCGCGGCGGCGATGAGCCGGTGGGAAACCATGAAGAGATACTCCGTTGCAGGGGGTGTCGTACGCACGTGCAAACGTCGAAAGACGCTAATCTCTTATCGTTCGGTCCTATGACTTCGAAATGTCGTTATTAGTCCGAGGGCAGGCAGAAGCGGCAGGCATAAATTGTCCCTGAGCAGACGACAATATATCAAGCGAGCCGAGGTGCCCCGCAGTTGGAGCATGCCCCCGCTAAGCCTAGAAGATCTTCCAGAGCTGATCCTTAACGGTTTGCAACACGAAAAAAAACCGCCGAGGGGTCACCCCGGCGGTTTCAACATTTTTCCTGCTGCTTAAAAATCAAGCGACGACGATGATGTCGACGACTTCAAGCGTATCCGGATCGACGATCGCGACGTGATCCTCGTCGATCATGAAATACCGATACTCACGATATTCCGGGACGATCGTCACAATGTCGGCGGGCACCGCATAGACGTGCACCGAGCGCGGTATCACGACGCCGACGTTGACGGAGACGCCGAGGTTATGCGCAGGGGCGACCCGGTGGCTCGCGAAAGCAGACCTGACGCGCGTTTTCTGTTCGGGGCTGACGTTGGTGAGGGAGCCCTTCGCTCCGCCCTTGCCTTCTGTACCCTCGCTCTTGCCTGTGGAAGACCTGTCGTTCTTTGATTTATCATTGTACTTGTCGCCGCGATCGTCCCGGTCCGCCCGGTCGCTCGCTTTGCTCTTCGCGTTGCGATCCTCATCCTTTGCCTGCCGGTCCTTGCCTTGCAAGTCGCGGTCGGACGCCTGCTGATGATGGGATTTCGCGCGGTCGCGAGCGCCCTCATCGGAGGCAGAATTCTTTTTCGCCGAACCAGGACCGAGATCTCGCGAGCTACGGTCTTCCTTCATCTGGCCGCCGAGTTCCTTCGACGATCCGCCGCTTTCTTTCATCGCGCCACCGGGCATCGACGATCCGCCGGAACGCTCCATTGCCGCGCCACCGCCGGCACCAGGCGATGACGGACCTGCGCCGTTGTTTGGATCTGCCAAGGCGAACGTCGACCCCGCAACAAGTGCGAGGGCAGCAATCGAATACTTCAGCATTGTCGTGTCTCTCCTACGTTGATGACTGATCGCGACTGCCCCGCGATTGGGTGATCAACGTATTGAGAGGTGTGCCGTTCCGGCCCATTCGGTCGCGATGCGGGGAGATGTAGCCGGCCAGAAATGTCGTCAGTCGGCAAATCATTCCGTGGAACGACATTATTGCAACGCGAATACTGCGCCGCACAAGAAACGTGCTTGAAAAACGGTCGTCAATTATTGCGACGTTGCTTCGAACTCTTCTTGTATGAGGCGGCCACTCATCATACGATTCTTGTGTGCGAGGTCTTTCAACATGGTGACTGCAATGACAGACGCTGCAACCGCCACTCGTGAAACGGAAACGCCGACCCGCGATCTGACGAAAGCGGAAGTTGACCGTTTTCTTTTCGGAAAACACATCACGTCGTGCCCTGTCTGTGGGCGCTTCCGCTCAAATTGCGACGTCGACATCCATATGCTGACCTGCGAGCGCAAGTCGTCTTCAAGCACGGCGCCGGTCAATGTGCTGATGATCGTCTGTCAGAACTGCGGAGCGATACAATTCCACGACCGCTCGGTCATCGCTCAGTGGCTTGATTGCCAGCACAAGGTCTGGGTGAAATAGAAGGGCGGAGCCACGCTAGCCGCGCCGGCCTGTCGGCGCCGAGCCGCTATTCCATGGATAAAACGAAGTTTCGCACCGCGGGATAGATTTCGGTCTCCCACCGCCGGCCGTTGAACGTGCCGTAGTGCCCGACGTTGGCCTGCAGGTGGTGCCGCTTCAGATGCGGCCGCAGCGATTGACAGAGCTCGTGCGCCGCAGCCGTTTGCCCGAGCGCGCAAATATCGTCCCGCCCGCCTTCGACCGTCAGCAACGCCGTCTTGTGGATCTTGGCGGGATCGACTTTCCGGCCGTGGTAGGTGAAATTCCCCTTCGCCAGATCCGCACGCTGAAAAATCCGGTCGATCGTCTCGAGGTAGAATTCCTCGGTGAGATCCAGGACGGCGAAATATTCGTCATAGAACGTCTTGATCTTCTCGGCTTCGGCGAACTCGCCGTTGGCCAGGTGATCGTAAAGCTTCTGATGCTGCGCGCGGTGACGATCGATGTTCATCGCTAGAAAGCTGAACAGCTGAACGAAGCCCGGATAGACCCGCCGCCCCGCGCCCTTGTAGCGGCTCGGAACGCGCGCGGTGACGTGCGCCTTGAACCAGGAGATCGATTTCTCCATCGCCAGCTTGTTGACGGCGGTCGGGCTTTCGCGCGTGTCGATGGGGCCGGCCATCAGCGTCATCGAGCGCGGCGTCGCCGGATGCTTGTCTTCCGACATGATCGAGACGGCGACGAGCGCCTGCACGCACGGCTGACAGACGGCGAGGAGATGCGCACCCGGACCGATCTCTTCAACGAAGCGGATGATGTAATCGACATACTCGTCGACGCCGAACCGGCCGGCTTCGAGAGGGACGTCGCGGGCGTTGGCCCAGTCGGTAATGTAAACGTCGTGATCGCGGAGCAGTGTCTCGCAGGTCTTGGCGAGCAGCGTCGCGAAATGACCCGAGAGCGGTGCGACGACGAGGACTTTGGGCTGCGCGGTGTCGACGTCTTTCCGGAAATGCAAAAGGTTACCGAACGGCAGGTCCAGCGCCACATCCTCGACGACCGGAACGTCGCGGTTGCCGACGCGAACTGTTGAAATGCCGAAGTCCGGGCGCGAATGGGTCAGCTGGAACCGCGAAACCATCTCGAATCCAGCCGCGAAATGCCCCTTTAAGATATCGAAGTTGGGCGAAAACCGATGCCCCATCGCAGCCATCGAGTACCGGGCGGCCTCCCGGAAAGGCGCCCAAAGGTCATCCTGAAACTGGTAGGCTTGGTACAGCATCGCGTGCGATTTCCCTCTCGCGCCGGCCTGAAAAACCGATGCGACTGAAAAACTTAGTGCATATTCCGCTGCACTGCGAGAGGATTGTGGCCGCAGGCTAAGCACGGAAAAAGGGAGTGCCTTCGTCGATGTCGAACGCCACGTTGACGATCTCGTCGAAGAATTATTCGTCCTGGTCTCTGCGGGGCTGGTTGCTATGCCGCATGGCTGGGCTCGACTTCGATGAGGAGTCGGTTGCGACGGACGATGCCGAAGCCCGGCAGGAGCTGTTGCTGCTTTCACCGTCGGTTCGCAGCGTGCCACGGCTCACGCACGGCAACGTGACCGTATGGGACACGCTCGCCATCGCCGAATACATGGCGGAGATCGCACCGAAAGCGGGACTGCTTCCCGCCGATCAGGCAGCCCGCGCCCATTGCCGCGCCGTGTCGGGCGAAATGCACTCCGGCTTCTATAACCTCCGTTCCGCCCTGCCGATGAATCTCAAGGCGCGCCACGCCTCCTTCAAGATTTTTTCGGGCGCGCGTCCGGATGTCGAGCGCATCAAAACCATATGGACGGAGTGCCTTGAGAAGTACGGCGGCCCATATCTCTTCGGACCAAAGCCGACGGTCGCCGACGCGATGTACGCCCCGGTCTGCACCCGCTTTCGCACGTACGCTGTGCCTCTCGAGCCGGCCCTTTCGGCATATTGCGAAACCATCTTCCATTGGACGCTGATGCAGGAGTGGACGCAAGGCGCCCTCATCGAGCCGGACGAGATCGTCGAGCTCGAAGTCGAATTCTGAATCCCATCCAATTGCCGACGATATTCCCCCTAATTAACAATTGTTGTCCGCACTCGGGTTGAATACCCTCGGGGTTGGGGCATAGTCTCGTGCGGGGTTCACATTCAGGGGAAATTCCACAAATGTCGTCTCGTGCGACGCGCGTCGTGAACGCGCTTGTCTGAGGTCGTCCCTCGCCGGGCTCTCACCTATCGCCGCGATCTGGACGGCCTTAGGGGAATCGCAGTCACAGCGGTCGTCGCCTATCACCTCGGCGTTCCGTTCGCCTCGGGCGGCTTCGTCGGCGTCGACGTTTTCTTCGTGCTGTCCGGATTTCTGATCACGTCCATTATTGCTTCCGAGTTGGAGGCAGGCACGTTCAGCATCGCGAGCTTCTACGATCGCCGCATTCGCAGGATCGTCCCGGCGCTCGTTTTCGTTTGCGCCGCGACGACCGTTTTGGCGCTCGCGTTTCTCCTGCCCGATGAATTGAAAGAGTTCGCGTCGAGCCTGATCGCGACGGCGCTGTCAGTCAGCAATTTCTGGTGCCTTCGTCATTCCGGATATTTCGATTCCGCAGCCGAAACACAGCCCTTGTTCCACACATGGAGCCTCGGCGTCGAAGAGCAGTTCTATATTGTCTTCCCGCTGCTTTTGATGGCCGCCTTCAAATGGTGGAGAGGCCGCATCCGCACAATCATCTGGCTGTTGTTTGCGGGCTCGTTGTTTTTGAGCATGGTTCGTCTCGCCGATCATCCTCAAAGCACGTTCTTCCTGCTCCCGACACGCGCGTGGGAACTGCTGGCAGGAAGCATCCTCGCGCTCGGGTTCGTTCCGAAGCCCGCATCCCGGCTGCTGCGCGACGCGGCCGGTGCGCTGGGGTTGCTCGCCATCGCGATTGCCGTTTTCGGCTACACGTCGAAAACACCTTTTCCGGGATTGGCCGCGCTTCTCCCGTGCCTGGGAGCGGCCGCCGTCATTTGGGCAGGGCAGGGAGAGAACACGTCCGCGCGGCTGCTTGCGGCGGGGCCGCTCGTCGCGCTCGGGCTGATTTCCTACAGCCTCTATCTCTGGCATTGGCCGCTGATCGTGTTCGCGAACCTGCTGAACGTCGAGGCGCTGACCGAACTTCAGAAACTCGCCGTTGCCGGAACGTCGATCGCGTTGGCCGCGCTCACGTGGCGCTTCATCGAGCAGCCGTTCAGACGGCGAGGTGCGGGTGGCTTCACGCGGCCGGCCATCCTTTGGAGCGGTGGCGTTGGCCTCGGAAGCCTCGTCGCTGTCTCGCTCATCCTCATTTCATGGCAAGGCTTCCCGGATCGCTTTTCCCAGCAGGTTCTCGATCTAGCCGCAGCGGAAAGCGACTCCAGTCCGTGGCGCGCCAAATGCCATTTCGATGGAACCGCGAAGGGCAAGTACGAAAATTCATGCGTTTTGGGAGAGGCCGTTCCGCCGAAGATCATCGTTTATGCCGACAGCCACGGCGCCGAATTCAGCGCGGTACTCGGATTGCTCGCGAAAGCGCGCAGGGAAAGCATTCGCGAGATCACCGCTTCGGGATGCCCGCCAGCAGCCCATTTCGCCTATCCAAGGCGCGTTGCGTGCGCGCGCTATAATGAGAACATGCTCGCGAAACTCGTCGCGATCGCACCGGCGACGATCATCATCGCCGCGAATTCCCATGCGTGGACGAATGAGGGCCCCGGGCGATACTGGGAGGGGCTGCGGAACTCACTTACGGCGTTGAGCGCCGCCGGGCATCGGCTGATCGTGTTGGGTCCAATTCCGAATCTTCCCAATCACATGCCGGCCCCGGCGACGGTCGCCCGATGGACCAACCGGGGCAATGATCCGGCAGATTTCAGATTTTCGCCGGACGAGCGCTTCCCCGGCGTCGACGCGAACTTGCGGAGCATCGCCTCGGAGGTAAACGCGACCTATGTGCCGGTCGCGCCCGCACTTTGTAACGACGGGCTCTGCAGCGCTTACCTCGAGGACGCCGTGCTCTATTTCGACGATAACCATTTGTCCGTCAGCGGAGCCAACGTCTTGGCGAAGAAATTACTGGTGCCGATCCTCTGGCCGGAAAACAAAATGGCTGGCGCTCGGCGGCGGTGAAGCCGCAAAGCTCACGCCTCTTTTGCCAACTCGCGCAGTTTGAATTTCTGGATCTTGCCGGTCGACGTTTTCGGAACTTCAGAGAAGACGATATGACGGGGAACCTTGTAGCGCGCGAGACCTGATCTGCACCATTCGATGATCTCGTCGGCCGTCGCCGTCGCGCCCGGCCGAAGCTCGATGAAGGCGCACGGCGTCTCGCCCCACTTGTCGTCGGGCTTCGCAACGACCGCGCAGAATGCGACGGCGGGATGCTTGTAGAGCACCTCCTCGACTTCGATCGAAGAGATGTTCTCGCCACCCGAGATGATGATGTCTTTCGAGCGGTCCTTCAGCTGAATGTAGCCGTCGGGATGCAAGACGCCGATGTCGCCGGAATGGAACCATCCACCCGCGAACGCTTCGTCCGTCGCTTTCGGGTTCTTGAGATAGCCCTTCATCACGATGTTGCCGCGGAACATGACCTCGCCCAGCGTCTCGCCGTCGGCCGGAACTTTCTTCATCGTCTCGGCGTCGAGTACGGTGAGGTCTTCGAGCGCGACGTAGCGAATGCCCTGGCGGATACGCTTGGCGCCACGTTCGAGCGGAGGCAGGTCGTTCCACGACTCGTCCCACTCGTTGATCGTCGCCGGGCCGTACGTCTCGGTCAGTCCGTAAAGATGCGTCAGCTCAAAACCGGCATCCGCCATCGCGGCCATGACCGACGCGGGCGGCGGCGCCGCGGCATGGTTGAATGCAACGACATGCCCGATCTTCTGCCTCTCGTCGTCCGTCGCGTTGAGAAGCGTCGACATGACGATCGGCGCGCCGGACAGGTGCGTAACGTTATGCGTAACGATGGAATCGTACATCGCCTTGGCGCGCACCCATCGGAGGCAAACGTGCGTGCCTTGAAGCATCGTCACGGCCCATGGGAAACACCAGCCGTTGCAATGGAACATCGGCAGCGTCCAGAGGTACACGGGAAAACGTGTCATGCCGGTCGAAATGACGTTCGCGTAGCACATCAGCGCCGCGCCGCGGTGATGATAGACAACGCCTTTCGGGTTGCCCGTCGTGCCGGACGTGTAATTGAGCGAGATCGCTTCCCACTCGTCGGCCGGCCAACGCCATTCGAAATTCGGATCGCCCTTGGAGACGAACGCTTCGTAGTCCTCCGTCGAGAGCGCTTCGCCCGTCTGCGGAAATTCCGGATCGTTGTAGTCGATGACGATCGGCTTCACGGTCGCGAGCTCGAGAGCAGCCTTCACGACGGACGAGAACTCGCGGTCGGTAATCAGCACCTTCGTTCCGGCGTGATCGAGCTGGAACGCGATGATCGCCGGGTCGAGCCGCGTGTTGATCGTGTGAAGAACCGCGCCCGTCATCGGGACACCGTAATGGGCTTCCAGCATCGGCGGCGTATTCGCCAACATCACGGATACGGTATCGCCGGTTCCGATGGAGAGCTGGGCGAGAGCCGAGGCGAGCTGACGGCAGCGGGCGTAGAATTCGGCGTACGTGAGACGCGCGTCGCCGTGAATGATGGCCGTGTGGTTCGGAGCGGCAAGCGCCGAACGGGAAAGGAATGACAGGGGTGTCAGCGGCTGGAAGTTCGCTGCGTTCTTATCGAGATGCTGCTCAAATGGGTTCGTCACGATCGGTGCCCCGGGTTCCTACCTAGCTCCAAGCTCTCAACGGCCGAAAGCATTTTTTGATTGCGGCGACGCTAGCGAAACCGGAAACGGCCGACAATGCCGGATTTGAGACCGGGAACGCCTTCGGCTGTCAAGTTTCAAGCGAGTCATCTCGGCAAACGCCGGCGACCAAAAAATTAGAACGAAAGGCCCGCATAGCCCCCAAACGGGATGAGGGAGGCATCGGCCGGCAGACGCCGGCCGCCGTCCACCAGAGTTTATTCGTCCTCTGGTTCTGCTTCCTTGGGCGTCATGCCCTTGAGCTTCGCGAGAACACGCGCCTGCTCTTGCTCCGGTGTTTCCTCGGCAGCCTCTTCCGGGCCCTTCGGCGCCAGGATCTCGGCGCGCGCGGGCGAAGCGGTGGTCTCCGACGTCGGGAGAAGCGTTCCGGCCTTCTCCTCGTCGCCTGCCTCCTTGCGGTCGCCGCCCGTGCGGCGCGCAGCCTTTTTCACTTCGGCATCGAGGTCGACCTGCGAGCAGAGGCCGAGCGTCACCGGGTCCTGCGGCGTCAGCTGGGCAGAGTTCCAGTGCGTCCGGTCGCGGATCTGAGCGATCGTCGGCTTGGTCGTGCCGACGAGGCGCATGATCTGGCTGTCCTTGAGTTCCGGATGGTTGCGAAGAATCCACAGCACCGCGTTCGGCCGGTCGTGACGGCGAGACACGGGCGTGTAACGAGGACCCTTGCGCGTCTGCGGAAGCGGCGGCAGCTGCACCTTGCTTTCCGCGAGGTGCAGTTTGTATTTCCCGTCCTTTTCGGCCCGCGCAATCTCTTCGCGCGTCAGCTGCCCGTTCGTGACGGGGTCCATGCCTTTGATGCCCTGTGCCACCTCGCCATCGGCGATACCCTTGACCTCGAGCGGATGGAGACCGCAGAACTCAGCGATCTGGTCAAACGAGAGCGCCGTGTTTTCCACCAGCCAAACGGCGGTGGCTTTCGGCATCAGGGGGCGGCGGTCGCTCATGGGTGTCCTCTTTCGGTCTTTCGCCGGGGGTCAGCGAAAGCCAGTAAAACGGTAAATAAAGGGAATACGCCTGTATAACGCTTCGGCAGGGCGTCACGCAAGGCTCAAAGCCAAGGCAACTGCAACAAGGCCGCAGCCAGATCGGCAGCGCCGCGGTTGCGGCCCGTGTTTATGACGGGTTAATGTCCCCGAAAAAAGCCCGTTCGTCGATCGGGCCATAACGTGCAGGGACGCTTAATGCTCGCAACCGCCGGCCGGACAAAGTATTTCGAGGATCTAGAAGTCGGGCAGGAAGCCTCGATGTCGAGGATCGTGGGCGAGGCGGATATCGTCGCCTACGCGGCCCTGTCGGGTGACTACAACCCCGTACATCTCGACGCCGAATACGCCGCCAAGACGATCTTCAAGGAGCGTATCGCTCACGGCATTCTTTCCGCTGGCTACATCTCGGCCATCTTCGGAATGAAACTTCCCGGCCCCGGCGCTATTTACGTTTCCCAGTCGCTGTTCTTCAAAGGCCCGGTCAAGATCGACGATCGCGTCGAAACCCTCGTCAAGCTCGTCGAGCTGATACCCGACAAGAAGCGGGCCCGGTTCGAGTGCCTCTGCACTGTCGCCGGCAAACCGGTTTTGACGGGCGAGGCGGTGCTGATGGTTCCCCGCCGGCCGCGATAATCGAAGGTACGTTCGCAGATCTCGGAGACCGGCGAAGCCGCGCCAGACATGCACGTCATTCATGGTCACAAGCATGTTTCGCCGGAGTTTCGGGGCTCCGCCATCGCCATCGGAAATTTCGATGGCGTTCATCGCGGACATCGCGCGCTGATCGCTGAGGCGAAGGCGCAAGCGCGGAAAGCCAAGGCGTCATCATCCGTGATGATCTTCGAACCGCATCCGCGCGAGTTCTTCCAGCCGAACGAGGCGCACTTCCGTCTGACCCCGTTGAAGCGGAAGCTCGTGCTGCTTGAGACGCTTGGCGTCGACATCGCCGTCGTCGAGCCCTTCAACGCCGAACTCGCCGCGCTGACCGCCGAACATTTCATCGAGCGTGTGCTCGTCGCGGGGCTTGGCGTCGTTCACGTCGTCATCGGCTACGATTTCTATTTCGGCCATAAGCGCGGCGGCAATCCCGAGCTGATGGTTCGCGCCGGAGAAGAACTTGGTTTTGGAGTGACCGTCATGCCCCCGATCGCGGAAGCAGGCGAACCGTTTTCGTCGTCCGCCGTAAGGCTCTACCTCGCCCAGGGCGACGTGAAGGGCGCAGCCCACGTGCTTGGCTCCCCGTGGCGCGTCGCGGGCCGGGTGGTCGGCGGCGCCAAGCGCGGAACGGATATGGGCTATCCGACCGCCAACCTGCCGATGCCGAAAGGCACGACGCTCGGCCACGGCATATACGCTGTCCGAGCGTATTTCGACGGCGTGCCCCACGACGCGGCGGCCTATCTCGGCACGCGCCCGACGTTCGATGACGGAATGCCCGTCCTCGAAGTTTACTTGTTCGACTTCAACGGCGACCTTTACGGCCGCGAAATGGAGGTCGAATTCATCGACTTTATTCGCGGCGACCGCAAATTCCGCTCGGTCGAGGAACTCGTCGCGCAGATGGACGAAGATATCGCCAAGGTGCAGGCGGTTCTGGCTAAGGCCTGATCCTAGCTGCGTCATCCCGGCGAAGGCCGGGATCTGTCCAGGCCGGAAAGTTGGCCGGATGCCCGCCTACGCGGGGATGACGTTATAAAAAATGGTTCCGGCGTGGCGACGGGGCCGCGGGATGACTTGACGGGCGCACCTTGCTAGAACCCGCGCTGATTTTCTTTGGAATTGAAAGTTTACCCGATGTCGAAAGACGCAAAGGCCGCCGGCAAGGCAGGCGCTGCAACACAAGCTCCGGCAGCCGACGGCGGCCGCGACTGGAGCAAGACGCTGTTCCTGCCCGCGACCGATTTCCCGATGCGCGCCGGTTTGCCGGAATTGGAGCCGAAGCTCCTCAAGCGCTGGGACGAGATCGGCCTCTATGAAAAGCTGCGCTCGCAATCCAAAGGCCGCGTGAAGTTCACGCTGCACGACGGCCCGCCGTACGCCAACGGCAACATCCACATCGGCCACGCGCTGAACAAGATCCTGAAGGACCTGGTCGTCAAATCGCAGCAGATGCTCGGCCACGATTCCAACTACGTGCCGGGCTGGGATTGCCACGGCCTCCCGATCGAATGGAAGATCGAGGAGCAGTATCGCGCGAAAGGCAAGGAGAAGCCGAATTTCTCCGATCCGGTCGCCATCAACGCCTTCCGCGACGAATGCCGGAAGTTTGCCGCTCACTGGCTGAACATCCAGCGCGATGAGTTCAAGCGCTTGGGCGTCGTCGGCGACTGGGAGCGGCCGTACTCGACGATGGACTACCGCGCCGAAAGCATCATCGCGCGCGAATTGATGAAGTTCGCAGCGACTGGCCAGCTCTATCGCGGTTCCAAGCCCGTCATGTGGTCGGTCGTCGAAAAGACCGCACTGGCCGAGGCCGAGGTCGAATACCAGGACTATCAGTCCGATATGATCTGGGTGAAGTTCCCCGTGAAGCCCCTGCCGACGGCCGAGGACTTTTCGGCAGCCGAAACCCCGCCCGAGATCCATCCCGAGGTAACGCCGGAGAATTTGCTCGGAGCCTCGGTCGTCATCTGGACGACGACACCGTGGACGATCCCGGGCAACCGCGCGATCAGCTTCTCGTCGCGCATCGAGTATGGCCTCTACGAGGTCACGGAAGCGCCGGAAAACAATTGGGCGAAGAAGGGCGATCGCTACGTCCTCGCCGACAAGCTCGCCGCCGACGTCATGAAGGCGGCGAAGGTCGAGGCTTATGAGCGGCGCTGGCCCGTCAGCGCCTTCGACCTACGGCATCTCGTCTGCGAGCATCCGCTGCGCGACCTCGGCTACGCATTCGACGTGCCGCTGCTCGACGGCGATCACGTGACTGACGATACGGGTACGGGCTTCGTCCACACGGCGCCCGGCCACGGCGCCGACGACTACATTATCTGGACGAAGAACCAGAAAGCGCTGCGCGATCAGGGCATCGATCCGACCGTGCCGTTCACCGTCGACGCCGACGGCGTCATGACGAAGGCAGCGCCCGGCTTCGAAGGCAAGCGGGTGCTGAAGGAGAACGGTGACAAAGGCGACGCCAACGACGCCGTCATCAAGGCGCTGGCGGAAGCCGGCAACATCATCGCTCGCGGCCGCCTGAAGCATCAGTATCCACACTCGTGGCGTTCGAAGAAACCGGTCATCTTCCGCAACACGCCGCAATGGTTCATCGCGATGGATAAGCCTCTTCATCTTGAGGGGCAGCCGCTCGCACCGGAATCTGGGGCTGCCCCTCACCCCAGCCCTCTCCCCGCGAGCGGGGAGAGGGGGATCGGCCACAACGCACCGACCCTTCGCCACCTCGCGCTCGATGAAATCAAACGCGTCAAGTGGGTTCCGGAAACAGGCGAGAACCGCATCAACGGCATGATCGAGAACCGGCCCGACTGGGTCGTCTCCCGTCAGCGCGCGTGGGGCGTGCCGATCACTGTCTTCCGCAATACCGAAACCGATCAGGTCATCCCCGGACCGGGCTTCGAAAAATCGGAAGAACTCTCCGCCCGCATCGAGAAGGCATTCGCCGAAAAGGGCGCGGACGTCTGGTTCGAGGAAGGCGCGAAGGAACGTTTCCTCAAGGGCTTCATTCCCGCGAAAGACATCAAGAAGTGGGAGCAGGTCAAAGACGTGCTCGACGTCTGGTTCGATTCAGGTTCGACGCACGCCTTCACGCTGGAAGACCCGACGGCCTTCCCCGGCTTCAAAGGCTTGAAGCGCAAACGCGACGGCGGCCAGGACCGGGTCATGTACCTCGAGGGTTCCGATCAGCATCGCGGCTGGTTCCATTCGTCGCTTCTCGAAAGCTGCGGCACCCGCGGAGAAGCGCCCTACGACATCGTGGTGACCCACGGCTTCGTCCTCGATGAGAAGGGACAGAAGATGTCGAAGTCGCTCGGCAACGTCGTCGCGCCGCAAGACGTGATGGCGAAGTCCGGCGCCGACATACTGCGGCTCTGGGTGGCGGCATCGGATTATTCCGACGATCTCCGCATCGGCGGCGAAATCCTGAAGACGTTCTCCGAAACGTACCGCAAGCTGAGGAACACGCTGCGCTGGATGCTCGGCGCGCTCGCGCATTTCAAGCCCGAGGACGCCGTTAGCCTGAAGGACATGAAGCCATTCGAACTCGAGCGGCTGATGCTGCATCGTCTCGCCGAACTCGATCACGAAATCCGCAAAGCCTACGAGCATTACGATTACCGCAAGATCGTCGGCCTGCTGTCGCAGTTCATGAACACCGAGCTGTCGGCGTTCTATTTCGACATCCGCAAGGACGCGCTTTATTGCGAAGCGCCGTCGAGTCTGAAACGAAAGGCGGCGCTCACCGTCATCGATAAGCTATGCGATACGCTGATCCGTTGGCTCGCGCCGATCCTGTCGTTCACGGCGGAAGAAGCTTGGCTGCTCTACCGGCCGGATGAAGCGGAAAGCGTGCATCTTGCCTCCTTCCCGAAGATCCCGCGCGAATGGCGCGACGATAATCTCGCGGCGAAGTGGGACCGGGTGCGCGAAGTCAGAAGCGTCTTAACGGGCGCTCTCGAAATCGCGCGCGCGGAAAAGAAAATCGGCTCGTCGCTCGAAGCCGCACCCGAAGTCTACATCACCGATCCCGATCTGATGGCGGGCCTCGACGGTGTCGACATGGCGGAAGTTTCAATCACGTCGGACATCTCGATTTCCACCGAGCCGGCGCCCGAAGGTGCGTTCACGCTTCCGAACGAGCCCGGGGTCGGCGTCGTCGTCAAACGCGCGGAAGGCAAGAAGTGCGCGCGCTCGTGGCGCATCACGAAGGACGTCGGCTCCGATCCAGATTATCCCGACCTGTCGGCGCGCGACGCGGCGGCAATGCGTGAGATCGATTCCGGGGTGACGGCATGAGTGAGCTAGCGGAAACGCGACGCCTCGTCTGGAGCAGATGGGCCGCGCTCGCGCTCACCATTGCGCTCGCGACGATCGCCATCGACCAGGCGCACAAGTTCTGGATGCTGGACGTCTATGGCATCGAGGCGAAGGGCCGCGTCGAGGTCACGCCGTTTCTCGACCTGGTCTTCGTGAAGAACATCGGCGTCAGCTACTCGCTGTTCAATCAGGAAAGCCGCGAGGGCCAATATCTGTTGGTCGCCTTCGCGATCGTGGCGAGCGCTGGCCTCTGGTTGTGGCTCAACTGGTCGCAGGGAAGCCGGCTCATGGCGATCAGCCTCGGCTTGATCATCGGCGGCGCCATCGGCAACGCGATTGACCGGCTGCGCATTGGGGGCGTCGCCGATTTCTTCTCGCTCCACGCCTACGGCTTCCATTGGTACGTCTTCAACATTGCCGATGTGGCCATCGTTGCTGGCGTCATTGGCCTGTTGTATGAGTCTTTCAGGGGCGAGTCGCATTAGCGCCGTAAAGTCGGCTTATCCGGGCTCGGGGGCGTGTCGGTTAAAGGCACGAGCAAATAAGCATGTCGTTGAAATTAGGTCGAAAAATCGGTCTCTGCGTCACGGCTTCGCTATTCTTGGCGGGTTGCGGCGGTTTTGACGGCGTTCAGCTGAACGGCAAAGTCTTCGACGCCATGGGCTTAAATGGCGACAGCGGCCCGAAGGGCGACCCCAAGATGGCGGCCCGGCAGCCGCTGGTGGTGCCGCCCGGCCTCGAGGCGCTACCGCCGCCAGGCAGCGGCAAGGTCGAACAACCGACGCTCGCCGAAATCCAGGATCCCGACAAAAAGCTGAAGGTCTCGCAGGCTGATCTCGAGAGACAGCAGGCCGAGTACTGCAAGAAAAACTATGAAGAAGCGCAGTTCCGTGGCGATTCTTCCGCCGATTCTGCCGCGGGTCCGCTCGGCTCTTGCAAACCGTCGATCTTCAACGCCGTAAAGAAATGGACGACCGGCTCGACCAATGCTGACGATTCGGACGACGATTTCCAAAGTCAGTGAATTCGACTCAACGGCCCCATAACGAAATCTTTTCCGTCGCACAAAAGTGCTGATTGCGCCGCATGTCAACGGCCGCAGATGAACGCCTTGTCATTTGACTTCATTTCCTAACGGCCGCTCACTAGCGGGACATTCCGCACGCTGGCTTCCTATGCCTTTTGCAGATTAATCCCCGGCACTCGGGTTCGGTTTAGGATGAAAAAAGTCGCGGTGCACTCTATCTCTTACGGTTCGAAGGAACGCCATAATGCGTCTTGCGACGTGCTTTCGGTCTAGCCTCTTAACCTCATTGGCAGTGCTCATGCTCGCAGTGAATCCACAAGCTCACGCCGCCGACGGCGCCACTCGCGCCGCCGAATTCAAACTTTCGAACGGCATGGATGTCGTCGTCATTCCAGACCACCGGTCACCCGTCGTGACCCACATGGTCTGGTACAGGGTCGGCGCGGCCGACGAGGTGGGCGGCGTCTCCGGCATCGCGCATTTCCTCGAGCATCTCATGTTCAAGTCGACCGACAAGATTCCCGTCGGCGAGTTCTCCAAGATCGTCGGCCGGCTCGGTGGTCAGGACAACGCCTTCACCGGCAACGATGCGACCGCATACTTTCAGCGCGTCGCCAAGGACCGTCTCGGCAAGATGATGGAGATGGAAGCCGACCGCATGGTCAATCTTCGTCTCGACGAGAAGGAAGTTCTGACCGAGCGCGACGTCATTCTCGAGGAACGCCGTTCGCGCATCGAGAACAACCCGTCATCTATCCTCGATGAGCAGATGAACGCGGCGCTCTACCTGAACCATCCGTACGGCAAGCCGGTGATCGGCTGGTACCACGAGATGGCAAAGCTCTCTCGCCAGAACGCGCTCGATTTCTACAAGCACTACTATGCGCCGAATAACGCCATCCTCGTCGTATCGGGCGATGTGACCGTCGACGAAGTGAAGAAGCTCGCCGACGAAACGTACGGCAAGATTCCGGCGAACCCGAGCGTTCCGTCAACTCGTAACCGTCCGAGCGATCCCCCGCAGCTCGTGGCGCGCCGGTTGACGCTGAAAGATCCGCGCGCAGGCAACTATTCGTTCCAGCGCTACTATCAGGCGCCGAGCTACGTAACGGCGAAGCCGGGCGAAGCCGAAGCGCTCGATATCCTGATGAAGATCGCGGGCTCCGGATCGACGAGCCGCCTGTACAAGAAGCTCGTCGTTGAACAGAAGCTCGCGTCGAGCGCCGGCGGCGACTATTCGGGCTACGGCCTCGACGGCGGAACGATCTCGCTTTACGCGGTCGCAGCCGACGGCGTGCCGCTCGAGAAGATCGAGGCTGCCTCGGACGCTGTTCTGGCCGACATCTTGAAGAACGGCGTGACGGACCAGGAACTGACCCGCGCCAAGAACAGCTATCTCGCCGATTACGTGTACGACAGCGACAACCAGGCGACGCTGGCGCGCCGCTACGGTTGGAATCTCGCCGTCGGCCGCACCGTCGCCGACGTCGAGGCTTGGCCTGCCAATATTTCGAAGGTAACGGCGGACGACGTTAAGAAGGTCGCCGCCAAGTACCTCGATCTCAACGATTCCGTTACGGGTTATCTCGTTCCCGATCAGTCGGGTGTCGCGCAAGTCGAAGATCTTCCCGCCGCATCACCGTCCGGCGAATTGAGGTGACATTGATGATAGGTTCTTATCGTGCGGCTGCTGCGCTTGTTCGCAAGGCAGTCCGTCCCAACATAGCCTTGGCTCTTCCCGCTCTGGCTTTGTTGTTCACCGCATCCGTCAGTCACTCAGCAGCCGCAATGAACATTCAGCAGATAAAATCGCCCGGCGGAATTGAAGCTTGGCTCGTCGAAGAGCACAGCGTTCCGCTGATTTCGTTGCGGTATGCCTTCGACGGCGGCAACAGCCAGGACCCGCCGGGAAAACCCGGCCTCGCCAACTTCCTCACCGCAATGATGGATGAGGGCGCTGGTGACATCAAATCCCAGGACTATCAGGAGCGCATGGAAGATATCGCCATGCGCATGAGCTACGACGACAGCAAGGACTCTCTCTACGGATCGTTCGAGACGCTGTCGGCGAACCGCGACAAGGCCGTCGAGCTTCTGAAGCTTTCCGTACAGAAACCGCGCTTCGACACCGAAGCTGTTGAGCGCATTCGCCAGCAGCTGACAGCCAACCTGATCTACGCTGACAAGGACCCCGAGAAGGTCGCGATGCGCGAATGGTACGCGCAGGCCTTCGCTGGACATCCCTACGCGCGCCCGTCGAACGGCACCGTAGATTCCGTCGCGAAAATCACGCGTGACGATCTCCTCGATTATCACAAGCGCACGTTCGCCCGTGACAACCTGAAGATCGTCGCCGTCGGCGACATCACGGCCGCCGAACTCGGCAAGCTCATCGACGATGTCTTCGGGCCGCTCCCGGCGAAAGCCGATCTCTTCCCCGTCGCACATACGGAGCCGGCGAAGGGCGGAAGCCAGAAGATCGTCGAGATGGGCGTGCCGCAGTCGGTCGCCGTGTTCGGGCTCGGCGCCATGCCGCGCAAGGACCCGGACTTCATCACGGCATTCGTCGTCAATCACATCCTCGGCGGCGGTGGCTTCTCAGCGAAGCTGATGGAAGAGGTGCGCGAGAAACGCGGACTTGCCTATTCCGTGTACACCTACGTCCAGCCCTACCAGCAGACGTCTATTCTCGTCGGCAGCGTCGCGACGAAGAACGCGTCGATGGGTGAAAGCCTCTCGATCATCCGCAACGAGATGAAGAAGATGGCCGAGAACGGTCCGAGCAAAGAGGATCTGCAGGCGGCCAAGGACTATCTCACCGGTTCCTACGCGTTGCGCTTCGACACCAACTCGAAGATCGCCTCTCAGCTCTTGGGGCTGATGCAGGAAGGCTTCGGCCCGGACTACGTCGAAAACCGCAACAAGCTGATCAACGCGGTGACCGTCGAGGACGCCAAGCGGGTCGCCGCGAGGCTGCTGAAGCCGGATGATCTCGTCGTCACGATCGTCGGCAAGCCGACCGGCATGAAGTCGGCGTCGCCCGCAGCGTTACAGCCGGTCCTGGCCGCGCCCGATCGGGGCTGAAGCAATGGACGTCATCCCGGCGGAGGCCGGGATCCGTCCAAGCCTGCCATTCGCGATGAACGCTTGCGTGCATAGATCCCCGCGCGCGGGGATGACGCCTGCGAGACGGTTTCTAGCCGCGCAAAGTCAGCTTCGTTCTGCGCTCTTGGCCGCACATCCGAAATCGGCTAGGCCGGAACGGATTTGAACAAGGAGCGTTGAGCGGCGATGCAGGACGGGCAGCGGCACGACGGACATACATTTCAGCAGAGCATCGAAGGATGCCTCGAAGGCGCGATAGGCGAATACGGCCTCGCGCCTTCAGCGCATTCGGCATGGCTCGATCGCATCGGCCCGCACGTCGAAGCCCTGAAAGATGATTATCGCACCGGCAAGCTCCCGCTTCTTCGCATCGCCGACGAAGACCAGGACATCGCCGACGCAGAGGCGGCATACGCGCGCCTGAGCCAGGGCGCGAAAACGATCGTGTTCTTCGGAACCGGCGGATCGAGCCTCGGCGGCGAATTGTTCGCCCAATTCGCGGGATGGAATATCGCCGGGGTCGCTTTGCCCGGACAGCGCACGAGGCCCCGCACCAGGTTCTACGCCAACCTCGACGGCGGCACGCTGCAAAGCGTCCTCCAGTCGCTCGATCTTCCAACGACGCGGTTCATCGTGACGTCGAAGTCCGGCGGCACGGCGGAGACATTGGCGCAGGCCATCGCGGCGCTGACGGCCGTCAAGGCGGCTGGTCTCGAAGCCGAGATCCCGAAACTCTTCCTCGGCATCACCGAGCCCGACAAACCCGGCAAAGCGAACGGCCTCAGAACGCTGTTCTCGAAGTTCGCCATTCCGATGCTCGAGCATCACACCGGCATCGGCGGCCGCTTCTCATGCTTGACCAACGTCGGCCTGATGCCGGCCATCGCGCGCGGCCTCGATCCCCGCGCCATTCGTGCGGGCGCCAAGGGCGTCGTCGATGCGCTGCTCGCATCCAGCAAGCCGGAAGACTTTGCGCCCGCCGTCGGAGCCGCGACCGCGATTGCGCTTTCGAAGGAGAAGGGCGTCTCGACGCTCGTTATGATGCCGTACGCCGACAGGCTCGGACGCCTCGCCGCTTGGTTCGTACAACTTTGGGCGGAAAGCCTGGGCAAGGGCGGAGAAGGCACGACACCGTTGGGCGCGCTCGGCCCGCTCGATCAGCACAGCCAGCTCCAACTCTTCATGGACGGTCCGCGCGACCATTATCTGACGGTCGTTCGCGTTGCAAGCCAGGGCGTCGGCCCGCGAATCGATCCCGATCTCGCGCGCATTGCGGGCGCCGATATGCTCGGCGGCCACACCGTCGGCGATATCGTTTCCGCCCAATCGCACGCCGTTCCTGAGGCGCTGGCCCGCGCCGGGCGGCCGGTGCGAACAATCGACATTGCAAAACTCGACGAAAAAACCATGGGCACGCTGGCGATGCACTTTATGATCGAAACGATTCTCGCAGGCCGACTGCTGGGCGTCGATCCGTTCGATCAGCCGGCGGTCGAGCTTGCAAAAATCTTGACGAAGGAGCGCCTCGCGACAGGCGCTTGATGAGCGCTTATCGATAGGGGACAGACGGGGTGGCGATCCGGCAGCTTTCGCCAGAGACGGTCAACCGCATCGCGGCGGGCGAAGTCGTCGAACGTCCGGCGAGCGTCGTCAAGGAACTCGTCGAAAACGCGATCGACGCGGGCGCGACGCAGATCGAGATCGTCATATCCGGCGGCGGCCTGTCGCTCATCCGCGTGACGGACGACGGTTCCGGTATGACGCCGGACGATCTCGTCCTCGCCGTCGAACGGCACGCCACGTCGAAGCTCGATGAAGAAGATCTCTTCGACATTCGCTGCCTCGGGTTTCGCGGCGAAGCTCTGCCGTCCATCGGCTCGATAGCCCGCCTCGAGATCAGGTCCCGCCCCGCGGATGCGAACCAGGGTGCGGCCGTCGTCGTCACGCGCGGATCGAAAGCACCGGTCGGCCCTGCCGCCGTCAATCGCGGCACGGTCGTCGAAGTGCGCGATCTCTTTTCCGCGACGCCCGCCCGCCTCAAATTTCTGAAGTCCGAACGCGCCGAAGCCATGGCGGTGACCGACGTCGTGCGCCGCCTCGCGATGGCCCATCCCGATATCGGCTTTACGTTGCAGACGGGCGAAAAGAAACCGTCGGTCTTCGCGCGCGGCGATCGTTCGTCTGCCGCGTGGCTCGAACGCATCGGCGCCATCATGGGCCGCGAGTTCATGGACGATGCGCTCGAAGTATCGGGTGCCGGAAGCGGAGCGTCCGCGCCGATGCGCGTGTTCGGCTTCGCCGGGCTACCGACCCTTCACCGGCAGGACAGCACGCAGCAGTTCCTGTTCGTCAATGGACGCCCGGTGAAGGACAAGCTGCTGATCGGCGCCGTCCGCGCCGCTTACGGCGATCTCATCCCGCGTGGCCGCTCACCGCTACTGGCGCTGTTTCTCGATGTAGCGCCGTCCGACGTCGACGTGAACGTCCATCCCGCCAAGGCCGAGGTTCGCTTTCGCGACGCCGGGCGCGTGCGTGCGCTGATGGTGCGGGCCCTTTCCGACGCCCTCGCGACAGCCGGTCATCGAGCGTCCGCGCAAGGCGGTGTGCTGACGGTTGAAAGCTTTGCCGCAGGCATCTTGCCGAGCGCGGCAGTCTCTCCGCCGCCTTCATCGGGTGCGGCTTACCAGTGGGTGCCGCCTCGCGCCGCGCCAGTCGTCTCCGGAAGCTTTGCTGCAGGGGCGCAGACGCCGTTTGCCGTGTTCGACGCGCCGAGTGCCGACGCTCGGACGTTCGCCGAGCCGGTAGCGGAGCAGACTGTCGACAAGCCGCTCGGCGCGGTACGAGCGCAGGTCCACGAGAACTACATCGTGGCCCAGACCCGCGACGGCCTGGTCATCGTCGATCAGCACGCGGCGCATGAACGACTTGTTTACGAGAAGCTCAAGGCGGCGCTCGCCAATGGTGGCGTCGCGCGACAAGGACTTCTGATCCCGGCCATCGTCGAACTCGACGATGACGACGCGGTCACGCTCGTCGCCCGCAGCGGCGAGCTGACGGAGCTTGGCCTCGTGATCGAAAGCTTTGGGGAAGGTGCAGTCGCGGTTCGCGAAGTTCCGGCACTTCTCGGCGAAACGGACGTCGAGGGCCTCGTCAAGGATCTCGCAGCGGAGCTTCGCAGCGACGGCACGGCGCGGGCGCTGAAGGACCGGCTCGACAGCGTGGCGTCACGCATGGCCTGTCATGGCAGCGTCCGCTCGGGACGTAGGCTGACGGTCGAAGAGATGAACGCGCTGCTTCGCCAGATGGAGGCGACGCCCTATTCGGGCCAGTGCAACCACGGCCGCCCGACATACGTGGCGCTGAAGCTCACCGATATCGAGCGCCTGTTCGGGCGAAGGTAAGAGCCGCCGATCCCTGCAAACGATTCTAATCATCCTCGGCATTATGCCGAGGATTCATTTCGCTATGGGGCTGTAGATCGATGGATCCTCGGGACAAGCCCGAGGATGCCATCAAATACAAACCAATCAGTCCGACTCGTCGCCGCTCTCGGCATTGAGCTGGCTGTAAAGCGCGACGCCGATGGAGTTGAGAAGTTCGAGCTGTGTCTCGAGGAAATCGATGTGGCTCTCTTCGTCCTTCAGCAGTTCGTCGAACAGCATCATCGATACGTAATCGCCGACATTGAAGCAGATTTCACGCGACGTCTTATAGTAGTCGCGGGCGATGTTCTCGCCCTTGAGATCGCATTCGAGAACTTCCTTAATGTTCTCGCCGATCATCAGGGGCGCGACGTACTGAAGGTTCGGATGGCCTTCGAGGAAGATAATCCGATCGATGAGCCGATCGGCGTGGTGCATTTCCTCGATGGATTCCTTGCGCTCTTTCTTGGCGAGCTTTTTGTAGCCCCAGTTATCGAGCAGCCGGAAGTGCAACCAATATTGGTTTACGGCACCCAGTTCGAGTTTCAGCGCCTCGTTCAACCGGGTGATGACTTCGTCGTTGCCCTTCATATGCCGCTCCCAAATACTTGCCTCACACCCCTGGGTTTCGAAGTCCAGAAGCATTCTAAAGTAGACAAGTAGCGGATTAGAACGGGCTTAACTAGAGGCTTTCCGCCAAAGTTGGCCGGAAGAAATAGATAAAGTTTTTCAGAGTTCTACGCGATTGCGCGGCGAGGCTGGCGCCCGCGGCGTGCGA
Source organism: Hyphomicrobium sp. ghe19 (assembly GCF_902712875.1). Classification (NCBI taxonomy): domain Bacteria; kingdom Pseudomonadati; phylum Pseudomonadota; class Alphaproteobacteria; order Hyphomicrobiales; family Hyphomicrobiaceae; genus Hyphomicrobium; species Hyphomicrobium sp. ghe19. The sequence continues at coordinate 3,467,219 of NZ_LR743509.1, read as the reverse complement.
TTTCCGCATTGATGCGGTGCTGCCGCTGCACCCGCCGTTCCTCGATGCGGATGAGTTTGGCGCGCGCTTCAGCAAGAATAAACGGGCAAACGCGTGTCGTCTTCTCCAAGCGGTCCATGGCCTGATAAATGACCGCGACCGTTACGGGCGCACACGTGCAGCAGTTCATCTTTTTGTTGAGGTGCCGGAATACGACGCCCGGAGTCGGCAACAGGCCGGGCCCCGCGCTCATGATTTCGGAGACGGCGATATCGATATCGCGGTCAGATATTACGGCGCACGAGCAGACAATCAATTTCGGCTCCAATCATACGGGGTTCAAGGCCCCGGCATCGGACACCCGGTAGGGTTATCGAGCGTAAGTTGGTCCAAAAAGTATACTTTCGTCAAGCACCCTTTTTCCCCTTTGCAGATAGTACGCCGGGCGAGAGGAATCAAAATAATCTGAGTAAAATCGCGCTGTGGAGGTAGGCTTTGCCTGCGACGGGGCGTCGCCGCCATATGGTCCGGGCGATGATTTCCGCGCGAATTCGGCAGTACTCGTGGTTTCCTGATTGGTCCGACTTAGGATTATGCCGTTGCCAGAGCCCGCCTTGAGCTCATCGAGCCTTCGAAGCCCGGCGGATGAAACGGGCGGCGTCATCGCCATCGGCGTGCTTTTCTTCATCTTCGGCTTCGTGACGTGGCTCAACGGACCGTTGATCACCTTCGTCAAGCTCGCCTTCAATCTCGACGACGTGAACGCCTTCCTCGTGCCGATGGCGTTCTATCTCTCGTATTTTTTCTTAGCGCTCCCCGCATCGGCGATTTTGCGTCGAACGGGCATGAAGCACGGCATGGCGATCGGCCTATTCGTGATGGCGGCGGGCTCGGTCCTGTTCGGCGAGTTCACGACGATGCGCGAATATTCGGGCACGCTCGCCGGACTCTTCGTCATCGGCGCGGGGCTTTCGCTTCTGCAGACGGCGTCGAACCCCTACGTATGCATCCTCGGCCCGCACGAGACCGCCGCGCGCCGCGTCGCCCTCATGGGCATCTGTCACAAGTTCGCGGGCTTTCTCGCACCCTTCGTTTTCGCGGCGCTAGTGCTGAAGGGCGTCGATAGCTTCGAAGCTGACGTGGCGAGCGCGCCGACCGCCGAGGCCCGCGAAGCCATCCTCGATGCATTCGCCGCCCGCGTGCACGCGCCCTACATGCTGATGGCGGCATTGCTCGCGATGCTTGGCATATGGATCGTGCGCTCAGGGCTGCCTGACCTCAGCGCCACGCCCGCCGATGGCCGCGATCACATTGACGGTCGTCCGGCATCGAGCATATTCGCGTTTCCGCACCTCTGGCTCGGTGTGCTGTGCCTCTTCCTTTACGTCGGCGTCGAGGTCATGGCCGCCGACGCGATCGGTCTCTACGGAGCGGGCTTCGGCCTGCCGCTCGACGCAACGCGACTGTTCACATCGTGCACGCTCTTCGCCATGCTCCTCGGCTATGTCGCTGGTCTGCTCGTCATTCCGCGGATCTTCTCGCAGCAAACGTATCTCGCCGTCTCGGCGGCACTGGGCGTTGCGCTGACGATCGGCGCTTACCTCACGACGGGATATGCCTCGGTCGCATTCATCGCCGCTCTTGGATTCGCCAATGCAATGATGTGGCCCGCTATCTTTCCACTCGCGATCCGGGGGCTCGGCTCTCATACCGAAACGGGCTCGGCGCTCTTGATCATGGCGATCTGCGGCGGCGCGCTGATGCCGTATGCCTTCGGGCTATTGAAGGAGCACGTCGACTTTCAGCTCGCATATGCGTTGCTGGCAGCGCCGAGTTATCTATACATTTTTTATTATGGAATGAGCGGTTTCAGCCAAATACTCCGGAACAGAACGGCCGACCATTAGGCCTATCCGAGAGGTCCGTATTTAGCGGTCCATCATTGCTCGAAAGCGTTCAAATTCTGAGATATATAGCGATTTTTCAGTGAGATATGCTGGAAAGGGATAATTCATAGATTTCATATAGTGAATGATGTTTATGAATATTCTTATTGTTGATGATAGTCGCGCCAACCTCGCCTTTATGAGCGACTTCGTTCGCGCTGTGGGCGCCACTCCGCTGACCTATGCAGACCCGGCGCGCGCGTTGGCTGACGCGCCAAATCTCGACGTTGATCTGTTTCTGGTCGACTACAACATGCCGCAAATGGATGGCCTCGAAGTCATCGCCGCGCTGCGAAACGCACTGTGGTCCGCCGGCATCCCGATCGTCATGATCACCGCCAGCGAGGAAACGCCGGTCCGACATAGAGCCCTTGAGCTCGGAGCCACCGACTTTCTGCAACGGCCCTTCGATCATATCGATGCGAAATCCCGGCTTAGAAACTTGCTGAAGCTGAGAGAGGCACAAAAGAAGCTCAAGGATCGAGCCGCATGGCTCGCTGCGGAGGTGGAATCCGCCACCCAGCTCATCGTGAAGCGGGAGGAAGAAATCATTCTGCGGCTGGCAAGGGCGGCGGAATTCCGTGACAATGACACGGGCGCTCACATTTTGCGAATGGCCCGATATTCTTTCATCATTGCAAAGAGCCTCGGTCTCGACTCCGAGCTGTGCAGGATCATCTATCGCGCCGCACCGATGCACGATGTCGGAAAGATCGGCGTTAGTGATGCCGTGCTGCTGAAGCCGGCCGCATTGTCGGCTGAAGAGAGGGCGCTGATGGAGAAGCATACGCTTTTCGGCGAAGAGATACTCGCCGGGAGCGGCTCGCGCCTGATCCAGGTCGCGTCGGAGATCGCCGGCTCCCATCACGAGCGCTGGGACGGCTGCGGCTATCCGAGGGGGCTGAAGGGCGCCGAAATTCCAATCGTCGGTCGAATTGCTGCCGTCGCCGACGTATTTGACGCCCTGACGTCAGAGCGGCCTTATAAGCGTGCATGGAGCCTGGAAGAGGCCCGTGCTGCAATCGTCAAGGGCAGCAGCAGCCAGTTTGATCCTGATTGCGTCGATGCTTTCGTCCGCCGCTGGGATGCTATCGTTGAAGTCTATCGCGAGGCTGTCTCACGACAGGAGACGCCAATGAGTCAAGCGCCGCTCGAACCGGCGCCGGCCGCCTAGGCTCCGCCGCGAGAAAATCTAAAAAGCCGAACCTCCGTATCGCCGTAGGTCCGCGTATCGATCAGTTCGAATGCGGGAGGCGCAACAACGCTGGTGCCGGCCCGTTCCTCAAATACGCAGATCGCACCGGGCGTCAGCCAGTTGCCCTGGGCGAGAGCATCCAGCGCCTTTTCACCCAAGCCTTTGCCATAGGGCGGATCGAGAAACGCGAGATCGTACGGCTCCATATTGCCGGCCGGACCGAGGTCCGTCGCGTCGCGGCGGAAGATGCGCGTCTCGCCCGTGAGCCCGAGAGCTTCGACGTTCGTGCGAATGAGCGCGCGGGCGTCAGGTGCCTCTTCGACGAAAAGACAGTAGGCGGCCCCGCGCGACACGGCTTCGATGCCGAGCGCGCCTGTGCCTGCGAAAAGATCGATGACGCGCGCACCGTCGAGCGAGAAATTCTCGATGCCGTGCGCGAGAATATTGAACAGGCTCTCCCGCACGCGATCCGACGTCGGGCGAATTTTCATGTCATCGGGCGCTTGCAGAGGGCGTCCGCGGAACCGTCCGGCAACGACCCTCATCAATCGTCCGCCTCGCTCGCGGCCTTGCCGCGCGCGTGTCGCGCCTTGCGGTCCGCCTGACTTTCGGAAAACCCGAGCGCTTCGGACGCCTTCGGTCCGAGCTGCTGAACGAGGATGCGCCGCCGCACCGCTTCGACCCCGCCGGGGGCAAGATCGAGAAGCTGGAACGGCCCGAACGAAATACGGATGAGGCGGTTCACGACCAGCCCGAGGTGCGCGAGCACATTCCGGACTTCGCGGTTTTTCCCTTCGCGGATCGCGATCGTCAGCCAGGTGTTGGCGCCCTGCACACTATCGATGGTGACTTCGATCGGTCCATAGATGATGCCGTCGATCGTGATGCCGTCCTTGAGATTGGCAAGATCGACCGGCGATACCCGGCCCTTGGCGCGCACACGGTACCGGCGCACCCAGCCGTTCGCGGGCAGCTCCAGATGGCGGGCAAGCGCGCCGTCGTTGGTCAGCAGCAGCAACCCTTCGGTATTATAGTCGAGCCGCCCGACGGAGATCACGCGCGGCATCTCAGGGGGCATCTTGTCGAAAACGGTCGGACGCCCTTCCGGATCGGAATGCGTAGTGACGATGCCTTTCGGCTTATGATAACGCCAGAGCTGCGGTGGCTCGGCCGAAGGCAGCGGCTTGCCGTCGACGAAAACCTTGTCGCTGGGGCTGACTTCGACGGCCGGTGTTCTGAGCAACTTGCCGTTGACGCTGACGCGGCCATCGGCAATCCAGCGCTCGGCCTCGCGGCGGGAGCAAAGCCCGGCGCGCGCCATCGCTTTTGCGATGCGCATCGGCCCGTCCCGCTTTTCAGGCGCGGGAGCAGGTCCGCGAGCGGCGGGTTCGGCGACTTTAGTTCTTGGTGGTCTGGCCATCGGTAACACTGAGCTTTCGGGAGCGAAGCGAGCTTATGACATCGAAGGACGCCGTAAGCCATATGTCCCTTGCGCTCGAAGAGGCGAAAGCGGCGGCAAAGCGCGGGGAAGTGCCTGTCGGCGCCGTCATCGTCTCGCCCGATGGCAAGGTTCTGGCGACAGCGGGAAACCGGACGCGAGAGCTTCGAGACCCCACGGCCCACGCGGAAATTCTGGCGATACGGACGGCCTGCGCCGAGGTCTCGGACGAGCGCCTCGTCGGCTGCAGTCTATATGTCACGCTCGAACCGTGCCCGATGTGCGCGGCCGCAGTCTCCTTCGCCCGCCTGAAACGCCTTTACTATGCCGCGAGCGACCCCAAGGGCGGCGGCGTCGAGCAGGGCGCACGCGTATTCAGTCAGCCGACCTGCCACCACGCCCCCGAAATATATCCCGGCATCGGCGAAGCCGAGGCGAGCTTCCTGCTGAAAGACTTCTTCGAACAGCGTCGCGATTGATCCGCCCTTGCGTCATCCTCGAACGGACGAGCCTGCGAGGCCGTTCGGGGATCCAGCATCAGAAACGCCGAAGGCTCCATATTGCGTCTTCGACGAGCCTTGCGCTGGATCCCCGGCCTTCGACGCGGCCATGCCGCGCTCGGCCGAGGATGACGTCCCGTCGCTTACTCAGCCTCGCGGCTTTTGCGGGGACGCGGAAGCAGCCTGCGCTTCGGCCGCTTAGCGATCGCGACGACCTTCTGGTCGCGATCTGCACCGTCGAGAACAGGCAAAGTCTCGACCGACAAAATGCGCGAAAGCTGCTGCTTCAGCCGTTCTTTCGCAGGTTGCGCGGCCGCGAGAATGTCGTCGTATTTCAGGAAGTCGAGAACTTGAAATTGGCTCGTTCCGGCGCTGATCAGAATGTCCGGCTGACTGATCTTCAGCTTTTCCTTGACGATGGAGCGCTCGAACAAAAACGCGCTGGAAAAGAGCGCCGCAAATGCGGTCGGCGCCAAGCGTCTCGGATCGGGAACGGGCGACCCGGAAACGTCGATGGCAACGACGATATCCGTTTCAGGCAGAAGCAGGTCGAACGGCAACGGGTTTGTAAGCCCGCCGTCGATGAAAGCGTGGCCGTCGATGACGACAGGCTGAAAGAGCACCGGCAGCGCCATGCTCGCGGCCACAGCGGTTCTGAGTGAGCCCTCGGTGAAGACCCTCGGTTCCTGATCGTAGAAATCGGAGGCGACGATCTTCAACGGGATTTTGCAATCGGCGAAAGTCTCCTTCACCTCTTTCGGCAGAATGACGTCGAGGACGACGAAAGGATCGAGAATGGCGTTTCTCGCGCCGAAGATGCTGAGGAGTTTTTGAAAGGGTTGTGCCGTCTTGGTGAACAGATCGCGGATCAGGCCGAAACGCTGCGAAAGAATGAACCGCGTATGATCGCACAGCTCGCGGCCTGATAGTCCTGACGCATAGCCGGCGCCATAGACAGCGCCGATCGAAGTTCCAGCGATCACGTCAGGCTTGATGCCGAGTTCATCGAAGGCCTCGATCATCGCGACATGGGCGAGACCGCGCGCCCCGCCGCCGCCAAGAGCGAGCCCGATCGTCGGCCGCTTGGCCGGAAGGGATCCATTCAACGGCGATGCTTTGGGGGGCTCGACGGTCATGCGTTGCCGGTATCCCGTTGTTCGCTAGAGCATAAGGTTGCTCACGTCTCGTTTCGCTGCAACGCGCGCCAGCCGATGTCCTTGCGGTAGAAGCCGCCCGGCCAATCGATCTTTGCAATCGCCGCGTAGGCGGCGTCGCGCGCCTCCGCGATCGTCTTGCCGCGGCCGGTGACGTTTAGCACGCGGCCGCCGTCCGCAATAAGACGTTGGTCCTCGCGGCGCGTACCGGCGTGGAAGATCTCGACATTCGGGGTCGCCTGAGCAAGCTCCAGACCCTTGATCTCCGTGCCTTTTTGAGGCGTCCCGGGATATCCGTTGGCGGCCATCACGACGGTCAGCGCCGCGTCGTCGCTCCAGCGGAGATCGAAGTTCGAAAGCACGCCGTCGGTCGTCGCGATGAGCGCCGCGAGCAGATCCGATTTGAGGCGCATCATCAAAACCTGCGTCTCGGGATCGCCGAAGCGAACGTTGTATTCGATGAGCTTTGGCCCGGTCGCAGTGATCATCAGTCCGGCGAACAGCACGCCCTTGAACGGCGTACCGCGCGCGGCCATTTCCTTGATCGTCGGCTCGATGATCTCCCGCATCACGCGGTCGCTCATCTCCGGCGTGACGACGGGCGCTGGCGAATAGGCGCCCATGCCGCCGGTGTTCGGTCCCGTATCGCCGTCGCCGACGCGCTTGTGATCTTGAGCCGACGCGAGCGCCAACGCGGTGACGCCGTCGCACAGCGCAAAGAAGCTCGCTTCCTCGCCGTGCATGAATTCTTCGATGACGACTTCGGCTCCGGCCGAGCCGAATGCGCCGGACAGGCACGCATCGACGGCGGCCTCGGCTTCTTCACGCGTCGTCGCGATGATGACGCCTTTGCCCGCCGCCAGACCGTCCGCCTTCACGACGATCGGAAGGCTCTGGGCGGCGAGATAGGTCTTTGCCGCCGCCGGGTCCATGAAACGGCCATAGGCGGCTGTCGGAATGCCGGCGGTGCGGCAAAGGTCTTTGGTGAAGCCCTTCGATCCTTCGAGCTGCGCGGCGCTCTTCGTCGGCCCGAAATAACGAATCCCGGCTGCACCGAGGGCATCTCCGAGACCGGCGACGAGCGGCGCTTCGGGGCCGATAACGACGAGTTGGATGCGCTCATCGCGGCAGAATTGAATGATGCCGTCTTGGTTGGTCGGATCGATGGGGATACATTGCGCCACGTCCGCGATGCCGGCATTGCCGGGAGCGCAGAAAAGTTTTGTCAGAAGTGGACTCGCGCTAAGGGTCCAGGCGAGAGCATGCTCGCGGCCGCCCGAGCCGAGGAGTAAGACGTTCATCAGGTCGCCTGTTGCAATCCGTGCCTTGGTGTAGCATCCGGGTGTAGCATCCAACGTGAAACAAGCAAGACCGCGAAACAGAACAGTAAGCTATTGAATTCAATTCCCAACACCAGCGAAGCCCGCCCCGGCGCCAATGCCCCGGAGTTCTCTGTGTCCGAACTTTCGGGCGCGATAAAGCGCGCCCTCGAGGACGGCTTCGGCTATGTCCGCCTCAAGGGCGAGATCTCGGGTTATCGCGGGCCGCACGCATCGGGACACTGCTATTTCGCGCTGAAGGACGACAAGGCGAAGATAGAGGCCGTGATCTGGAAAGGATCGTTCGGCCGGCTCCGCTTCAAGCCCGAAGAGGGCATGGAAGTCATCGCCCAGGGAAAGATCACGACGTTCCCTGGCTCGTCGAAATATCAAATCGTCATCGAAGCTCTGGAGCCCGCGGGCGCCGGCGCGCTGATGGCGCTGCTCGAAGAGCGCAAGCGCAAATTCGCGGCCGAAGGCCTGTTCGACGAAGCCCGCAAGAAGCCGCGTCCGTTTCTGCCGAAAGTCGTCGGCATCGTCACGTCGCCGACGGGCGCCGTTATTCGCGACATGCTGCACGGCTTCAACGAGCGCTATCCGGCGCGCGTTCTTCTCTGGCCGGTGCGCGTGCAAGGCGAGGGAAGCGCGGCTGAAGTCGCCGCAGCGATCCGCGGCTTCAACGCGCTCGAAACCGGCGGCAAAATTCCCCGGCCCGACGTTCTGATCGTCGCGCGCGGCGGCGGCAGTCTCGAAGACCTCTGGAGTTTCAACGAAGAGATCGTGGTAAGAGCGGCAGCCGAGAGCCGCATTCCGCTGATTTCCGCCGTCGGCCACGAGACGGATTGGACGCTCATCGATCTCGTCGCTGATGCCCGCGCGCCGACGCCGACGAAAGCCGCCGAATGGGCCGTGCCGAAGTATTCCGAGCTGATCGACGGGCTCGAAAAGCTCATGCTGCGCAAGCGAACAGCGGTTCGCCGCTCGCTTGAGGGCGCGAAAACACACCTGAAGGCATCGTCGCGCGGCCTGCCGAAACTGCAGGATCTCGTCGCGCTGCCGCGCCAACGCTTCGACGAGGCCGATCGCCGCCTCTCGCGGGCGCTTCTCGCCAACACACGAGCACATGCAACACGGCTCGCGCGCATCAGCGGACGTTTGTCTCCCGCGCCGATACTTCAGAAACATTCCCGCTGCGGCGAGCGGCTTCAGACACTCGAACGGCGCGCCGGCCGCGCACTTCTCAACCGCGTGGCGGTCAGTCGCAGGGTTCTTGATGGTAAAGCGGCGCTGCTCAACTCATTGGGCTATCACAGCATCCTGTCTCGCGGCTTTGCACTCGTCAGGAACGAGGCCGGGCAGACGATCCGGCAAGCGGCGTCCGTCGTCGCCGGGGCGATGCTGAACATCGAGTTGTCCGACGGGCAGATTGCGGCGAGAGCCGAAGGCCCGCTAAAATCAGGACCCGCTAAAGCCGATCCAGGAGCGGGTAAAACGCCGCGCCAAAAGCCCGGCGGACGCGGCGGACAAGGCTCACTTTTTTGATACGCTTAGGCTAAATTGGAAATTGGCGCGCCGCCTGAAATGCGTCATTCATAATGCGGCATTCCATCTGATGTCGGATGATGTCCGGCAGTAAAAGAACAGCACGGCTTGGAAGCTGATGAATCGAATTGAGAAATTTTTTGGTCTGCGTAACGAAGCCAAGATTCGCTATCTGGATGGCGAGTTCGAAGTGATGTCTCCGGGGGATTTCGTGCGCTGCGCGGTAACGGGCCAGCCCATCGCGCTTCCCGATCTTCGTTATTGGAGCGTCGACGCGCAGGAGGCATATGCCTCGGCGGAAATCTCCGTGCAGCGTTACCTCGAGCTTAATGCCATCGAACGTTCGAACGCGCCCGCTCGCTGAGCGAGCCAGCAGTACTAGCGAGCGATTGCATCACGGATCAGCCCGCGCATCACGTCGAGATCCCCGCCTTCGAGAGACGTTTTGATCGCGACGGTTTCTGCACGCTCTTTGAGCGCCCCGCGCGCGCCTGATGCTCCGGAAAGCCGCGCGATATCTTTTTCCGTAGTCACGAGAGCCGCGTTGCCGCGTTCGGCCGCTTCGATCAGATCGCGGGCCTCCGCCTCGCTGAACATGTGGTGATCGGCGAATGCCCTTCGCGCGATGATGTCGGCTCCGAGTGAAGCGAGAGTCGCAAAAAAGCGGTCGGGATTGGCGATGCCTGCAAAAGCATGCACGCGCCGGCCGCGAAACTTCGCGTTGTCGTCTTCAGCGCGCGTCTGAGCGGAAATGATCGGCGCGCGCGTCATCCCTTTGAGCCGATCAACGAAGGAACGGTCGTCCGCATCATCACTTCCGGTGAGCACGATCAGGTTTGCAAGCGCCGTTTGAACATCGAGTGGTGCGCGCAGGGGGCCTGCAGGAATGACGAGCCCGTTGCCAACGCCGCGTTTCGCATCGACGAGCGCGATAGCAAGATCCTTCGCGAGCGCCGGATTTTGCAAGCCGTCGTCCATGATGATGACGGCGCGTTTCGAAGCCATGCTCTCGATCACTTCCGCGCCTTTGCGGCGATCGCGCGAGACGACCGTCGGCGCAGCACGGGCAAGAAGCAGCGGCTCGTCCCCGACGTCGCGCGCCGTATGGAGATCGGCACTGACGCGCACCGGACCCTCGAGACTTCCACCGTAACCGCGCGAAAGAAACCATGGCTCGCGATCGTCTTCCGCGACGAGCTTGGCAATGAACAAAGCGAGCGGAGTCTTGCCCGAGCCGCCGGCCGTGAAGTTTCCGGCGCAGATAACGGGAAGCGCCGAGCGATAGGGATTTGCGTTCTCAATGCGGCGGCTTGCGATCCGGCCGACGATGCTGCCGATTGGAGAGAGAAGTGCAGTCTGCCATCCGCTGCCCGGCCCGTACCACCAGCTCGGTTCAGAGATGGGCACGCATCACGCTCGCTGTTTTTCAAGCAATGGCTGAATGGCGCCGAGCGTCTTGGCGAGCGCGCCGCCCATGGACTGAAGCGCCAAGTCTGCGCCCTGCCGCATGCGCTTGGCCGCGGCTTGATCGGCTAGCAGCAGCGTAACCTGCCGCGCGATGTCGTCGGACGACCTGACTTCGACGGCGCCGCCCTCGCGGAAGAGCGCGGCATACGCATCGCGAAAATTGTGCGTGAACGGACCGGTTAAAACGCACGAGCCGAGACGAACGGCTTCGATCGGGTTTTGACCGCCATGCTCGACCAGAGATCCGCCGACGAGCGCAACGGGCGAGATCGAATAGAATGTTCCAAGCTCGCCAATCGTGTCGGCGACGTAGATCTCGGTATCGGTCTCGGGTGCGGAGGAGCGCGAGCGCAGTTGCGTTCTGAGCCCGAGGCCGCCGAGTGACGCCGCAAGGCCGCCGCCGCGTTCCGGATGACGAGGAACGATGATCGTCAGCAGTCCTTCGATATCGCGCCTCATCAGCGAATGCGCCGCGGCGATCACCGTGTCTTCGCCGGGATGGGTGCTGGCCGCGAGGAACAGCGGACGCTGGCCAACGGCGTTCTTCAGCGACGCCAGCAGATCCGCGTTGACCGGAGGTGGCGGTGAATCGATTTTCAGGTTGCCGGCCGTGATGACGTTCGGGGCACCGAGACGCTTCATCGCCCGCGTAATCTGCGAATTCTGCGAGAGCACGGCCGCGAAGCGCGAAAACAGCGGCCGGCCGACGGCCGCATATTTGCGCCAGCGGCTGATGCTGCGTGGTGACATGCGCGCGTTGACGAGCACGAGAGGAATTCCCCGCTCCGCCGTTCCGAGAATGAGATTCGGCCAGATGTCGGATTCCGTAAAGATCGATATCGACGGCTTCCAGTGATCGAGAAAGCGAGCGACGTAGTGGGGAACGTCGAGAGGCACGTACTGATGCAATGCCCGTGGCGGCAAGCGATGCGCCGCAATCTCCGCTGATGTTTTCGTTCCCGTCGTCAGCAGAATGTGAATGTGCGGATTGGCGTCGAGCAGACTGTCGATGAGCGGAAGGATCGCGTTCGTCTCGCCGACGCTCGCCGCATGAACCCACACCACCTGTCCCGCGGGACGCGGCCGGCCCGCAAAGCCCAATCGTTCGCCGCGGCGGTTCGGATCTTCCTTACCCTGCTGTCCGCGCATGTTGAGAAGCAGCGGCACCGCTGGCCGCAACGCTGCTGTTCCGGCGCGATAAGCCTTGAGCACGAGGCCTGGCGTCGGCGCCGAGGCCGCCGCAAGGACATCGAGCGGCGTCGCTCGCTTGATATCGGCACCGGCAAGTTCGTACGCCCGGAGCGTCGCGGTGTTGAGCGCGGTCTCGAGCTCGACGCGTTTTGATTCGAGCAACTCCGCGTCCGCCTCGCTCGGAACATGAATTGGTTCGCCGACGACGGCTGCAAGTTTCGAGTACGGCAGATTGATCGTCAGCCGGCTCCAGGTATCGAACGACGCGAAACGTTTCGTGGCGAGCGCGACGGGAACGATAGGCCGACCCGACATGCGCGCGATCGTGACGATGCCCGCGCCCGCAACCCGCGCCGGCCCCGGCGGGACGTCGGCCGTCATCACGAGTGACGAGCCTTCGGAAAGTGCCTGCAGCGATGCGCGAAGAGCCGCCGCGCCGCCGCGATCCTTCTTGCGCCAGCCGGCCCCCGCGCCGCGAATGAGTTGAACGTCGATGGCTTGTAATGTTTCGCTGATGATCTCGGCGTCGCCGTGCCGCGCGACCATCGCTGAAATCCTGACGTTTTCAGGACGAAGCGTCGCGATCATCATGAACTGGCCGTGCCAGCACGCGACGATACAGGGGTGGGTATCGCTAAGCCGGTCCATCAGGTCCGGCGGTTCGTGAATAACCTGAGACGAATTGGCCACGTGGCGGATAAGGCGCGCCAGCGTCGAGCCGCCAAGTCGCACGAGCCTCTTCTTGATTTCTGCCATGCGGCAATGGCTGCCTTATCGTTGTAACGCGAGAAAGTGCAGGACGAAGCTTGATTGTGTTTAGCCCCTTGCGGGTCGTTGCTATAGCTAATAACTAGCAAGTTCAATCACGATGGACCGCGGCTTCTTGTGAACAACGAGTAGGATTAAAGCTGGCCCTATCCGCAAGGCTGCCCGCGAATCGGGAGCATCGAGACAACTCCTGATGGCAAGCCCTCTCAAAGAAGCAAAGCGTGGATTACGCCGTACAAGCGGTGCACTTTTGCACAGTGCAGTGCATTCCCCCCCGTCCTGGCTTGGGACGCGATTCGCATCGGCCCTTTGCTACGCCGAAATGCTGCTGATCGATTATGGCCTCGTGCGGACCATTTACAATAATCGCCATCGCGTGGGCAGGGATGCGTGGCGCTCGGCGCAGCCCGCGCCCCATCACATCGCCTGGGCAGCCAGGCGCGGTATAAAGACGATCATCAATCTGCGCGGCGAGCAGTCCTATGGCACACGCTGGCTCGAGCAGCAGGCGTGCGCTCGCCATGGCCTCACGCTCGTCGATCTGACCTTGCGATCGCGCGCCGCGCCCTCACTCGCCGAATTTCAGGCAATGAAAGATGTGCTGGCAAAAGCTGAATATCCCATCCTCGTTCACTGCAAATCGGGCGCCGACCGCGCGGGCTTGATGAGCGTGATGATCAGTCATCTGCACGATGGGCAGCCGATCCGAGAGGCGGTGAAGCAGCTTTCCTTGCGCTACGGTCACGTCCGCAGCGCCGACACAGGCGTGCTGGATGCCGTCTTCCACCGCTATCTCGCTGACGAGGCCCGCACCGGGATCGCGTTCTGGGATTGGATCGAAACGGTTTACGATTCCCGCGAAGTGAACTCGACGTTCAAGGCGCGCGGTTGGGCGAACAGGCTCGTGAACAACATCCTTAACCGCGAATAGCCGAAGCCGGGCGAGCGTCGGCCGGATTGTCACTCGGCGATCATCGCCTGAGGCCCGTGCGCAGACCGGTTCAGCCGGGCATAAGCGCCGTTGCGGTCGATCAGCTCGAAATGTTTCCCGCGCTCAACGATGCGGCCCCCATCCATCACGCAAATCATGTCCGCGTTCTGGATCGTCGAAAGCCGATGCGCGATGACGAGGGTCGTGCGTGTGCGCGTGAACTTGGCAAGCGCCTCCTGAACCAGTTGCTCGCTTTCGTTGTCGAGCGCGCTCGTCGCCTCGTCGAGCAGCAGGATCGGCGCGTCCTTCAAGATGGCCCGCGCGAGCGCGACGCGCTGGCGCTGCCCGCCCGAAAGGCGGCTGCCGCGATCGCCGATCATCGTCTGATAGCCGCCAGGCAACGCCATGATGAAGTCGTGAGCCGCCGCCGCTTTCGCAGCCTCGATGATGTCTTCCGAGCTCGCACCGAGGCGCCCAAGCGCGATATTCGCTTCGATCGTGTCGTCGAACAGCGTGATGTCCTGGCTGACGATCGCGATCTGATCGCGCAGCGACGAGAGCGTGACGTCCCGAACATCCTGGCCATCGATCAGGATCTGGCCTTCGGTAACATCGAAAAGCCTGGGCACGAGATTGATGATGGTCGATTTGCCCGCGCCCGACCGGCCGACGAGGGCGACGGTCGATCCGCCCGGAACGTCGAGCGTGACGTCGTGCACGGCCCGTTCTTCCGACGCCGCGTCGTAAGCGAACCCGACCCCGCGGAAAGAGATCTGGCCTTTCGAAACACTGAGACGCTTCGCGTCCGGCTTGTCGCCGATCGTCGGCATCTCGTCGATCAAGCCGTAGAAACTTTCAGCTGCAGCAAGGCCCTCTTGAAGCCGGCCGGCGAGGTTTCCAAGCGCGCGAATGGGCTGCGCCGCCATGAGCAACGCGGTGATGAACCCCATGAAATCGCCAACGGTCGAAATGCCGTTCGAAATGCGCAAGTAGGCAAATCCGACGACGCCGGCGATGGCAATGCCGCCGAGCACTTCGAGGATCGGATCCATCCGCGCCCGAGTCCGCACCGACTTCATCTTCAGCCCGTAGATCTGCTCGAAGCTGTTGTCGAGGCGGTCGGCCGCGTAATTCTCGAGCTGAAACGACTTGATCAAGCGCGCGCCCGCGAGCTTTTCCGAGAGGAGCGAGGTCATATCGCCGAGGCCGCTCTGCGTCTGCTTGGCGACACGGCGGAGTCGTTGACTGATTGCGGCGACTGGCAAAGCCGCGAGCGGATAGACGCTCAAGACAACGAGCGTCATCGCCCAGTCCAGATAGAGCATCGCGATCACGAGCGCGATGACCGAGAAGGTGTCGCGGAAAATCGAGTTCAGCGCCGCCATCATCGCGCCTTGCACGAAGCCGATGTCGTTCGTCAGTCGCGACATCAGCCGGCCGGGTGTCTCCCGCGACAGCCGCGCGAAATCGGCGCTGATCAGATGCCGGAACGCGAGCTTCTGCATGTCGGACGTCAGGCGCAGAATGAAGCGGTTCGTCGCGACGGATTGCGCAAAAAGCAATGTCGCGCGCGCAATCGTAATGCCGACGATCGCCGTGAGCACGAACGGTAGCGCGCCATGCTGGTTGCCCATCAGCATGTCGAATGATTTCTTGATGACGGCCGGATAGCCGCCGGTCACCGCGGCAAGACACGCCGTCAGAAAAAGTGTCCAGCCAAGCTCCAATCGACGCGGCCAGACCCAGTCGACGACGAAACGGCGAAGCAGCGCGCGCGAAGCCGCATCGAGCCGAAGAGTCGGCCGCGGCTTCTTTTCGGGTTTGAGACGATTGGCCGTCACGTGGTGGATGTTGCCGGCTGAGCAGACTTCAGGCCATTCGGCTCGAGCAGCCTGTGCAGATGGACGATGAAATACCGCATCATCGCATTGTCGACCGAGCGCTGGGCTGCGTTCTTCCAAGCCGCATAAGCTGACTGATAGTCCGGATAGATGCCGACGATATCAAGCCCCTCGAGATCGCGAAATTCGTGGCCCTCGAGCGTTTCGAGTTCGCCCCCGAAAACGAGATGCAGGAGCTGCGGTTTTGAATCGGATGAAGATGAGGTCTGGGACATGGACGACTGTTCGTCTCCTGAACAAATGCTCCGGCGATTTTTTAAAAAACCGCGTGTGTGACGGCCGTCAACGGCGCAAAGCGTCCTCTGGCCAATCAGCAATCGCATAACTTCCGCGTAAGCATTTGTTTACGCTATTTCTTAAGCTCATCGGAAGAGAATTCTGCCAAGATTACATACAAAGCCGCGGAAAGCGGCTCGGAAGTTCGACGGTGAGACGGAACAGCGCGGCACGGGACCTCTCGGGCCGCGTTCTCGTCTGTGCTGTGCCGCGCGTCTCAACTGAGCCCGGCAAACCACGACAGCGCCATATCCGCCACAAGGCCCGCGAAGACGGCGAGGCCGACGTCCCGGTTCGACTTGAATCGCCAGAGACAGTTGGCGGAATTGTGAATATCGAGCGTCGCGACCTGCCACGACATCTGCAGGAACACCAGGACGACCGCGAGGAAATAGACGAGGTGGGCGCCGGCAAGTGCGCCGGCGGCGAGCCACAGAATTCCGGCGAGCCCGTACATCGCGCCGACGAATGAGACGGTGTCTTCGCCGAAATGCAGCGCCGTCGAGCCGAGCCCCAGAAGCGCATCGTCCTCTTTGTCCTGGTGCGCGTAGATCGTGTCGTAGCCGACCGTCCAGAACACGCAGCCCGCATAAAGGGCGAGCGCCGGAAGGCCGATCGATCCCTTGATCGCGGCCCATCCGACGAGCGCGCCCCAGTTGAACGCGAGGCCCAGCACCAGCTGCGGATACGATGTGAAGCGCTTCGCAAAAGGGTAAGCCGCGACGATGAAAAGCGAAGCGATGGCCAGCCAGATCGTGAAGCTGTTGAAGTTCAGGAGGACGACCAACCCGACGAGCGCCGTCGCGACGACGAAGCCAAGTGCGGCTTCCGGCGAAACTTGCCCCGAGGGCAGAGGACGATTGGCCGTCCGCTCGACGCGGCCGTCGATGTCGCGGTCGACCCAGTCGTTATAGGCGCAACCGCAGGCGCGCATCGCGAGGGCGCCGATGGCGAAAAGCACGAGATAGCCGATATTCGGCAGGTGATCGCCGGAGTTGACCTGGGCGAGGGTCTGAGACCACCAGCACGGAAACAGCAACAGCCAGGCGCCAATGGGCCGGTCAAATCGCCCGAGCCGAAGGTACGGCTGCCACGATGCCGGCGCCCATCGATCGACCCAGTTCGAGGGCAGTGCATCCGCAACACGCAATGTCGGCTTGGGCGAAATCTCGGCACCCGTCGTCAATTGATGTTTCTCCGGCAACTTTGGCAAAGACCTATCCGGCCCGTCGCCCAGACGCAATATGGTGGGAGACGCAATACGGGCCCATGGGTGCGACATACGTTTGACTGCAAGCGCGGCTTCGATAAGACCGCATCATGGCTATCCGCGACCTGACTTCAGAACGACTATTTGTCGACGACGATCTTGCCCCCGCCAAGCTCTTGGAGCTTGAGCCGCCGCAGGCACACTACCTGACGGGCGTCCTGCGTCTGCGGCCGGGGGCAAAGCTGTTGGTATTCAACGGCCGGGATGGCGAGTGGGTTGCGACCCTCGCCGAGGCGCACAAGCGGCGCGTCACGCTCCAAGTCGAGGAACAAACACGTCCCCAGGAAAGTGGCCCCGACATCGACTATTTGTTCGCGCCGCTCAAACGGTCGCGGCTCGATTACATGGTGCAGAAGGCGACTGAAATGGGCGCCGCGCGCCTCAGGCCCGTAATCACCGAAAGAACGGTCGCGGAAAGAGTTAACAGCGAGCGGATGCGCGCAAACGTGATCGAGGCGGCGGAGCAGTGCGGGATTCTGCAAGTGCCGGATGTCGACCCACCGGCCAAACTCGATGACGTTCTTGACGATTGGGACGAAGCGCGAAGCCTGATCTACTGCGATGAGCACGAGCAACTGTCTGACCCGATCAGGGCTTTGGAGAAGCTCTCAGCCGGGCCCCTGGCTGTCCTTATCGGACCCGAAGGTGGCTTTTCCCCGCGCGAGCGCCAGCGCCTCATCGGCAAGCCGTATGTCGTGCCGCTGTCGCTCGGGCCCCGAATCATGCGCGCCGATACCGCAGCCGTTGCCGCGCTCGCGATCGTCAACGCTGTTCTGGGCGATTGGCGCCGCCGTTAGCCCCGGTTGTTGGGGACGCTTGCCGTTCCCGCCGGTCCTCGCCATAAGGCTCAAGCCGCGGGGCGCACCCGCGCCGGTTAAGCAAGGCTGGGTCGCTCGGTAATGTCCACGCGAGAACAAGGCGCTGCGAGCGCGACGATCGAGACACGAGATGATCTCGTGCGCTGGATCGCGGCTGGCGAGAAGCCGAAAGCGGATTGGCGTATCGGCACCGAGCACGAAAAGTTCGTCTTTCGCACCGTCACGTTGGATCCCGTGCCGTACGGCGGCACCGATGGCATTCGCGCCTTGATGGAAGAGCTGATCCGCCGCTACGGATGGGTCGCGATCAAGGAAGGCGACAACGTCATCGCCCTGAAGCGCCCCGACGGCCAGAAGGGCGGCACGATCAGCCTCGAGCCCGGCGGCCAGTTCGAGCTTTCGGGTGCGCCACTCGAAACGCTGCACGAAACGGCAGCCGAAACCGACGAGCATCTGCGCGAAGTCATCGACGTCGGCGAAGATCTCGCCATCGGTTTTCTGGGCGTCGGATTTTCGCCGAAGTGGCGACTCGACCAGATCCCGCACATGCCGAAGAAGCGCTATCAGGTGATGACGCGCTATATGCCGACCGTCGGCAGCCGCGGTCTCGACATGATGTACCGGACCGCGACGATCCAGGTGAACCTCGATTTTTCGAGCGAAGCCGACATGGTGAAGAAGCTCCGCGTCTCGCTCGCGCTGCAGCCGATCGCGACTGCGCTGTTCGCGTCGTCGCCGTTCGCCGAGGATCGCCCCAACGGCTTTCAGTCGATGCGGAGCGAAGTCTGGCTCGACACCGACAAGCGCCGGACCGGCATGTTGCCGTTCGCGTTCGAAGACGGCATGGGCTACGAGCGCTACGTCGATTACGCGCTCGATGTGCCGATGTATTTCGTCTACCGGGACGGCAATTACATCGACGTCGCTGGTTCGTCGTTTCGCGATTTTCTGGCAGGCCGCCTGCCGGGGCTGAAAGGCGAGCTGCCGACCGCCGATGATTGGTCGGACCACCTCACCACGCTCTTCCCCGAAGTCCGGCTCAAACGGTTTCTGGAGATGCGCGGCGCCGACGCGGGGCGCTGGGGAACGATCACGGCGCTCTCGGCTTTCTGGACCGGAATTCTTTACGACGAGGCCGCGCTGGATCAGGCTTGGACGCTGGTCCGCGACTGGACCACCGAAGAGCGTGAAAATCTGCGGGCGGCGGTTCCGAAAACGGCGCTCGCGACGCCTTTCCGCACGACGACGGTCGCCAGCATCGCCCGCCAAGCGTTGCGCATTTCGCGGCACGGTCTCAAGAACCGGGCCCGCATCAACACCAAGAACCAGGACGAGACGGTATTTCTGGCCCCGCTCGAGAAGATCGCAGGCAACGGCCAGACCGTGGCGGACGAATTGCTGCGGCGTTATTCCGGGGAGTGGGAAGGCAACGTTGATCGGATCTTCGAGGAGTTTGCATTCTGATGGCGCCCGTTGGCAGGCGAGCCCGTTGCCTCAGGTTCAACCACCGGTTCAGGCCGTGTTCATGGTCGCGCGAGTAGCTTCCGCCGCTTGCCTAGGCTCAGCCGCCCAGCACGGCCCGGGGATGAGGAGGCGGTAGTTGTTTCAGGCTGCATCAGTGTCGATAAAATCGTTTAGAATGGCCGTGCTGGCTGTTCTGGCGGTGTTGGCTTTTGCTGCCGGTGACGCGAGCGCTGATCCCTGTGCCGATTCCTGCCGGTCCCAGCACAATTCCTGCCGGATGGCCGCAAAACTCCTCTATTCCGCACATTGCGACGCTCAGTTGCAGAGCTGCATCACCCAATGCTTCTCGGGAGCGCGGTCCCGGGACCGTGATCGGGACCGCGACCGCGTCAACCGCAGTCCGCGCGAGGTGCGACCAGACACCCGAGGCATGAACGAGCCGCGAGGCGGAGGCGCTGGCATGGGCGACCCTCGCGATATGCGCGGACCCCCGCCCCGTGAGTTTCACGATCCTCGTGATCAGGGCGGCCAGCGCGGGCTCGGCGGCGGCGACGGCCGTTGAAGGGGCGCGCTTTCTTCACATGTGCAACGACGGCGCCCATATTGCCGGTCACCGGCGCACGTGCGAGGATGATTAACGCCCGTGGCTACGCGCCGAGGTTGCCGCAGGCGGGATCGAATTTGGGATGCCCCGCCGTAAGCTGACGTAAGCTGACGGCCAGAGAGCGAACCCAAGAGCGAAACAGCCGACATGACTATTGGCTTGGAGACTGAAGACGATGCCGCATATCGAGCTGCCTGAGCCCGATGTTGGCGTCTTGCGGCGGCTACCCATTCTGATCGAAGGCCTCAAAAGCCGTGTCGGTCAGGATCTTCTGATCGTCGACGAAGATGGACGCCGGGCCTACGAGACGGACGCATTCACGGCTTACCGCCGCGTGCCCATGCTGGTCGTGCTGCCGCGCACGACCGAAGAAGTCTCCAAGATCTTGAAGTATTGCCACGAGAACGACGTCAAAGTCATTCCGCGGGGCGCAGGCACGTCTCTGTGCGGCGGGTCGTTGCCGACCGAGGACGCGATCGTCCTCTGCATCTCGAAAATGAACCGCGTCATCGAGATCGATTATGCCAACCGCTTGGCGCGGCTCGAAGCCGGGATAACAAATCTCCAGATCACGGCGGAGGTCGCTGCGGGCGGCTTTTTCTATGCGCCCGATCCCTCATCGCAACTTGCGTGCACGCTCGCAGGCAATCTCGCGATGAATTCCGGCGGCGCGCACTGCCTTAAATACGGAGTGACGACGCACAACGTCTTGGGCGTCAAAATGGTGCTGATCGACGGCACGGTCGTCGAGATCGGCGGCTCGGCGCTGGAACGCAACGGCTACGATCTCTTGAGCCTCGTCATCGGTTCCGAAGGCCAGCTCGGCGTCATCACTGAAGCAACAGTGAAGCTCGTCCCGGCGCCGGAAGGCGCGCGGCCGATGATGATCGGATTTCGTTCGCCGGAGGCAGCGGGCAGCTGCGTCTCCGCGATCATAGCAGCCGGTATTATCCCTGTAGCGATCGAATACATGGATCACGCGGCGGTCGAAGTCTGCGAGGCATTTGCCGGCGCAGGCTATCCGCTCGATGCGGAAGCATTGCTGATCGTCGAGGTCGAAGGCTCCGAAAGCGAAATAGGCATTCTGCTCGGACGCATTGCCGAAATCGCCGCTCGCTTCGATCCGAAAACAGTGCAGATCAGTTCGGACGCCGACCAGAGCGCGCGGATCTGGGCGGGTCGCAAGGCGGCGTTCGGCGCGATTGGGCGCATCTCCGATTACCTCTGCATGGACGGCACCATCCCGCTCGCACAGTTGCCTCACGCATTGACCCGGATCAGCCAGATCTGCGCCGAGTACGGTCTGAAGGTCGCCAACATCTTCCACGCCGGCGACGGCAACCTGCATCCGCTCATCCTCTACGATGCGAACAGCCCCGAAGAGGCCGAACGCGCCGAGCTTGCGGGCGAAACTATTCTGAAGCTGTGCGTCGAACTCGGCGGCTGTCTCACCGGCGAGCACGGTGTCGGCATCGAAAAGCGCGAGCTGATGACGACGCAGTTCTCGCCGACTGATCTCGCCGTCCAGATGCGGATAAAAACCGTTTTCGATCCGACGTGGAGGCTGAACCCTGCGAAGGTATTTCCCCTCGCCATTACCGAAGTCATGCGCGCTGGCGACGCCGCCAGCACACCGGAGGCTGCCTAGCAGATGGTGCGATCATGACTGAGCTTTTTCGCCCCGCCGCCGAGTGGGAATTGCAGTCCATGATTGCGAGGCTTGCGCGCGAGAAGCGTGGCATCGAGGTCGTGGGGCATGGCGCCCTTCGCAACACGGGCCGGGTCGCAACTGCGGACGTCGTGTTGACGACTTCCGGCCTCAAGGGCGTGACGCTCTATGAGCCGACGGAACTCGTCATGTCGGCCAGGTCCGGCACGCCCGTCTACGAAATCGAGGCGATGCTCGCGGCGCGCGGTCAGATGCTGAGCTTTGAGCCTGTCGATCTCGGACCGGCGACCGGCGCGCCGGGCGGCGCACTCTCCATCGGCGGCGTTTTTGCGACGAATTTTTCGGGCTCCCGGCGCATTTCGGCAGGAAGCGCGCGCGATAATCTCTTGGGCGTTCGCGCCGTCAACGGCCGCGGCGAGCTTTTCAAATCCGGCGGCCGCGTGATGAAGAATGTCGCCGGCCTCGACGTCGCCCGCGGATTGACCGGCAGCTGGGGAACGCTTGCCGTCATGACCGAAGTGACGTTCAAGGTCGCGCCGCTCCCGCAGACCATGCAGACGCTGGCCTTCGTCGGCTTGCCTGACGATTTGGCGATCGAAGCGCTCAATATCGCGATGGCGACCCCGCTCGAAATTTCGGGCGCGGTCCATCTCCCGAAGAATTGCGTCGACAGGCTCAAAGTGCCGAAGCTCAAAGGCGTCGGACAATCGCTGACGCTTCTACGTCTCGAGACGTTTGAAACCTCGATCGACGAGCGCAGGGAGAAGCTCAAGACGGCGCTCAAGGTTTACGGCAAGCCGATCGAACTCGATGCGGAAGACACCTTCAGTCTGTGGAGCGAATTCCGGACGCTTTCGATGATGCCGTTCTCGACCGAGACGAGCCTGTGGCGGATTTCCACCCTTCCGACGAAGGCGCCTGAAATCGTCGCCGCGATCCAAAAGTTCATGGATGTGGTTGCGTTGTACGATTGGTCGGGAGCGCTCATCTGGCTCGAAGTTCCGGCAGCAGCCGATGCCGGTGCAGCCGACGTGCGCCGCGCCGTTGCCGTTCGTGGCGGCCACGCGACGTTGATCCGCGCAGAGCCGGAAATCCGCAACACCGTCGAAGTCTTCGAACCCTTGAAGCCCGAGATCGAAAGATTGACACGCGGCATCAAGTCGGCCTTCGATCCGAGCGGCCTGCTCAATCGCGGGCGCATGTACGCCAATTTCTAGACACGTCAGTTCGATATAAGGCGCAATGCAAACCAATTTTTCGAAATCGCAGCTCGACGATCCGGAGGTCAGGGAAGCCGAGCGCATCCTTCGACGCTGCGTACACTGCGGGTTCTGCACCGCGACGTGCCCGACATACGTCGTTCTCGGCGATGAGCGCGATAGTCCGCGCGGACGGATCTACGCCATAAAGGACATGCTCGAGAAAGGGCTCGATGCGAAGCCCGAGGTCTCGGTTCACATCGACCGTTGCCTGTCGTGCTTCTCATGCATGACGACCTGCCCCTCCGGCGTCGACTATATGCATCTCGTCGAGATCGCGCGGAAGCACATCGAAAAAACGGGAAGCCGCAGTCTGAAGGATCGGCTGATCCGGCGCGCCTTGGCGGAAATCGTGCCTTATCCGCGCCGCTTCCGGTGGGCGATGAAGGCCGCACCGCTCGGTCGGCGGATGGCTGGCGCATTCAAAGCACTCAATCTTCCCGAGCTTGCCGCGATGGTCGATCTGGCGCCCCCCGAGGCGCCTCGCGCGGGCCGCTTCCGCGGACCGGGCCGAGCTTCACCGACGGGCGTTCGAACTGGCCGGGTTATCATGCTTGCGGGCTGTGCCCAGCAAGTGCTGCGGCCCGAGATCAACGACGCGACGATCCGGCTTTTCGCGCGCGGCGGCATCGATGTGATCGTGTCGTCCGGCGCCGCCTGCTGCGGAGCCTTGAGCCAGCACATCGGCCGCGAGGAAGAAGCGATCAAAGCCGCCAAGATCAACGTCGATGCCTGGAGCAAGGAAATCGCCAAGGGCGGCGTCGATGCGATCATCATCAATACGTCCGGTTGCGGCACGACGGTGAAGGACTACGGCCATCTTCTGAAACACGAGACCGAGTACGCCAAGCGCGCCAAGGACATCGCGGCGATGACGAAGGATGTCAGCGAGTTCCTCGACCAGTACGACATCGGCGCGCCGAAACGCTGGTCGAGCCTCAAGGTCGCCTATCATTCGGCGTGCTCGCTGCAGCATGGCCAGCGCGTCACGAGTCAGCCGAAGTCGTTGCTGAAGAAAGCCGGCTTCACCGTCATGGATGTGCCGGAAGCCCACCTCTGCTGCGGTTCGGCGGGCGTCTATAATATTCTTCAGCCCGAAATCTCGGGCGCGCTGCGCGATCGCAAGGCCGCAAACATCAAATCATTGCGGCCGGATATCGTGGCGGCTGGCAACATCGGCTGTATCAATCAGCTCCAGCGGGCGCTCGATGTGCCGGTCGTCCATACGGTCGAGTTGCTCGATTGGGCGCATGGTGGTCCAATTCCTCCGGGTCTCGAAAACTACGCTCAATATTCGACAAACGTGCCGCAACCGAAACACAGCGTTGAGGACTACATAGGCGCATGACAGTTCAATCCGGCGTCAAACAATCCCAGACTTTGCTCGCTGACGAACTTCGCGCCCGCCTTCGCGGCAAGGCAAAGCCGGTCGGCTCGCTTGGGCGGCTCGAGGATCTCGCGGTTCAGATCGGCTTGATCGCAGGCTCGACGAACCCCGATCTCGGCCTCGCGAAAATTCTCGTCTTCGCGGGCGATCACGGCATCACCGCCGAAGGCGTCACGGCCTACCCGTCCGTCGTAACGCGCGAGATCGCCAAATTCGTTTTGGCAGGCACCGCGGGCGTTAACGTGCTGGCGCGCGCCGCAGGTGTCGGCGTTGAACTCGTCGACGCCGGAATGCTCGAGCCGTTGCCGCCGCACGATCTCCTTCTCGACCGCCGCATAGCGAACGGCACGAGGAACGCCCGGCGCGAGCCCGCCATGTCGATCGAGGAATGCGCCGCTGCGCTCGAAGCCGGCCGGGCCATCGATGCGCACCTGGGCGCTGAAAACGTCGGTATCGTCGGCTATGGCGAAATCGGCATCGGCAACACGAGCGCTGCCGCCTTGGTCGCTCATGCGTTGACGGGCCTCGATCTCAAATCGCTCGTCGGTCCGGGAGCGGGCGCGCCGGCCCTCGGCCTCGAACATAAATATCAGATCCTCAGCGATACGATTTCCCGCGCCGCGATTGCGCCGTCGACCTCGGCGGAGCGCACGTTCGAAGTGCTTCGCCAGTTCGGCGGTTTCGAGATCGTGATGATGGCGGGCGCGATGACGGCCGCGGCCGCCGCGGGACGTGTGATCGTCGTCGATGGCTTCATTTCAACCGCCGGAGCTATCGCCGCGGAAGCGCTCGTTCCGGGAACCATCGATAACTGCGTTTTCGCACATTGCTCGGCCGAACCGGGACACGCGGCTTTGCTGCAGCATCTGAGCGTCAAGCCGCTGCTCGAATTGGAAATGCGGTTGGGTGAAGGCACCGGTGCCGCGCTCGCGATGCCCATCATTCGAGCGGCCGAACTCATGCTCCGCGAAATGGCGGACCTGCCGGGCGAACATCCCGAATGATCTCGCTTGAATGGATGCGCTTCTTCGTTGCGTTGCAATTCCTGACGCGCATTCCACTGAAGCACATCGATCCCTTGCCGGGCGATTGGCTTGTGCGCGCCGCGAAATATTTGCCGCTCGTCGGCGGTCTCGTCGGGATCTTCACGGGCGGTGTCATTTTGCTGACGTCGTTCGTCTTCCCCGAGCCGCTACCGGTCATATTGGGCTTAGCGTTCGCTATTCTGCTGACCGGCGGGCTGCACGAGGATGGGTTGGCCGACACCGCCGACGCATTCGGCGGCGGATACACCCGCGAACGCTGCCTTGAAATCATGAAAGATAGCCGCATCGGCACATACGGCCTTCTCGCCCTGGTCGTCACTCTGGCGCTCAAGGCGACGGCGCTCGCTGAGGTCGATCCGCTCTCTGCCGCGAAGGTCGTCATCGCCGGGTTCGCGGGCGCGCGCGCGGCCGCGGTACTGGCGCTGGCAAATCTGTCCTATGCAGGCGGCGAAGCGGCAAAGGTCAGCCGAACGACGTCGGAAATGACCGGAAACGAGATCGCGGTGACGGTCATAACCGCCTTGGTCTTCGGTTTTCTTTTTATGAGCCCCGTCGCCTTCTTGGCGTCGACCCTGTTCGCCGGCGTAGCGGCAGCCATCGTCGCGTTGATTGCCCATCAGAAAATCGGGGGCTACACGGGCGACGTCCTGGGCGCGGTCGAACAGATTTATGAAACGGCGTTCTTTATAATCGCCGTGGCCATAATCGCCGGTCCAGGATAATATTCCCGAAAACAAGAAGCTCGCCGCAGAGTGTATTGCGTATGGCGACGGTGGAAACAGGGGGCGGCGCGATATTGCGCGCCGGGGGCGGTTGGTCGCGAGTGCTCAACTCGCGTGGTGGCCGTTTCATTACCGAAATCTTCGAAGGCGCCGACGAAGCGCTCGCGGCATTCGAAGCCGTTGAACCCGGCCTCGTCTCCAACGGTTTTCAAACGCTCGATTGGTTGACGGTCCTCTACGAGGAACTGGCGCCCGCGCGCAAAGCAATGCCGCGTCTCGTGGTCGTGACCGAACAGGCCAGCGGCGACGTCGCGCTCCTTCTGCCCCTCGTTGTCGCGAAAGAAGGAATGCTCCGCATCGCGAGCTTCGCCGACCTCGGCGTATCCGATTACGGCGGCCCGATTTTGGGACCGGTACGCCTCACGGATCGAAGAGCCATCCGCTGCGTCTGGCGTTCGGTGCGGAGCGCCATGCACGATATCGATCTTATCCGCTTCGAACGCATGCCAGCCGAAATCGGCGGCCGCCCGAATCCGCTCATCACGCGTTTAGGCGTTTCGCCCGCGTTGAGATCCGGAACCGAGCTATTCCTGACGGACGCTCCGGATGCGTTCCCGCGCGGCATCGGCAAGAAATACCGGAAGGAAGTCGAACGCTGCCATCGCCTCTGGCAGAAAGAACCAACGCCGCGCTTTTATCGGGCGACGACAGCGGAGGAAATCGCCCATGTCTACCTGGCGCTCGAAGAACAGCGGGCGCGCCGGTTCGCGGCACTCCACGGCAAAAACATCCTCGACGAACCGGCTTACGGCTCCTTTTACGAACGGTTAGCGATCGACGGCTCCGATGCAGGCTTGAGCACCCTCTTTGCGCTCGAAGCAAACGGCGAGATTGTCGCCACGCTTTTCGGCATCGTCCACGACGGCGCCTTCACGCGCCTCGCCATTTCAACGGGCGGCGAAGAGTGGAGCCACCTCTCGCCGGGCCGGCTCGTCGTGATCGAAGCCATGAAATATTTCGCCGCCCGGGGCGTGCGCCGGTTCGACATGGGCATCGGTGAGCATCCCCTCGCGCGCGGCTTCGGCGCGAAGCCCGTGCCGCTCTACGATCTGGTCGTTCCGATGGACGGGATTGCCCTCCCGAGGGCCCTGTTGCACGCCCTCAAAGGACACTTCCGGGGCAAACGGGCTCGCGGGCCGCAGCCCGTATAGACCAAGTGGCTGAGCTACGTTGATTTTAGGGATTTTAGGGCGACTTTCCTGATGCCGGTCCATCCGATATAAGGCGGGCTCGCGCGCCGGACGCCTGTAAGGTGTCACGGCAACTTTTTTATTTGCGGTCTGGTCCCCAACATCCTCATGTCCAAAGTGAATACAAGCACGCGCCCTGAAGCGCGCCTCGCCAAAGGCTTCCGCGATATCGAGGCGGCGGAGCTCCGGGGCCTCAACGACATGATCGGGAAGATCCGCGAGGTCTACGAGCGCTATGGCTTCGAAGCGCTTGAGACGCCCGCGATCGAGTACACCGACGCGCTCGGTAAATTCCTCCCCGACCAGGACCGCCCCAACGCCGGCGTCTTCTCGTTCCAGGACGAGGACGAGCAGTGGATGAGCCTGCGCTACGATCTGACAGCGCCGCTCGCCCGCTACGTCGCGCAGAATTTTCAAGGCTTGCCGAAACCGTTCCGCCGCTATGCGTTCGGGAATGTCTATCGCAACGAGAAGCCGGGTCCGGGCCGCTTCCGCCAATTCATGCAGTTCGACGCCGATACGGTCGGAGCGGAAGGCGTGGCGGCGGATGCCGAGATGTGCATGCTCGCCGCCGACACGCTCGAAGCGCTGGGCGTGAAACGCGGCGACTACGTGATCAAGGTCAATAATCGAAAAGTGCTCGATGGGGTGCTGGAACTGGCTGGGGTCGACTTATCTGATCAATCGCAGAGCGGCAAACGCCTTACGGTGCTCCGCGCCATGGACAAGTTCGACAAGTTCGGCTTGGAGGGGGTGGTGCAGCTTCTTGGCAAAGGCCGAAAGGACGAAAGCGGCGACTTTACTAAGGGCGCTGAACTCAGCGACGTGCAGATGCAGCCAATTTTGAACCTACTCTCACTCGACGACTTGCTGTCGTCGGTGACGCGGCCGAACTCTTTGATCCGCATGCAGCACGAGGATGGATCAACGACTCCGTGGCCGGCAGGCAAGCTCCCTTCCAAGTTTGATATGCTTGAACCGGCGTGTCGCGATAGCAAAATTGCGTCAGAAGGTCTGGCAGAACTTCGTCAATTAATCGATTTATGCACTGGGGCCGACTATGGATCAGACCGTATCAAATTTGATCCCTCTGTCGTCCGCGGCCTCGAGTACTACACCGGCCCCGTATTCGAAGCCGAGCTGACGTTCGAGGTCAAAGACGATGACGGCAAGCCCGTGCGCTTCGGCTCGGTCGGTGGTGGTGGCCGCTATGACGATCTAGTCGCGCGCTTCACCGGCGAAAAAGTGCCCGCAACGGGCTTCTCCATCGGCGTCTCGCGCCTGCAGGCGGCGCTGTCACTGATCGGCGACAAAAAAGCCAAAGCTCTCGGCCCCGTCGTCGTCCTCGTCATGGACAAGGGCGAGATCGCGACCTACCAGAAAATGACGCAAGCGCTCCGCAATGCCGGCATCCGCGCCGAAATGTACCTCGGCTCGTCCGGCATGAAGGCGCAGATGAAATACGCCGACAAGCGCAACAGCCCGTGTGTCATCATCCAAGGCTCCGACGAGCGCGCCAAAGGCGAGGTGACGATCAAGGACCTGATCGAAGGCGCGAAAGCCGCCGCCGCGATCAAGGACAACAAAGAGTGGAAGGAGGCGCGTCCGGCGCAGTTCTCCGTCTCCGAGGCAAACCTCATCCAGGAAGTCCACAAGCTCATCAAGCGGCATGAGGCCTAGATCATGACCGTCGAGACGACGCGGAACCTCGAGGCGCTGGCAGCGCAAGCGCAGACGTTGATGTCGGTTTTCACCAAAGCCGGCTACGAGGCCGTTGCGCCCTCCATCATTCAGCCGGCTGACGTGTTCCTCGACGTCATCGGCGAAGGCCTGCGCGCGCGGACGTATGTCTTCACCGACCAGGACGGCGCCGAGCTATGCCTCCGGCCGGACATCACGGTGCCGACGTGCCGCCTCCACTTGGAACGCCACGCCGATCCGGTGACGCCGGCGCGCTATTGCTATAACGGCCCCGCATTCCGCTTTCAGCCGCAAGGCGCGACGGCTTCGCATCCGCGCGAATTTCGCCAGGCCGGCATCGAGCGTTTCGGCGACAAGTCGCGCGAAGCAGCCGAAGCGGAAACGGTCGCCATCGTCCTCAAGGCAATCGAAAAAGTCGGCCTCAGGGACTGGACGCTGAAGCTCGGCGACCTCGGATTGTTCTCGAGTGTTCTCGACGCGGCCGACGTCTCCCCGAATTGGAAAAAGCGGCTCGACGATGCGTTCCTGAAGCCGCTCTCGTTTCGCAAAGCCCTGAAAGACTTCGCGTCGTCTGCGCGCGTCGCGTCTCCTGGCGTTCCGGAAGAACTGCTTTCCGCCATGCGGCGCGACGAATGGGAAAAGAGCGAAGCCGCAGTCGCCGTCTACCTGGAAGAAAATGCGATCGAGCTGCTCGGCACGCGCTCGCTGGCTGACATCACGGAACACCTCATGGTCATCGCCGAGGATCGCAAGGAAAAGCCTCTCGACGCGAGCGCCATCGAGCTGATCGAACGCTATGTCGGCGTCACGGGTCCGGCGACGACGGCCGGCGAAAAGATTGCAGCTCTCCTCGAAGGGGCGGCCAATGGTGCGGGCGCCGCTTTGGAAACGTACGACCGGCGTCTGGCCCTCCTCGCCAACGCGGGCATCGATCTCGAGCGCGTGACATTCTCGGCCGAATTCGGCAGGACGCTCGCCTATTACTCGGGGTTGGTTTTCGAAGTGAATTCATCGTGCCTTGACGCGAAGAGCCCGATCGCCAACGGTGGCCGGTACGACGGGCTGATGCGCGCCGCTGGAGCGCAAGGCGAAGTTCCGGCCGTCGGCGCAGCCATCCATTCCGAGCGTCTGCTCGCAGCGACCGTCAAGGGGGCGCAATGAGCAAGCTCACACTCGCGATACCCTCGAAGGGCCGCTTGATGGAGCAGACGACCGATATGTTTGCGCGCGCCGGATTGGTCGTGCGCAAAGTCGGTCACGTGCGGGGCTATCGCGGCGAGATCGACGGCCTTCCGGAGATCGACGTCGCCTACGTTTCGTCGGGCGAGATCGCAGCAGCCCTGAAGGCCGGAAGCGTGCACCTCGGCATCACCGGCGAAGATCTGATCCGCGAGAACATTTCTGACGCAGCGACCCGCATACGGTTCTTGCAGGCACTCGGTTTCGGCTTCGCCGACGTGATCGTGGCGGTGCCGGCGTGTTGGGTTGACGTTGCGACGGTGCACGACCTCGAGGCCATTGCGCTGCCGTTCCGCCGCTTGCATGGACGGTGGCCGCGCGTTGCCACGAAGTACGTGAACCTGACAAGGCGGTTTTTCGGATCCAAAGGCTTCGGCGACTATCGCATCATCGAGAGCGCGGGCGCGACCGAAGGCGCACCGGCGGCGGGCATGGCCGAGCTGATCGTCGACATCACGACGACAGGCGAAACGCTGCGCGCCAACGGCCTCAAAATCCTCGACGACGGTGTCATTCTGAAATCGCAGGCGAACCTGTGCGCCTCGAACGCCGCCGCTTGGACGCCGGAATTCGAGAAGATCTGCGCCGAGCTCGCGGCGAAACTATCGGCATCCGTTCCGGCGAAAGCAACGTCGCGCGTTTAGCTATACGCTATCGGCGAGATGACACTTCAGGATGCCGTAATCGTAGCGTCCGCCAAGCGCCGAGAATGCTGGGCCGAGCTTTCCCGTCTCGCGGGTCTGGCATCGCTCGAACGCCTCTTCAATTTCGTCGTAATCCGCAGCATCGAGCTTCAACGCGTCCTCAGCCGTGATCAGTCCGGCTTCGATCGCCTCGGCGAGGTGCCCATAGACGGTCGATATTTCGAGGCTTCTCTCCGCGGCGATCGCCTCGGCATCGAGACCACGTAAGTGCGCTGCGAGCGTGGCATTCACGGTCGCAGACAGCCGGTTGTTGAGCGCCGGATGCTTCTTGAATTGCCCGATGACGTCGAGGAATGCCACGCCGTAGCGCGCGATCTTGCTGGCGCCGAGGCCGAGAATGTCGTGCAGCGCGCTTTCCGTCGTCGGCTGCTTTTCAGCAAGCTCGATCAGCGTTTTGTCCTGAGCGACAACGTAGGGAGGAAGCTTCGCCGAGGCCGCGAGCTTCTGCCGGAGCGCCCGAAGCGCGTCGAACAGCGGCTGGTTCTCGCGCGCCACCCGCGATGCCGCCGAGGACGCCGTGCGCTTCGAGCCCTTCGAAACCTGCCGCGTCACGCGCAAAAGGAAGCGCTCTTCGCCGCGGAGCAGCGGCCGCGCCCGCTCCGTCAAAACGAGAGAGCCCATGCCCTCGTCATCGATGCTGAGATACCCTTGCGCGGTGAGCTGGCGGAAAAGCCCCTTCCACGTCGCCTGCGGAACGTCTTTGCCGATGCCGTAGACGGTGAGCCTGTCATGACCGTTGCGGATGATCCGTTCGTCGGCGCTGCCGCCCAAGACGTCAGCGAGATACGTCACGCCGAAGCGCTGGCCCGTGCGATAGACGGCCGAGAGCGCCTTCTGCGCGAGGACCGAGCCGTCTTCCGTATGTGGCGGGTTGAGGCAGTTATCGCAGTTGCCGCAAGGCTCGGGCCGCGTTTCGCCGAAATACGCGAGCAGAGCCTGCCGCCGGCAACCGGGCATCTCGGCAAGCCCGATCAACGCATCGAGCTTTTGACGCTGAACTTTCTTGAACGCCTCCGCGCCGTCAGATTGCGAAATCCATTGCCGGAGCTGCACGATGTCCTGAAAGCCGTAAGCCATCCAGGCGTTGGCGGGTTCGCCATCGCGCCCCGCGCGGCCCGTCTCCTGATAGTAGGACTCGATCGACTTCGGCAGATTGAGATGCGCGACGAAGCGCACATCCGGCTTGTCGATGCCCATGCCGAAGGCAATCGTCGCGACGATAATAAGTCCGTCATCGGACAGAAATTTCGTCTGTGCCGCCGCGCGGATATGAGCGTCGAGGCCTGCGTGATAGGCGAGCGCTTTACGCCCCTTCGAAGATAGCCAAGCAGCTGTTTCCTCGACCGACTTGCGCGAAAGACAATAGACGATCCCCGCGTCCGTTGGATGTTCGGTTTCGATGAACTGCCAGAGCTTCTCTTTCGCGCTCAAGCTGCCGAGTTCCGCGATGGTGTAGCGGATGTTCGGCCGGTCGAAGCTCGCAATGAAGCAAGCCGCATTTTCAAGCGACAGCTCCGAAATGATATCCTGGCGCGTGCGTTCATCCGCCGTGGCCGTCAGCGCGACGCGCGGCACGTTCGGGAACCGTTTCGCGAGGACCTTGAGCTGGCGATACTCCGGCCGGAAATCATGTCCCCATTGCGAGACGCAGTGCGCCTCGTCGATCGCGAAAATTGCAATATCGCTGCGCTCGAAGAGATTGAGCGTGCGCTCCTGCACGAGGCGTTCCGGCGCGACGTACAGAAGATCGAGCGCGCCGGCTGCGAACTGACGCTCGATTTTGTCCTGCGTCGCCCGATCCTGCGTCGAGTTGAGAAAGGCCGCTTTGACGCCGAGGTCGAGCAGCGCATCGACCTGATCCTGCATCAACGCGATAAGCGGCGAGACGACGATGCCGGTGCCGCGGCGAATGAGAGCCGGGATCTGATAGCAGAGCGATTTACCGCCGCCGGTCGGCATCAGCGCCAGGCAGTCGCGGCCGGAAAGCAGCGTGGCGATAATGTCGCTCTGAAGCGACCGAAAGCCCTTGTATCCGAACACCTCTTCGAGCGTCGCGCGCGCCGTCGCCATGTCGTTATCTGCAACTGGCGAAAAGGGCAGGGAAAGCGGCTCGGCAGTGGCCGGCATCGGGAAAACCTGTGCTCAGAACGTCGATGCCGGGACGCTAGCCTGATTCGACCGTGGCTTTTGCAGCTTCCGCCGCTGCAACACGAAAAACCCGTTGATTCAATTGGGAGGTTTCAAACAACTGAACGTTGCGACTTTTTAATCCCACGTTCAGAATGAGTTCATCTTTGTTGGTCTAGTGTGTCCTCAAGCTGGTGATGACACTTCCCCCCGTGCAACACCAGAACCTGCTGAGCCCGGCCAAGCCCCAAGACATCCCCCCGTCTTCCCCTTGGCCGGGCCAGCCCTAAGTAGAAATCCAGTCAAAAATCGTTCGGAACTCCGCTGCGCGCTTTTCCGCCGCCTGTCGCCATTACACGGCGATGTTGCCCGCGAGCTGCACGCGATTGCTGGCGCCCTGCCGATCGATGAGATCCGGCCCCGTCATCTTGCCGAATTCCATTTCGCGGATGGCGCCGTCCTGGGCGTTGGAAATCAGATTGTTCGCGATGAGGCATTTCCCGGCGTCGCCCGCGCCGGTGACCGATATGCCGACGCGCGCATGTCGAATGACGTTTCCGGTCGCCGCGACGTCGCGCATGAACGAGCCCCAGCCGATCTGAATGCCGACGGTCGGAGCATTCTCGATGGTATTGCCCGAGACCACAGCATCGGCCTCGACACCGATGCCCTCGCCGCGCTTGTCTTGCGGTTCCTGTTCGCGCCGGAAGAGGTTCCGAATGAGATTGCCTTGAATGACCGCAAGGCGGCCGCCCTCGTTGAAGTTCGTCACCGAAATGCCCGTCGCGGCGGTATCGACGACGTTGTTGGCAATGATGGCGCCCTGGAACCCGAATTCGGCGTAGAGCGCGACCTCGCCGAGCCGCTCGCAACTGTTGGCGATGATCTGGATATTCGAGGCGGAATTGCCTCGGACGGCCGTGTACGCGCAATCCGAAATGCGGTTGCCGCTGACAAGCACGCTGCCGGCGCGAAATACGTTGATGCCGTTCCCGTATTCGCCCGTGCCGCCGGAAGCGCTGCGAATTTTCGAGATGCGATTGCCGGAGACGATGGAGCCGTCTTCGCCCGGAGCGGACCGCCAGACGAGAATGCCGTTATTCCCGCAGTCCGAGATCGTGTTGCCTTTGATGTCGAGCCCAAGAGCGTCGAGGCTCTTCAACCCAGCGTCGAGGGCGCCCGTTATCGTGACGTCGTTGATATGTCCGCTGCACGCGAAGAGCGAAAGCCCGTTGCCGGCACTGTTGCGGATTTCGAGTTCGCTCAGCCGGAGTTCCTTCGAACGCGAGATCGTGACCGCGCCATCCGCGCGCGTTCTGTCGAACGTTTTATACGCGCAGTCGAAGACGATGCCCTTGATAGCGAGACCGTCTGCGTTGTCCGCCGTCACGAAGGCGTCGCCGCCGCCGTAGGCGAGGATCGTCGCCCGCGCGCTGCCGATGAGCCGCGTTCCCATGCGAAGTTTGAGATCGCTGACGATGAAGGTGCCGGACGGCAGGATAACCGGCGTATCCGTGTTGGCCGCAGCGTCGATGACAGCCTGCAGAGCGGCTGTCTGATCCTGAAAGTCATTGGGTACGAGGCGAGGCGCAACATCGCTCGTGTTAGCAGGTGGCGTGCCGGGAGACGTAACTCGGCGCTTGTCTGCGGCGTGAACGGCTGTCGCCGCCGCACCCAATCCAAGGCCGGCTCCCAAGACGGAACGACGATCGAAGGTCATAGGCGGCTCCCCGTTCCGGCTTTGCCTAGTTTCCCTGCAGCGCAGCTGGTAAAGTAACGAAATGAGCGAGCCGTGAGAGTCGTTAAACCAGGGTTAACGAACTCTCGGCCGAGGCCATATCCAGCGCGATTTTGATGATCTCGAGCGCGGCCGCCGACACGGCCGTCATGTCGAGCGGCGGCTCGGAAAGATCCTGAGGGATATGCACGAATCCGACGAGCAGATCTCCTCGCGCTTCCGCCGCCGCCAGTGAGTGATAGAGGACGGCATTACAGAGATAGCCGCCGGCGTCGTTCGAAATGGAGGAGGGATAGCCCTTGGCGTTTAGCGCCGCAGTTATTGCCGGAGCCGCGATCGACGATCGGCGTACCGCAGGACCATCCTCCGTCAATTGCGCTGAGGCGGGGAGCGTGCCTGCGGCGTCCGGAGCCACTCTGCAAATGTTCGCCGCTTCTGTCTCGAGCCGAATAGTCTTGGCCGTACCGGCGACTCCGAAGTGCAAGGCAAGGAGAGGCCGGTGGCGCTCATGCAGGTTGGCGATGAGCCGTGGCGCTCTATTCCACTCGGTCGGAAGGATTGCGACGGCGAAGCGAAATTCTGGAAGAGCCCTGCGCGCAGTCCGCGCGAGCTTCCGGACGAGTTCGCCCGAAGCATTAGTCGGAACGCCCGGAAAAGGGCCGAACCCGGTCAGCAGTACGGTCGGACGTGAACCCATTTCTCTCGGCATCGGCCTATTATAGGCGGCCGATGCCGACGACCCAACGGGGAGGGAGCGGCGTGATGCTACAAGCTCGCCTGACGTTGACGCAGCTGTTCTCGTTTGTCGAAGACGAGACGGCCTTCCTCAGCCTTATGGAAATATTGGCTATTGATAAGCCAGCCCTTCAACGGCCGCAGCGGCGGAATGCACGTCAGCAGGATGATGGGTAAGCTGGTCAGCAAGTGCATCCAGAATGGAGGCCCGAAGGCGACCTCGAACCAGCAGGCAAAAGCCGCGCTCGGGATGCAACCGAAACAGATCACGAAAAACGCAGGCCCATCCGCCGGATCGGCGAATGAGAAACTCAGTCCGCAAGCCGGGCATTCCTTCTTGAGCGTCAGAAAGCCGTCGAAGATCTTGCCCTTGCCGCATCGGGGGCAGAGGCCGCGTATCCCCGTCTTCAGCGGAGATAGTTTCGGCCACTTATGTTCCCCGCACATGATGTTTCCTTTCATTAATCGATGTCTGGTCATTGTATGGCAATATTGCAGGCAGGAAAAGCATTGTATGCGTCCTGCGCCATAATGGCGATTTTCGCGCTATTATCGTGAAATATCATTGTGTTAAGACTATTAATTCTATGGGCGTGTAGCCGCGGGAAAAATCTCCCTATCCATGCATGGCCATACATGTTATTTAATGTATGGATCATTGAAGGAGAACCCTCCAGCTATGTCATCTTGGGAGCCCTGGTTGGCGGAGGGCGGGCAGCTCAAATACCGCGGCATCGTCGAAGCGATCGAAATCGACCTTAAGTCAGGGCGCATTCAGCCCGGTGACCGGCTGCCGCCGCAGCGAATGATTGCGGAAATCCTCGGTGTCGACCTGACGACCGTCACGCGCGCATTCAACGAGGCGCGGCGCCGGGGCCTCGTCGAGG
This sequence comes from Hyphomicrobium sp. ghe19, assembly GCF_902712875.1. Classification (NCBI taxonomy): domain Bacteria; kingdom Pseudomonadati; phylum Pseudomonadota; class Alphaproteobacteria; order Hyphomicrobiales; family Hyphomicrobiaceae; genus Hyphomicrobium; species Hyphomicrobium sp. ghe19. The sequence goes on along the minus strand of NZ_LR743509.1, from coordinate 3,430,992 downwards.
CAAATGCTGGACGTGGCACCTTCATTCGACGGCGCATCGACGACGGCCGTATGCTGGGCGCCGCCTCTGCGCCCGCCGTCGATCTCAGCATGAATATCCCGCCGCAGCCGGCGGCCGCTAATCTCAAACGCCTCATTCCCGAAACCATCGCCAATCTCCTCTCTGAGGAGGGCGGGATGCTGAACCTTCATTATCAGGAGAGCACGGGCAGCGAGTCCGATCGCGCTGCGGCCGCGGTGTGGCTGAGACAGCGTATTCCCGACCTGAGGCCGGCGTCGATCGTTCTAACCAACGGCGCTCAAAACGCGCTTTTCGCGATCTGTGAATGTCTCGCGTCGCCGGGAGATTCCATTGCTGCTGGCTTTGTGACCTATCCCGGCCTGAAAGCCATCGCGCGGCAACGCGGGTTCGCGCTGAGGCCATTGGAGATGGACGAGCAAGGCATCGATCCGCGGTCGTTCGAAGCATGCTGCGTGACTGCGCCGCCAAAACTTCTCTACGTCATACCCGCGATAGACAATCCGACAACGGCGACGCTGTCGGAAGAGCGGCGGCACGAAATCATCGCGATCGCACGCAGGCACAACGTAACGATCATCGAAGATGATCCCTATTCGTCGCTGCAAAGCGATCCGTTGATGCCGATTGCGGCTTTGGCGCCGGACATCACTTGGCACATCGCGACGTTATCGAAATGCGCAAGTCCTGCTTTGCGCATCGCCTATGTCGTTGCGCCAGGGGCGGCTGCCGCGACGCGGCTTGCTGGCGTCATCAGGGCCGTCAACCTCATGGTGCCGCCGTTGAATGCGGCGCTTGCATCGCGTTGGATCGTGACCGGCATCCTCGATGATGTCGCCCTCGCAATCCGCGAAGAAAACATCGCCCGTCAAAAGCTCGCAATGTCGGCGCTGGGCGGTGCGCACGTTGCTTCGGATAAATGCGCGTCACACATCTGGATGTGCATGCCCCCTCAATGGCGTGCCACCGATTTTGTTGAACATGCGGGCCGCCTGGGGATCTCGGTTGTCCCGGGATCCGCTTTCGCCATCGGCTCCAAGGAGCCCGAAGCTCTGCGCCTGTCGCTCGGCGTCGCCCCCGATCGCGACGCGCTTCTTCATGCTTTGAAGCAGCTTGCCGAACTTCTCTCCCAGCCTCCGGTCGCCGCGAAGGCAATCGTCTAACGACGGCAACGCGAGTTCATCTCCGCGATAACAGTCACGGGCGCGTATGGGCGAGGCCGGAGCGGCTGCGCCGGCCGTCGGATGTCGTCTTCCCGCCAATGTGTCACGCGCGGCCGTCGTCCGGCCTTCAAACAGGCCGTTGCAAACGGTTTCAAGCTAGATATCCTGTCGGCTATATCGCATCCGATAAAGGAACCGATCGCAATGCACGCAGCGGCCAATTTTTCGCGGCTATCTCTCAAGATCGCGCTGGCAGGAATGATGCTGGTCTCGGCGCTTTTCATCGAGGCTCAGGCCCAGAAGACAGACACGACCACAGTCACGATCTTTGCGGCGGCCAGCCTCAAGAACGCCTTGGACGGCGCGGCCGCAGCGTATGAAAAAAGCACGGGCAATAAAGTCGTAATCTCCTACGCCGCGTCGTCCGCGCTCGCGAAGCAGATCGAGCAGGGCGCGCCTGCCGACATCTTCGTTTCGGCAGACCTCGACTGGATGGACTACGTTCAAAAGGCGAAGCTCATCAAGGACGACACGCGTAGCAATCTCTTAGGCAATCGTCTCGTCTTGATCGCGCCGCAGTCGAGCACGGTTTCCCTGAAGATCGGCAAGGATTTCCCGCTCGCCGCAGCGCTCGGCGATAATCATCTTGCTATGGCGAATGTGAAGTCGGTTCCGGCCGGAAAATATGGCTCGGCCGCACTCGAGAAGCTCGGCGTATGGAGCGCCGTTGAATCGAAAGTCGCTCAGGCCGACAACGTGCGTGCAGCGCTCGCTCTGGTCGCGACGGGCGAAGCGCCGCTTGGCATCGTCTACGAGACGGACGCAACCGCCGAACCCAAAGTTAAGATTGTCGACGTGTTCCCCGAAGACACGCACCCGCCGATCATCTATCCCGTTGCCGTTATCGGCGCGACCAAGAATGGCGATGCGGCCAAGGCTTTCCTTGACTATCTGAAGTCTCCCGAGGCGCAGGCATTCTTCACCAAGCAAGGGTTCACGATCGTCAAGTAGCGACGTCGAACCACGAGGCGGCGAACGGCGGGCAGCGCCGAACCGAAAGGCAGATCAGTGTTCGAATTTTCTCCCGAGGCGTGGATGGCGATAGAGCTCAGTCTACGCGTCGCCACGGTCGGGACGCTGGTCGGCCTTCCGATCGCGCTTGTCGCCGCCTATGCGCTGGCGCGCTGGCGCTTTCCAGGGAAGATCATCCTTGACGGCATCCTGCACTTGCCCCTCGTTTTGCCGCCCGTCGTAACGGGCTACTTCCTGTTGCTGACGTTCGGACGCCAGGGGACCCTCGGAAAGTTTTTTTACGACATCTTCGGCATTACGTTCTCGTTTCGGTGGACGGGTGCAGCGCTCGCTTGCGGTGTCATGGGCTTCCCGCTGATGCTGCGAGCGATACGGCTTTCATTCGAAGCGATTGACCGCCGGCTCGAGACGGCCTCCGGTACGCTGGGCGCCAACCCGTACTGGACGTTCCTTCTCGTGACGTTGCCGTTGGCTCTTCCAGGCGTTCTGGTTGGCGCAATTCTGTGTTTTGCTAAAGCGTTGGGCGAATTCGGCGCGACGATCACGTTCGTCTCGAACATCCCCGGCGAAACGCAGACGATCCCGTCGGCGATCTACACCTACACGCAAGTTCCGGGCGGCGAGACGGAAGCACTTCGGCTATCGTTGGTTTCGGTCGCCATCGCGATGGTGGCGCTCATCCTGTCGGAAGTATTGAACCGCCGCATTCAAAAGCGCATCGCCGTATTCGAATGAAGGAAAAGTCCCCACTGCTCAGTTTCCGGGCTTTGCAAAAGCGGCCGGATTTCACCCTCGACGTTGCCTTCGAAAGCAACAGCACTCTGACTGCGTTGTTCGGCCCCTCGGGCTCGGGCAAGACGAGCATTCTCAATTTGATTGCCGGCGTCCAGCGCCCCGCTCGCGGGCGCATCGTCGTTGCGGGCAACGTGTTGACGGATACGGATGCCGGGATCTTCATCCCGATGCACCGGCGCCGCGTCGGAGTGGTTTTTCAGGACGCGCAACTCTTTCCGCATTTGACTGTCCAGCAGAACATCAAGTTCGGGCAATGGTTCACCCGCACGCACGATCAAGGCCTTCCGCTTGATGTGATTGTCGAAGTTCTCGGCATCGGATCACTGATGAAGCGGCGCCCGGCGACGCTCTCGGGCGGCGAAAGGCATCGGGTCGCGTTGGCGCGAGCCCTGTTATCCTCGCCGCGCATCCTGCTGATGGACGAACCGCTGGCCGCACTCGACGATGCGCGCCGAGCCGAGATCATGAGCCTGATCGAACGAATCCGGGACGAGTTCAAAGTGCCGATCGTTTACGTCACCCACAATGTCGAAGAAGTGCGCCGCCTCGCATTGCGCGTTGTGCGGATCAATGCCGGGCGTGTCGTCTCCACCGGAACCGCCGGCGAGGTGCTGGGCTCATAGCTCCGCGATAATCTGAGCGCGCGATCATGCGCGTGCGGATTGAGGCGGTTTCTTGGCCGGCTTGGGATCGCTCTTGCCGGGACGGGCAAGATGCTTCTCGATCGACGCCAGCGGCTTGGCGAAAACGCTGAGTGCCTGAGCCTCCATGTTGCGATACTGTCGAACGAGGTCGGCGCCGAACGGTGTCAGCTTCGCAGCGCCGCCGCCGCGGCCGCCATGCTGGCGTTCGATCAGCGGATCGGTGAACATCGCGCCGAACTCGTCCATCAAATACCAGGCACGTTTGTAGGACATGCCCATGGCCTTGGCGGCCTGTGCGATGGATCCATGCTCTCCGATCAATTCGAGAAGTTGGATCCGGCCGTGACCGATGTAGCGTTCGCCTTCAAAGTCGATGCGGATTTTGATGACCGTCATTCGTTCCCGCTCCGCTTTTTCAAAAACCAGTTTTGGCGGTCCCTTGCGCCGGGTGCTCTCTCAGGGACGTTTCCGCCTGCCGGCCGGTATTGGTAAAGCCTTCGGTTCAAACCAATCGCGACCGGTGACCAATCTGCTGTTCCCCTTTACGAATTGAGACCGGAAATGCAAACCCCTAGACCCCGTGCCGATCAAACTCTGTGCATCTGGTCCGGCACGTCGCTTGCTCCGGCGCCATTTGAACGAACCGATCATGCTTCCCTAGCGTGTCGCCCATTCCTGAACTAACATCAACAAAGTATCCGTGACGGGGCGCGAGGGGTGCATCTCCGAGCCTTCGCCGTGGGGTGGCAATCGGAGGAGTAAGCACACATGATGCCCAGTCGGAAGACACTTGTTACGGCCGGAGCGCTTCTTTTTATAGGCAGCTTCGCCGTCTCGGGCGATCCGCTCAAGTCCGTCGGCGAAGGCGAGGGACAGCTCGATATCGTAGCTTGGCCTGGATACATCGAGCGGGGAGAGTCCGACAAGAATTACGACTGGGTGACGGGCTTCGAAAAAGAGACGGGCTGCAAGGTCACCGTCAAAACGGCGGCGACCTCCGATGAGATGGTCACGCTGATGAACCAGGGTGGCTTCGACCTCGTCACCGCATCGGGCGACGCATCACTGCGGCTCGTTGCCGGCAAGAAGGTTCAGCCGATCAACATTGCGCTGATCCCGAGCTGGCAGAAGATCGATCCGAGGCTGCAGGAAGCGCCTTGGCATACCGTTGACGGCGTCCATTACGGCGTTCCCTATCAGTGGGGACCGAACGTGCTCGCCTATAACACGAACGTCTTCAAGGAAGCCCCGAAGAGCTGGGCGGTGGTGTTCGAGGAACAGAACCTTCCCGACGGCAAGAGCAACAAAGGCCGTGTACAGGCTTATGACGGCCCGATCTACATTGCGGACGCAGCGCTCTACCTCAGCAAGAAGAGGCCGGAACTCGGCATTAAGAATCCTTATGAGCTGAACAAGGAGCAGTATGCCGCAGCCGTCGCGCTGCTACAGGCGCAACGCGCCCTCATCGGCCGTTATTGGCACGATGCGACCGTGCAGGTCGATGACTTCAAAAACGAGGGTGTCGTCGCATCCTCTTCGTGGCCCTATCAGGTAAACCTGCTGCAGGCCGACAAGAAGCCCATCGCCTCGACGATTCCCGAAGAAGGCGCGACCGGTTGGGCCGATACGACGATGATGCACGTCGACGCCAAGCATCCGAACTGCGCGTACAAGTGGCTCGAGCACTCCTTGAACCCGAAGCTCCAGGGCGATCTGGCCTCGTGGTTTGGTTCGGTACCGACGGTACCGGCCGCCTGCAAGGGGAACGAACTGCTGACGGAGACGGGCTGTGCGACGAACGGCTTCGAAAACTTCGACAAAATATGGTTCTGGCGCACGCCGACGGCAAAGTGCGAGAAGGAAAGCTCTTGCGTGCCCTATTCGCAATGGGCGAAAGACTACATCGCCATTCTCGGCAAGTAATCGACACTCCCTGCGGTCGGCCGGCCAGCCGGTCGGCCGCAGGCATCCGATGAGTTTCATGTCTCCAGCAGTTCGCTTTCAAAACGTATCGCGTCGCTTCGGCTCTGTGCGCGCCGTCGACAACGTGTCTCTCGACATTGAGCCGGGAGAATTCTTCGCCCTTCTCGGTCCATCGGGCTCCGGAAAGACGACGTGCCTCCGCCTCATCGCCGGCTTCGAGCAGCCGGACGAGGGCCACATCGAAATATTCGGCGAGACGGCCGACGGCGTGCCGCCCTACCGGCGCAACGTCAACACGGTGTTCCAGGACTACGCTCTGTTCCCGCACATGACGGTCGGCGAAAACGTCGCCTACGGTCTGATGATCAAGGGCGTCGGCAAAGCCGAGCGTGAAGAAAAAGCAAAAGACGCGCTCGCCATGGTCAAGCTCGCGGGCTACGAAAGCCGCCGGACGGCGCAGCTTTCGGGCGGTCAGCGCCAGCGCGTTGCACTCGCCCGTGCCCTGGTCAACGGGCCAAAAGTGCTTTTGCTCGACGAGCCGCTCGGCGCGCTCGACCTGAAGCTCCGCGAGCAGATGCAGGAAGAATTGAAATCGCTGCAGGTGAGCCTCGGCATCACATTCGTTTTTGTGACGCACGATCAGGGCGAGGCGCTGTCGATGGCCAACAGGGTCGCGATCTTCAACGACGGCAAGATCGTCCAGGTCGGCACGCCATCCGACGTTTACGAACGTCCGACCTCGCGCTTTGTCGCCGATTTCGTCGGCTCGTCGAACGTGCTGCCACCTGAATTTGCAGCCGCTCACGGCGGCAGCAGCACGTGGACGAGTCTCCGGCCCGAGAAAATCCAGATCGCGTCGCAAAATGCCCTGGTGCCAGCCGCCTGCGCGCACGCCAAAGGAATAGTCACCGCAATCAGCTATCAAGGTGCGGTTACGCGCATCACGGTCGCGACGGAAAAACTGGCGCTCATCGCGTCGACGCCCGCAGGTACTGATGTGCGCAAGGGCGACAGCGTTTCTCTAATCTGGCCGAAGTCCGCGATGGTGGCGATGGGAGAGGGCGCGTGACCGCGGCCGTAGCAGAAAGGCAGAGAGGGATCGGCGGCGCGATCTCGGACCTATTCTTCGCGCGCCCGCAGCTCGTGACGTTCCTGTTGCTGACGCCGCCGCTGCTCTGGATCGGCGTCGTCTACATCGGCTCGCTGTTCGCGCTTCTGCTTCAGAGCTTCTATTCGCTCGACGATTTCTCCGGCCTCGTCGTTCACGAGTTCACGCTCGCAACCTACGAGCAGCTTTTCGAAGCGTCGAACGCCCAGATCATTCTGCGCACCGTCACCATGGCGGCACTCGTGACCGTCGCGAGCGCGATCATCGCGTTCCCCATCGCGTACTACGCGGCGCGATACGCGCGCGGCTGGACGAAGGCTCTGTTCTATCTCGCCGTCATGATGCCGCTCTGGTCGAGCTACCTGGTGAAGGTCTATGCCTGGAAGCTGATCCTCGCCAAGGAGGGGATCGTAACTTGGTTCGCGAACGAACTGCATCTCAGTTGGCTGCTTGACGGCATTCTGGCGTTGCCCGTCGTGGGCGGCCCGTCGCTTTCATTCAGCTATATCGGCACGTTTCTCGTCTTCGTCTATATCTGGCTGCCGTACATGATCCTGCCGACGCAAGCAGCGCTCGAGCGTGTTCCGGCGAACTTCATCGAGGCGTCGGCCGACCTCGGCGCCGATCCACGCCAGACGTTCCGAACAGTGATCTTTCCGCTCGCGCTTCCCGGGATCGTCGCCGGATCGATCTTCACGTTTTCCCTGACGCTCGGCGATTACATCATCCCGCAGATCGTCGGCAATTCGCGCCTGATGATCGGGCAGGCCGTCTACACGCTTCAGGGAACCGCCGGAAACATCCCGCTCGCCGCGGCCTTTACAGTCGTGCCGATGCTGATCATGGCCGTTTATCTCTGGATGGCGAAACGCATGGGGGCGTTCGATGTCCTCTAATGCGAACAGCAAGACCCCGCTTGGCTTACGGATCTCGGCGATTGCTGGACTGCTATTCCTTCATCTGCCGCTGGCGTTGATCTTCCTCTACGCCTTCACGACGGAGGAAAAGAGCTTCGAGTTTCCGCCCCCAGGGCTCACCACGAAGTGGTTTGGAGTGGCGTGGTCGTCGCGGCCGGATATTTGGGGCCCGCTCTATTTATCCCTGCAGGTCGCGGCAATCGCGACAGCGCTGGCTCTCATATTCGGAACGCTGGCCGCGGCCGCACTGTCCCGAACGCGCTTTTTCGGCCGCGAAACAATCTCGCTTCTTTTCATCCTGCCGATAGCGCTGCCCGGCATCATCACGGGCATCGCGCTTCGTTCCGCCTTCGACATCATGACCATACCGTTCTCGGTCTGGACGATCATTCTCGGCCACGCGACGTTCTGCATCGTCGTCGTCTACAACAACGCGGTCGCACGATTTCGCAGGCTGAACGGCAATCTCGTCGAGGCCTCGATGGACCTTGGCGCCAACTCGTTTCAGACCTTCCGCCACGTCATCCTTCCGCAAATCGGAACGGCGTTGCTCGCCGGCGGAATGCTCGCATTTGCGCTCTCATTCGACGAGGTGATCGTCACCACGTTCACCGCCGGTCAGCAAACGACTCTGCCGATCTGGATGCTTTCCGAACTCATCCGGCCACGTCAAAGGCCGGTGACGAACGTCGTCGCCGTATTCGTGTTCATCGTAACGCTGTTGCCGATCCTCGCAGCCTATTATCTGACGCGAGAAGGCGAACACACCGGCGGCTCTTCAAAGTAACGACTCAAATGCTGGAGGATAAGATGCTCGACACCAACATGCTGATCGGCTCTGACTTCGTTGCCGGTACAGACGCGCCGGAGCCAGTCGTCAACCCGAAGACGGAAGACGTCATCACCAATCTGCCGGACGCGTCCGCAGCCCAGGTCGATGCGGCAGTCAATGCTGCCGACAAGGCATTTAAGACTTGGTCGCAAACGACTGTCGGTGAACGCTCGACGCTGCTCTTGAAGCTCGCCGACGCAATCGAACGTGACGCTGAAAGCTTCGCCACGCTCGAGGCCTTGAATACCGGCAAGCCGCGCATTCGTGTTCTGCAGGATGAAATGCCCGCGATCGTCGATTGCTTCCGTTTCTTCGCAGGCGCCGTTCGCAACATGCACGGCCCCGTCGCCGGTGAATACATGGCCGGCCACACGTCGATGATCCGCCGTGATCCTGTCGGCGTCGTCGGCTCCATCGCACCGTGGAACTATCCGCTGATGATGGCGGCGTGGAAGCTTGCCCCGGCGCTCGCGGGCGGCAACACGATCGTGCTGAAGCCGTCCGAGCAGACTCCGCTGACGCTTCTGAAGCTCGGCAAGATCATCGCCGATATTTTCCCCGAAGGCGTCGTCAACATCGTCGTCGGCAAGGGCGCGACGACAGGTTCCGCGCTGATCAACCATCCGAAGGTTTCCATGGTGTCGCTCACGGGCAGCATCGGCACCGGTCAGAAGGTCCTGCAGGCAGCAGCCACGAACATCAAGCGCACGCATCTTGAACTCGGCGGCAAAGCGCCTGTCATCGTTTTCGACGACGCCGACATCGCGTCCGTCGTCGAGGGCGTGAAGATCTTCGGCTTCTACAACGCGGGCCAGGATTGCACCGCGGCGTGCCGCATCTATGCCGGTAAGAAAGTCTACGACAATCTCGTTGCCGATCTTTCGAGCGCGGTGAAGGAGCTCAAGTACAACCAGGCCAACGACGACGACAACGACCTCGGGCCGTTGATTTCTTCGACGCACAAGGGCCGCGTGCAATCCTTCGTCGAACGCGCAAGCAAGCAGAGCCACATCACGATGACGGCAGGCGGCAAAGCGCCGGCCGGGAAAGGCTTCTTCTTCGAGCCGACGGTCGTCGCGGGCGCCACGCAGAACGATGAGATCGTCCGCAAGGAAGTTTTCGGTCCCGTCGTCTCGATCACTCCGTTCGACGACACGGATGAAGCGATCGCCTGGGCCAACGACAGCGATTACGGGCTCGCGTCCTCGGTTTGGACGCAGGACATCGCCCGGGGCATGAAGGTCGCGTCGCGGCTGCAGTACGGCTGCACGTGGGTTAACACCCATTTCATGCTCGTCAGCGAGATGCCCCACGGCGGTCTCAAGATGTCGGGCTACGGCAAGGATCTCTCGATGTATGCGCTCGAGGATTACACCGTACCGCGTCACGTGATGGTGAAGCTCTAGTCCGAGTTGCGAAGAGCACCGCCAAGGCGCGTGGCTCGCCCTGTCAACTGACACGGCGGCGAGGTCAAGTTCGCTTTCCCGTCGCCCCGTAGTGTTTGCAAAAAAGAGAGAAGCGGTCGAAAGGCCGCCTCTCAATGAAGCGCACGGGAGTCAAGGCAGCAGGCATGACGGGTACCGATGAGGCGACACACGAAGAGCTGTTGCAGCGATTGCAGCTTCTGGCCGAACGCGCGGTAAGGCGCTACGGGCTTCCGGGCGACTGCACGGTCAAGCTCATAAACGTCTCCGAGAATGCAACGTATCGCGTCGATAGCAGCACCGGGCAAAGGTGGGCGCTGCGCGTCCATCGCGAAAACTATCATTCGCGCACCGCGATAGCCTCAGAACTCGCATGGCTTTCGGCTCTCCGCGAAAATGGCGGCGTTGCCACGCCGACGGCGCTGAGAGGTCTGGACGGCGAATATATCCAGACGGTTGCGGTCGCGGGGCTGCAAAACCCGCGCAACGTCGTGCTGTTCCAATGGGAGAATGGCTCGGAGCCATCGAGTACCGACGTCGCCGGCTTCGAGCTGCTTGGCGAAACGGCGGCCCGCATGCACGCCCATGTTCGCAAGTGGCAGCGGCCGGCCTGGTTCGAACGCTTCACCTGGGACTTCGAGACCAGCCTCGGCAGTCGTCCCCATTGGGGCTACTGGAAGGACGGCATGGGGATGACGCCGGAGGCGACGGCAGCCATCACCGAAGCCGTCGCGCTGATCGGACGGCGTCTCGAGAACTTCGGCAAATCGCCCGATCGCTTCAATCTCGTGCACGGCGATATGCGTCTCGCCAACCTGCTGATGGACGGGTCTACCGTTAAGGCCATCGATTTCGACGACTGCGGTTTTTCCTGGCTCCTTTACGATTGCGCGACGACGGTGTCGTTCTTCGAGCATATGCCCGAGGTGCCGGATCTGCTCAAAGCCTGGGTCCGCGGCTATCGCCGCATCGGCAATTTGAGCGAGGCAGAAGAAAGCGAAATCGCGACGTTCGTCATGCTGCGAAGACTTCTCCTCGTTGCGTGGATCGGATCGCATTCGGAAACCGAACTGGCGAAATCGATGGGTGTCGAGTACACGCAGACTTCCATCCCGCTGTGCGAGCAGTACCTCTCTTCGTACGGTGGCGCCGCCGGAAAAGACGTTGCTGCACCGCCGAAGAAGGGTCTTCTGAAACGTCTGTTCGGCTGAATGCTGCACCGCAATTATGCCGGTATTTTCGGCGGCTGCCGAATAATTCATCGCGCATGACGGGTTGACCCGTGGGACGCTTCTGCTAGCCTTTTTTCTCTGGAATATTGGCATCTGCTCACCAGGAAACGATGGCACTCGGCATTATCGACTTCGGAGCGAGCGGCGCTGGTACCTCTATCGGCCGGGGAACCGACCCGTCTGTTCTAGCCTCCGCCGCCACCGGGATAGTGAAGTTCATCGAGCGCCAGCGCGGCGACGTCGATCGTATTTTTGGCAGCGTCGGCATCTCGCCTGAAATGGCCGGTTCTCCGACTCTGCAGTTGAGCCTCAGCTCCTACTGCCGCCTGTTCGAGGAAAGCGCTCGCATAACCCGAAACGACAATTTCGGCTTGTGGTTCGGCAATGCGTTCGATCCGCGTGACCTCGGTCTTTGGGGATATGCCTCGCTCTCCGCTCCATCACTGGGCGTCGCTCTCGAAACGCTCGTGGAACTCTTTCCGCTGCACCAGCAATCGTCCTCGATGGGGCTCAGGACGACGCCCGATGGCCTCGCGCGGCTCGAATATCGCATCGACGCGCCGCAAATCATCGAACGCCGGCAAGACGCGGAACTGTCGCTCGGCATGTTCCTCAACCTCATTCGCGAAGCGATGGGCCAGAGCTGGGCCCCCGAGGAAGTTCATTTCGAGCATCCAAAGCCCGAAGGCTGGCGCGAGCATGAGCGCGCATTCGCGGCACCGGCTTTCTTCTCGCAGCCGACCAACGCGATCGTGTTCCGGCCGCAAATCCTGAAGCATGCAATGCCCTCAGCCGATCCACGCCTCATGTGCGCAATGAAGCTTTGTCTCGATAGGCTCTCCGAGCGTCGCGATGTGCGCTTCAGCATTACCGATCGCGTTCGCAGCGCCGTGCGCGCGAGACTGCCTGAAGGCTTTCCGCAAATCGAATGCGTGGCGGCCGAGCTGCGGCTTCCACTCAGCGCCATTCAGCGCGAGCTTCATTACGACGGACTGAGCTACAGCACCCTCGTCGAAAGCACCCGCCGCGACTTGGCGTTGTCCTATGTGCGCCAGCGCCAGCTGTCGTTCTCTGAAATAGCCTTCCTCGTCGGCTATTCCGAGCTCTCGGCTTTCAGCCGCGCCGTCCGGCGATGGACCGGCCTTTCTCCGCGCGCGCTGCGCGCGGAGGTATTGCACAACCAAAGCTGACCGGAATTCGCCTCGCTAGCCAAATGCGTCAGGCCTGCGCCAGCGCATCCGTGCTTTCGGGCAGGATCTGACCGCCGTCGACGATGATCGTCTGCCCGGTGACGTAGGCGGCTTCCTTGGACGCGAAGAACAGCGCCGCGTAACCGATATCCTCGACCTTGCCGAGCTTCTGCAGCGGGATGCAAGCCGCAGCGGCCTTCTCATACTCAGGCCCGAGCGCCGCGAGGCCTTCAGTTGCGATGTTGCCCGGTAGAACCGCGTTGACGGTAATGCCGTACTTCGCGAACTCCATGCAGGCCGTACGCATGAAGCCGAGCTGCCCTGCCTTCGTCGCACCGTAGTGAGACCAGCCCGGGAAGGCCGTGATCGGGCCCGTGATCGACGACGTGATCACGATGCGCCCCTGATCCGATTTCTTCAAATACGGCAGGCAGGCTTTGACAGACAGGAACGTTCCCTTGAGGTTCGTATCGGAAACGAAGTCCCAATCTTCCGGCGACAATTCCTCGATCTTTGTCTGAGGAAAAATACCGGCGTTGGCGCATAGGATATCGATGCCGCCGTAAGCCGTGGCAGTGGCCTCCGCCAGAACCTGCAAGTCGCCCATGCTCGTGATGTCGGCGGCGAGGCCCATCGCCGTGCCGCCGTCGCGGCACAACTCTTCCGCCGTAGCCTTTGCTTCAGCGAGATTCCGCGAGACCACGACGACCTTTGCGCCGCTCTTTGCAAAGACGCGCGCGATACCCTTGCCGATCCCCTTGCTTCCACCGGTGACGATGACGGACCGGCCTGCGATAGACGTGAACATGGACATAACCTCCCTAGGGGCCGCGTTGTTGCTCTTGTTCGAATTCAGAGATTGAGAGTTTGTTCTAGGCTGCCGCGTTCCGCTTCCGTGTCAGAAAGAGCATTGCCGCGTAGCCGCCAAAGAGGAGGACGGCGGCGGCCGCCGTCGAAATCGTGCCGAGGACGGGGACGCCCGGTGTGTAGCCCGCGACCATCTTTGCATAGAGATACTTGGGCAAAGTGTTGTCCGCGCCCGTTGTGTAGAGCGACAGCGGGAAGTTGCCCCACGACAATAGGAACGCGAACAGACTTCCCGAAAAAATCCCGGGCATGAGGACAGGCAGCGTCACCTCGCGGAAAGTCTGCCATCGCGATGCGCCGAGATCTGTCGCCGCTTCCTCGAGAGACGGATCGAAGGAATAGACCTGAATGGCCATGACGAGCGTTACGACCGGCGCAATCCAGACGAGGTGCGCGAGCACGGCCGTCTTCCAGGACAGGGTGAAGCCCAAGGCGTTGAACCAAAGCAGAAGGGCGAGACCAAGTACCGACTGAGGAAAGAAGATCGGTAGCAGAATGAACTTTTGGTAGAGCTTACGGCCCTTCCAATCGTAACGGGCGAAGGCCAGCGCACCGAAGAAGCCAAGCACGACTGCGATGACGGTTACCGTCAGCGCAATCGACAGAGACGTGTAGGCCAGTGCCCTGACTTCGAGCGAGTTGAAGACCTTGGACCACCAATCGAACCCGAAGGACGTAATCGGGAAGGTGAAGTAGCGGCTGGAGGTCATCGACGCGAGGAAGATCGTCGCGCTGGGAAGAAACACGAAGAGCAGGACCGCTGCCGTCCAGACGCCGATTAGGATGTGGCGAATGCTGCCATTGTTCTCAGACATTACGTCACCGCTTTCCAAGTATGTGATCGAGATCGAACCGCCTAAGCACGATGAGGACGAGCACGCTGACGACGAGCATCAGCAGCACCGCGAGCGCCGCCCCGAGAGGCCAGTTCTGCGCATACGTGAAGGCAATTTCGATATCGTGCGTGATCGGGATGATGCGTTGGCCGCCAAGAACCTTTGCCTCGGCGATGGCGCCGACCGCGAGCACGAATGTCAGCAACGAGCCGATCATCAAACCCGGTGTCGATAGCGGCAGTTCAACCTCGCGGAAAACCTGCCAGCGCGAAGCGCCGAGGTCCCTCGCGGCTTCGCGCATCTGGTTCGGAACCATCGCGATTCCGAGCGTCATGGGAAAGAGCATGAACGGCAGATAGACGTAGACCATGCCGAACAAAACGGCGGCCGGAGTGAAGAGGAAATCTCCCATCTCCACGCCAAAGAGCGTTCGCAAGGTTCCGGGAAGGATACCGCCCTTGATGAAGAAGAGCACCCAGCCGTAGAGGCGGATGTTCTCCGAAACCACCAGCGGGATGGTGAAGAGCAGCGTCAAAACCGTCGACCATCGGCCAAAGACGCGAACGAGACCGTACGCGACCGGATAGCAGATGAGAGCGAGAATTACGACGGTGGCAGACGCCAGCCCCAGCGACCACAACAACGAGACATAGGTGTTGTCGCTGAAGATTCTTTCGTAATTTTCGAGAGTGGGTTCGTGCCAAAGCCCGAAGGTTCGAGGCGGCATGAAGCTGAAGCCCACCACCGCGAGCAGAGGTGCAACGAACCCGAGCGTCAGCAATACCATGATCGGTATTGCCGAGCGCCTTCCTGGTTCGGCGAGGACGGAGGTCTTTTCGATCATTCGTCGGCCACCAGAATTGAGTTTTCCGGATCCCAACCAATCAGCACTTCATCGTCGAGCTTGCCCTTGAAGGGCTGCTGGCGAAGCTTTTCGATGAGGAACACTTTTTCGCCGACGCGGACTTGATATTGAATGCGCGATCCGAGTGCGTACTCGTTATAGAGAACGCCTTTGAGGCTGTTCTGCGCGTCGCTCGGAGAGTTGAGGAAGTGCAGGAACTCGGGCCGGACGACCAGGCACAGCGCTTTGCTGTCGATGGCTGCCGGTGGAACCTTGAAGCTTGCGCCGAGCGACTGGGAGCGTACTGAGCCCGGGCCGTTGGTCTCCACGGGTATCACGTTGACGTCGCCCATGAACTCGGAGACGAAGCGCGAGCGCGGCGTCGAATAGATCTCGTTCGGGGATCCGACCTGAATGAGCTTGCCGCGCCGCATGACGCCGATCCGGTCGCTCATCACCATTGCCTCTTCGAGGCTGTGCGTGATGTAGACGAACGTCTTGCCGGTTTCGCGGTGAATGTCCTTCAGCTCTTTCTCGAGCGTCTTGCGGAGCTTGTAGTCGATCGCCGAAAGCGGTTCGTCGAAAAACAGGATCTGTGGATCGAATGCGAGCGCACGGGCAAGGGCGACGCGCTGGCGCTCGCCGCCCGAACACAACGTGACGTTCTTCGAATAGTAGTCGGCGGGGAGTCGCAATTTCTCCATCAGCTCACGCGCGCGCTTTTCGCGCGTCGCCGGATCGACATTTCGAATTTTTAAGGCGAACTCGATGTTCTGCCCGACCGTCCGGTGCGGAAAGAGTGCGAGCGACTGAAACACCATGCATGTCGGCCGTTCGTTGGCCGGAGTGTCGTTGATGCGCTTGTCGCGCAGCAGGATGTCACCCGAGGTCGGACGTTCCATCCCGGCGAGCATGCGGATCAATGTCGTCTTACCGCTGCCGGAAGGTCCGACGATCGTGAAGAATTCGCCTTCGCCGATGGAAAGGTTGAGATCGTCGACGGCGGCTAGATTGCCGAACGCTTTTCGAACGTTCTTCAACCGTAGGATAGGTTCGGAAGTTCCGGTCACGTAGGAGTTCCAACTTCTTTGAAAGCTAATGAGAAACGCGTCGGGCCTTCCGCCTATCGAGCGGCGGAAGGCCGAAGCGTTACATGCCGTTTACTGAGGTCACGACGCAAACGTCATGTGGCTCAAGATTTCTTCGCTGCGTTCCAGATGTCGAGCAGTTTGTCGTAGTCGGGAACGATGTCGTACTCGGCCGAGCGCGCCATCTCTTCTTCGAGGCTGTCCCACTGAATGGCCTCGAGCTGGTCTTTGCTGAAGAGCTTGAAGCAATCGGGGTTACCCATCTGAGCGACCGGGTTGAATGTGCCTTCGGCGAACGCCACTGTGTGCGCGACCTCGGGAGTCTGCACGTATTCCAGGAACTGCTCAGCGAGCGGAGAGCCCTGCGGGTTGTTGACGACCGAGGTGATCTCGATCCAGGCGATGCCGCCCTTGCCGCCGGCAAGAGGACCCTTGTTTGGCGTGATGCCACGCAAATTCAAATGGCCGTCCGCGCGCGCGGGAGACGCGGAGTACGTTCCGCCCGTGAGGTGGCAATCGATTTCGCCGGAAATCATGGCTTGGTTCATGGTGGCGATGTCGCCCACGACCTTCTTGTTCTTCAGAACGCGCTTTGCGGTTTCCTCGAACTTGGCGACTTCTTCGGCGGTGTGCGCCTTGTACGGATCGAAGCCGGCGATGCAGCAGATGCCGAACACGTTCCAGTCGTCGGACTCCAGAATGCCGAAGCGGCCTGCGAGCTTCGGATCATTGAAGAGATCCCAGCCCTGGTCTTCTGCGGTTTTGCGGCTGATCTTGTCGGTGTTGACGACGAACGAGTAGGGCCCGAACCGCTGGGCCATGCCGAGCAGATCTTTGCCCGAGTCGTCCATCGCCCATTTGTAGGGCGGCTTGAACTGCGGCATCATCTTCTCGAAGTATGGCTCGAACTTCGCGCGATCAAGCGGCTTGATCAGTTTCTCGGGCAGCATGATTTTGCGCGCCCAGGGATTGTTGACGTTGATGAGATCCCAAACGTTGATCTCGCCTGCGCGCAGACGGTTGATCATCGTCGGATCGTTGGTCAGGCTTTCGGCCTTGACCGTCGCGCCCTTGCTCGAACGGAAGGGATCGAGAACCTGAGCCGAGTTGTAACCTTCCCAACAGAGGATGTTCAGTTCCTTGTCACGGGCCGCGTGGGCGGGGCCTGCGAACGGGCCCATTTGGGTGGCGGCCAGCGTCGCCGCCGCGGACGCCGAGGTTTTCAAGAAGTCGCGGCGTGAGAATTTGCTATCGAACATGCCTGTCACTCCTGGTGAGCGGATGATGAGGTTGTTGCCCGTAAACAATCAGGGCGAAACGAAAGCGATGGACGGGACTCGTCCGCGGAAGAGGGCGAGTAAGAAGGAGCGGTGCAGCCTGTTGTCCACGGTAACGGAAGATCCCCCTCTATGATGGCATCAGTGTATGCTGGGGCCGCCAAGTCGATTTGACCCTCCTGTATGGAAACTTGACCTTCTGGACGCCGTCAAGCCGGTTTAGGTCAGCTTCATCAGGGCGTTGAGTTCAGCGCTCGACATGACGTGCCCATAGATCATGTTCATGATCTCGAGTTCTTTGTGATGAAGCTCGTCTGACCCGGCGGCGCAGCAATCTTCTACCACGACCACTGCGAAACTCTCGTCGGCGAGGCTCCGGACAGTCGACGAGACGCACTGGTCCGTGAAAATCCCGCAGCAGACCACGGTTTTGATGCCGAGATTGGTCAGGATCAGCCGCAGGTTGGTACCCGTCAGTGCACTGTCTGTCGTCTTGGTAACGACGATCTCGTCCCCGATGGGCTGAAGCTCCGGGACGATCTGGGACGGCAATTCGTCTTTTGGCAGAAGGAGGTTGTTCCAGCCCGGCATCTTCTGCGATAGCGAGCGGTCGCGGCCGTCCTTGGTATGGCAGGCGATGCGCGCGAACAGGCATTCAATTCCGTTCCGCCGAAACCTCTCGAGAAGGTCCTTCGTTCTCGGCAGAACGATTTCATGCATACGCTTGTGAAAGGGCGTCCAAGCGTCATAACGCCGTTGATCCTCC
The DNA here is from genome assembly GCF_902712875.1 of Hyphomicrobium sp. ghe19. Lineage (NCBI taxonomy): Bacteria > Pseudomonadati > Pseudomonadota > Alphaproteobacteria > Hyphomicrobiales > Hyphomicrobiaceae > Hyphomicrobium > Hyphomicrobium sp. ghe19. Next base: position 3,413,036 of record NZ_LR743509.1, on the reverse strand, counting down.
GGCGAAAGCGACGCGCGGTCCGGCCGAGAAAGGTAGGTGTTCTGGACGTCGATGATGAGGAGGGCGGTGTGGGGCTTGGAGAGATCCGGGTCGTCTGGTTCCGGAGCGCCGTCGTAATAGATGGATCGATAACCCGTCTTCCAGCTCATGCCCGTCCTTTCAGAAACGCTTTTTGTAGAGAGAGCGGCGCTCGTAGACGTCCGCCGCCTCCTCGATGAAGGCCGCGACGCCCTCGGCGCCGTAAGTTTCGCGAAGTTCGCTCGCGGCCGCGATCAATTCTTGCTTGGAACTGGCCCGGCCCGGCCGCAGCAGCTCGTAGATCCGCATGATCACGTCCTGGGGAACATCCACCAGCTCCGCCCCGCGCTCGAAATTCGCAGCGAGCGTCGGCCGCCCCGCTGCCGTCGAGATTTCAGCCTGCTGGCGAAGCGCGCGGTCCGTGATGCGAAGATCTTCGAGCGACACGCGGTCGGACAGCACGCCCTCGAGCGTAATGTCATCGAGCTTCTTGCCGGCCTTTGTCTCGACGACATCGGGCCGGTTCTCGGCGAGCGGGTAATCGGCGACTGTGAGAGGCTTGCCCGTCATGCGGCGGCTCCGAGGAACATTACATCGATCTCTTCTGGTTCGGCGCCTTCAGACGTCATCTCCGTCTCGATCGCATAGATGAGCGAAACCCTCGCATGGTAGCGTGAGCCCATGGCCTCGCCGCGCGTCGGCACGATGACGGGCTCGGGCATTTCGCCGAGCGCATAGGCGGCCGCGTTGAGCCCCATCCGCTTGTAATGTTCGATCTTGGTGATCGGCGAATTCGAGAAGAGCTCGAGATTGTTGTGCGGCAGCCTGTCTTTCTGATGAATGACGGCGGTGCCCTTTGCCTGGATGCCGATCCCGATGCCGGAGCCGGCGAGCCGCGCCGCGCTGAGCCCGAGGAACGAGGTATCTGCCGTGTGGCGCATCCGGACGACGCGGGCTGTGCAGCCGCCTTCCGTTATGCCGGCGATCAGCACCCGCAAAATCGCGGAGAGGGGATGACCGGCGACCGTTTGAAAGAGCTTCAGCCCGAAAGCTGGGCTGATGCCGATGACGACTTCCTTCGGATTGTGGGTTGCGGCGGCGGGGCCTGTCGGCCGGTAGGCGACCCGGGTCACTTCCCCGGGCCTGACGGCCGCCTCGACCCGCAGCACTTCCTGGCGCGTCAGCACATCGCGAATGGCGACGATTTCCTCGCGACGCTCCTCGGTGAGACGGTAGCCGGTGCCGGGACCCTGATAATCGTTGGGATTGTTGACGGCGCTGACGATGCGCCCGTCGCGAACGACCGCCGACGTCTGCAGATAATCGCCGGAAACGCGGAGCCTCACGAGCTTCAGCAGGTTTTCCGCCTCTTCGGTGAAACCCCGCGCCGCAAGCGCCTTGATGACGTCGATGACCGTGATCGACCGGTCGTAGATGGCTTCGCTGATCAGCGCCACGTCGCGGCCGGAAAACGTCCGCGTTTCATCCGAGCCGGACGCGGCAACGACCGAGAGCTTCATGTCGGCAGTCGGTTTCGCGAGCCCGAGTTCTTCCAAAACAGCGCTGATCGCATCGACGGCCCGCGACCTGAGCTCCATGACGCGCGTCTCGCCGACCGGAGTAAGCCCGCCATCGGCCTCGAAGTCGCGCTGCAGAACCAGATAATCCTCGAGCTCCTCACCGTTGAGCAGCGAGGCGTTGAACGAATTGTCGTACTTGAGGATCGAGCCGAAGCCGGAACAGATGAGATCGGACCCCGCGATGAGATACGGCAGGATCTTTGCGCCGACGCGGATTTCCGATTCCGTCGCGCGAGCGTCGTTGCCGGACGCGCATTCGAGATCGAGCCAGACGGCGATCAGGTTCTCGGCCATCAATTCGCGCATGCCGCCGGGAACGGTGCACGTGACGGGCGCCCCGTCGATGCCGCCGTTCTGCGTGCCCTGCACGCCCATCGCGCGCTGCAGGCAAAGGCACCGCGCCTCGAGATAGAGCAACGATTTGCGGTCGTGAAAGCCCATCAGCAACTCGGAGCCCGCACCCGACGTGCACCGCATCTTGATGCCCCGCGAAGCGTAGGCCGCCGCGAGAAATGCTTTCGACCAAGGCGTATCGTCGCCGTCGATGAAGCTCTTCTCGGTGCCGTAGACCGACACGGTCTCGGCGTAGGAAGTGAAGCCCGCCATGCCGATCTTGAGTTCTTCCGCTTCTTCGCTGGAGCACTGAAAGAGCGCGCCCCACCGTCCGACGGCGGCCCCGACGGCGCAAGCGACGGCGTTCGACCAGGAGTTGCGCGCAACTCGCATCGTCGTCTCGATTTCGTCGAAGCCGAACGCCACGGCAGTTGCGGCATCGGCCGCCATCTGCAGGGGGTCGTCTTTCGCGTTCGTGACGTGCGCTTGATTGCCGGGCGTCTGCCGCGCCCGCATCTTGCTGTAGGCGAAAGCGATCTCGAGCGATGAAAGATGACTGACGACATCGGCGAGCTTGGCGGGCGTCATGCCGTGCGCGAGCCGAACCAGCGTCTTCCGCGGCACGTTCATGTCGACGAGCATGCGCGCCACTTCGAGAGACGGCATCGCCATCGCTTCCGGCGCAATTTCGGGATCGAGATGATAGCGGGCAATGAAAACGTCGATCATATCGAAGTCGCGGACGGCGATGCCATCCATGGACTCGACGACGCCAGCGCCGAGAGACAACCCTGGTTTGGGATCGAAGGGGCTCTTGAACGCCGAAAACCCGCTCGCAGCATCTTCGGCGGCGAATTTGTCGAGCCTGAGCGGGCGCTCGTCCCAATCGGAAAATCGCTTCCAACGATTCGGCCGTGCCTGCGTTTCATCAGTCATGCTTGTTTTCTCGACGATGGAGAGCCCGATTGCAATCGGAACCGACGTTACTCTGAGCGCCGCCACGGGATTTGACCAGAGCAGCCCCGAAGTTGACGGGGTTCTCCGGCCGCGGCTCCTGTCAAACTGAACAGGCCCCGCGTCCAAGGGTCAAGCTGTTGCCGGCGGCGTGCCCTATATTGAGCGATACCGATGCGGAGACGCAGCCCATTTGCCAGGGAGCTTGCCCAAGGGGCCCTATGGAAGCTACGCGAAAAATTCTCGATCTCAATGCCTTCGACATGAACGCGGCCGACAAGTTGCCGCCCGCGGTCACGAGCCTCGTCAAACGCCGGAAGCAGACATTCGGGCCGACCTCGATGCTGTTTTACGAACGGCCGCTGAACCTCGTCAGGGCCGAGGGCGTCTGGCTCCACGATGCCGATGGCACGCGCTATCTCGACGCCTACAACAACGTGCCGTCCGTCGGGCACTGTCATCCCCGCGTCGTCGAAGCCATATCGCGGCAGCTCGGCACGCTGAATACCCACACCCGTTACCTATACGACAATATCTACACGTATGCCGAACGGCTTCTGGCCACGATGCCGGAGCCGGTCTCGAATATCGTGTTTACGTGCACCGGCAGCGAAAGCGGCGATCTCGCACTGCGCATCGCCCGCGCAGTGACAGGCGGCACGGGCTTCATCGTGACCGAGAACGCCTATCACGGCAACACCACGGCCGTGACGGAGATATCGCCATCGTCCGCGAGCGCCGAGCCGCGGCCGCCGTACGTGTTCCTCGTGCCCGCACCAGACACGTATCGCCATGGTAGCGGAGCCATCGGAGCCAAATTCGCCGAGGACATTCGCAAAGCCATTGCGGGAATGGAGGCAGCCGGCATTCGCCTCGCCGGGTTGATCGCCGACAGCATCTTCTCGAGCGACGGCGTCTACCCGGGCGAGCCGGGATTTCTCACCGAAGCCGTCGCGGCAGTGCGCGACGCAGGAGGCGTCTACATCGCCGATGAAGTTCAGCCCGGCTTCGGCCGCACGGGAGAGAAGATGTGGGGTTTCGCCCGCCACGGCGTGGTGCCCGACATGGTCGTAATGGGAAAACCGATGGGCAACGGCTTTCCGATGGGCGGCGTCGCTGTCAAACCCGCTATGCTCGAGTCATTCGGATCGAGATCCGGTTATTTCAACACATTCGGCGGCAATCCGGTCGCGGCTGCTGCGGGATTGGCAGTCTTGGATGTCTTGAACGAGGAAGGCTTGCAGGAAAACGCCTTTGATACCGGCGCCTATCTCCGCTCGGAGCTTCGCATTGCCGGAGGCAATGGCGAGCGCGTCGGCGATGTTCGCGGCTCCGGCCTCTACATCGGCCTCGAACTCGTGAAGGATAAGGCGTCAGCCGCGCCCGACCGCGCTCTCGCCGAGAGAATCGTCAATGGCATGCGCGAGCGCAATATCCTCATCGGGATAGCAGGCGGTCACGGCAACGTCTTGAAGATCCGTCCGCCGCTCTGCTTTACTCGAGAGCATGCCGATATCTTTATCGATGGCTTCAGAAGCACGTTGGCGAAAGTCATCTGAAACCCGATCCAGAAACTGTCTACCCGGAACTGTGATGCAATCGAAACTTTTCATCGACGGAAAGTGGTGCGACGCGCTGGGTGCTCGCACGCTCGACGTCGTCAACCCGGCAAACGAACGAACCTTCCACCGCTGCGCTGCCGGATCAGCAGCGGATATCGACGCGGCAGTCGCCGCCGCGATGGCCGCGATGGCCGGCCCATGGTCGCGCACGACCGGCCGTGATCGGGCCGCATTCCTTCGCGCGATCGGCGCGGCGATTGAAGAGCAAAAGCAGGCGCTCGCCGAGATCGAGGTAAGAGACAACGGCAAGCCGCTCCCTGAAGCCCTCTGGGACATCGGTGACGCCGCGTATTGCTTCAATCTCTACGCAACGTACGCGGAGGAATTGGACTCGCGCCAAGGCGAAATCATCGGCGTGCCCGACGCGCGTTTTCAGTCGCGCGTCAAATACATGCCAGCAGGCGTCGCCGGGCTCATCGTGCCGTGGAACTATCCCCTGTTGATGGCGGCATGGAAGGTCGCGCCTGCGATCGCGGCAGGCTGCGCGGTCGTGCTGAAGCCGTCCGAGTACACGCCGCTGACCGCGCTGGAACTCGCGCGCATCGCAGCGGAAGCGGGCCTGCCCAATGGCGTCTTGAATGTCGTCACGGGATATGGAGCGGACGCTGGCGCGCGTCTCGCGTCGCATCCCGATGTCCGCAAGCTTGCCTTCACGGGCTCCGTCCCGACGGGCATTGCCGTTGCGTCCGCCGCGGCGCGCGATGTCAAAAGCATCAGCCTGGAGCTAGGCGGAAAATCACCGATCATCATCTTTGACGACGCCGACATTGAGCAGGCCGTCGAATGGGTGATGTTCGGGATCTTCTGGAATCAGGGACAAGTCTGCAGCGCCACATCGCGGATGATTGTCGAGAAGGGCATCGCGCCGAAGCTCATCGACCGGCTCTCAGCGGAAGCCAAGAAGATCACGATCGGCGACGGCATGGCGCCGGGCACACTGCTGGGACCGCTCGTCAGCAAAACCCAATACGACAAGGTGCTTGGATATATAGATGCCGGAAAGAGCGAGGCAACGCTCGTAACCGGCGGCGGCCGCCCCTCGCATCTCAACGAAGGCCACTTCCTGGAGCCGACGATCTTTGCCGATGTGGCGCCTACTGCGCGAATTTGGCGCGAGGAGATTTTTGGCCCCGTCCTTGCCGTCACGACGTTCGATACGGAAGACGAAGCCCTGACCTTGGCCAATGATAGCGAGTTCGGCTTGGCCGCAGCCGTCATGTCGGGCGACTTGAAGAGGGCGGAACGCGTCGCCGATGCCTTCGAGGCCGGCGTCGTTTGGATCAATTGCTCGCAGCCGAATTTTCTCGAGCCACCATGGGGCGGTGTGAAAAAAAGCGGTGTCGGTCGCGAGCTTGGAACTTGGGGACTGAACAACTTCCTCGAGCCGAAGCAGATCACTGCCTACACAACCCGTGAGCCGTGGGGCTGGTATCTGAAGGGCGGCGGCTGACGAACCCGGTCACGCCTTGAGACGGTATCCCGTCCTGAAGATCCACCAGGCGACAGCCATGCAGGCAGCAAGGAACAACGAGGTCATCAGAAGGCTCACGCCAACATTGACGTCGGAGATTTCAAAGAAGCTCCAGCGAAAGCCGCTGATCAAATAAACGACAGGATTGAAGAGCGTCACGGTTTGCCAAAAAGGCGGTAGCATCTTGACCGAATAGAAGGTGCCGCCGAGAAACGTCAGGGGCGTGATGACGAGAAGCGGGATGATCTGAAGCTTCTCAAACCCGTCGGCCCAGATCCCGATGATAAAACCGAGCATGCTGAAGGTTATCGCGGTAAGCAGCAGGAATAGGATCATCCAGAAGGGATGCGCAATGCGAAGCGGCACGAAGAGGCTTGCCGTGACCAACACCAGCAGCCCAAGGATAACCGATTTCGTCGCTGCAGCGCCGACATATCCGAGAACGATCTCGAAAGCGGAGACCGGAGCCGACAGATGCTCGTATATGGTGCCGGTGAAGCGCGGGAAGTAGATGCCGAACGAGGCGTTGAGCGTGCTCTGCGTCAAAAGCAGCATCATCACGAGCCCGGGAACGATGAACGCTCCGTAGTCGATTCCATCGACCTGCGAAATGCGTGAACCGATCGCTGAGCCGAAGACGATAAAATAAAGACACGTCGAGAGCACCGGCGAGACGATGCTCTGCATCAGTGTGCGTCCCCAGCGGGACATCTCGAAACCGTATATTGCGCGGACAGCCTCGATATTCACCGCTTTTCCCTCACGAGATCGACGAAAATGTCTTCGAGCGAGCTTTGCATGGTCGAGAGATCTTTGAATGTTACGCCGGCCGCTCGCATGTCGTTCAGAAGCGCGGTGATGCCCGTCCGCTCGGCCCGCGTGTCGTAGGTGTAGGTCAGCTCGTTGCCGTCGGCGCCGAGGTGCAAATCGTAGGCGCCGAGCCCTGCCGGTATTTCCGTCAGCGGGGCGGACAACTGGAGTACGAGCTGCTTCTTGCCGAGCTTGCGCATCAGCTCGTTCTTTTCTTCGACGAGAATGATCTCGCCCTTGGCGATGACGCCGACGCGGTCGGCCATCTCCTCGGCTTCTTCGATGTAATGCGTCGTCAAGATAATCGTCACGCCTTCCGCGCGAAGCTTCCGCACGATCTCCCACATCTCGCGCCGAAGCTCCACGTCGACGCCCGCGGTAGGCTCGTCGAGGAACAAAATCCGCGGTTCGTGCGCCAACGCTTTTGCGATCAACAGCCGGCGCTTCATGCCGCCCGAAAGCGTCATGATCCGGCTGTCTTTCTTGTCCCAAAGCGAAAGCGCGCGCAGCACCTTCTCGACATAGGCATGGTTCTGCGGCTTACCGAACAGCCCGCGGCTGAAGTTGACCGTCGCCCACGGGGTTTCGAACATGTCCGTCGCGAGTTCCTGCGGCACGAGGCCGATCATCGCGCGCACGGCGCGATAATCGGCGACGATATCCTTCCCGTCGACGGTGATTTTCCCCGCCGTGGGATTGACGATCCCGCAGATGCAGCCAATCAGCGTCGTCTTGCCCGCGCCGTTGGGCCCGAGAAGCGCGAAGATCTCGCCCTGACTTATCTCGAGATTGATGTCCTTGAGGGCAGTAAATCCCGATGCATACGTCTTGGAAAGATGTTTGACACGAATAACTGCTGGCATCGATTAGGACTCTGTCTGATGACGGGCATCAATTCGGCACGCATCGCAGCGTCTGCTATCGTTGTCAACGGGCTCCGCCGGAAACCGTCAGTCTGTCGCCGGTAATCCAGCCGGACTCGTCGGATGCGAGAAAAACGGCGACCTTCGCGATGTCGTCCGGCTGGCCAACGCGTCCCAGCGGCGTTTGCTGAATCGCGTGTGACTCGAAGTCGGTGCCCAGGATTCCCATCGTATGCACGCCTTCAGTTTCGACGAGACCCGGAGCAATTGTGTTCACGCGAATTTTCTTCGGCCCAAGCTCTGCAGCTAGCACCCGCGTTACGGCATCGACCGCGCCCTTGGTTGCGGAGTAGACCACGGTGTTGGGAAACGCAGCTAGGCTAACAACGGAACTGACATTGATGATGCTGCCGCCTTCAGGACCGAAATACTTTGCGGCTTCCTGTGCCGCCAGTATCGTACCGAGAACGTTCGTGTTGAATTGCCGTTGAAACTCGCCGTCGGTCACGGCTTCGAGTGGCTGAAACGCATAGACGCCGGCATTGTTGACGAGGATGTCGAGCGAGCCGAAAGCCTTCTTAGTTTCAGCAAATATATTTTTGATGTCGTCGGCGTTTGCGACGCTGCCTTTGACAGCGATCGCCTTGCCGCCTTTGCTTTTGATATCGGCGACGACCTTTTCGGCACCTTCTTTGCTCGAGGCATAGTTCACAGTGACGGCAGCGCCCGCTTCGGCGAGGGCCCTTGCGATTTCGGCGCCGATGCCTTTTGAGGCGCCCGTTACGATTGCAACTTTACCTTTGAGATTAGACATTATTTCTCTCCATATTTGGACTTCGGGGGGAAGCGCCAAGTTCGGTCGTGTTATTCCGCGGCTGTCGGTGCCAAGTGGCCATGGGATCCGGCCGCCGCGACGACTGGCGAGATGACCTCGCCAGTATGCTTGAGAGGTTTGTTTCCGCTGAGTTTTCGCAAGATGACGTAGAAGACCGGCGTCAGGAAAATGCCGAAGATCGTCACGCCGATCATTCCTGAGAACACGGCGATGCCCATGGCTTGGCGCATCTCGGCGCCGGCGCCGATCGAGGTCACGAGCGGAACGACGCCCATGATGAACGCCATCGACGTCATCAGGATTGGCCGGAGACGCAAGCGGCTCGCTTCGATTGCCGCCTGCACCGGATTACGGCCCGCGAGTTCGAGCTCGCGCGCAAACTCGACGATCAAAATGGCATTCTTCGCGGACAACCCGACAAGAACGATCAAACCGATCTGCGTGAACACGTTGTTGTCGCCATGCGAGAGATACACGCCCGTCATGGCGGCGAGCAGGCCCATCGGCACGATCATGATGATCGAAAGCGGCAGCACGAGACTCTCGTACTGTGCGGCAAGCACGAGGAACACGAGGAAGATCGACAGCGGGAATACCCAAACGCCGGAATTGCCCGCAAGGATCTCCTGGTACGTTAGCTCGGTCCACTCAAAGCCTATGCCCTTCGGCAAGACTTGCGCCGCGATGCGTTCAACCGCTGCCTTCGCTTGTCCCGACGAGTATCCCGGAGCAGCGCCGCCGTTGACGTCGGCGGTCAGGAAGCCGTTGTAGCGCATGGCGCGCTCGGGCCCCGCGACCTGCTTCACGTTGAGCAGCGCTGAAAGCTGGATCATGGCGCCGGTGTTGGACCGAACCTTCAACAGCCCGATATCCTCGGGACGCGCACGATACTTCGCATCGGCCTGAACGCGGACTGAGTACGTCCGGCCGAATTTATTGAAGTCGTTGACGTAGAGCGATCCGAGATAGATTTGCATCGTCGCGAATACGTCGGTCACCGCCACGCCGAGCTGACGCGCCTTCGTCCGGTCGATCGCAGCGAAAAGCTGTGGCACGTTCACCTGATATGAGGTGAAAACACCGGCGAGCTCGGGCGCCTTGCTGAGTGCTCCCGTGAATGCGTTCATTGCATCGCTCAAGGCGTCATAGCCAAGGCCGGCACGATCTTCGACTTGCAGCTTGAATCCGCCGATGGTCCCAAGCCCCTGAACGGGCGGCGGCGGAAACATCACGATGAATGCGTCTTTGATGCCCGCGAATTGCCGATTGAGGTTCATCGCGATCGCTGGACCGCTGAGTTCCGGTGAGCGACGGTCTTCGAACGACTTCAAACCGGCGAAAACGATTCCGGAATTGGAGCTGTTGGTGAAACCATTGATCGACAAGCCGGGAAACTGCACGGCATTCTCGACACCGGGAGTCTTGAGCATGATGTCGCCCATCTGCCGAATGACATCTTCGGTGCGGTCGAGCGTGGCGCCGTCCGGAAGCTGCGCAAAGCCGACAAGATATTGCTTGTCTTGGCCCGGCACGAAGCCGCCAGGAACAGCCTTGAACATCGCACCGGCCGCTCCGATCAGAACCAGATAAATGAGAAACGCCGCTGCCTTGTGCGAGAGGATGCGTTTGACGCCGCCGCTGTAGGCATTCGACCCCCTGGTGAACGCGCGGTTGAAGCCGCGGAAGAACCAGCCGAATGCGAAGTCCATACCCCGCGTCAGCCGATCCTTGGGCGCGTCATGACCTTTCAAGAGAACTGCGGCGAGCGCGGGCGATAGCGTCAGCGAGTTGATCGCCGATATCACCGTCGAGATCGCGATCGTCAGCGCGAACTGCTTGTAGAACTGCCCGGTCAAACCGGTGATGAGAGCAAGCGGCACGAAGACCGCAACCAGCACCAGGGCAATGGCGATGATCGGTCCAGAAACCTCGCGCATCGCCTGAATGGTCGCCTCGCGCGGAGCCAAGCCGTTCTCGATATTGCGCTCGACGTTCTCGACGACGACGATCGCATCATCGACCACGATGCCGATCGCGAGCACGAGGCCGAACAGCGTCAGCGCGTTGATCGAGAATCCGAAAACATGCATCACTGCGAACGTGCCGACGATCGAAACCGGCACCGCGATCAGCGGAATGATCGACGCGCGCCACGTCTGCAGGAAGACGATGACGACGAGCACGACCAGCGCCACGGCTTCGAGAAGCGTGTGAATGACCGCCTCGATCGAAGCCCGCACGAACTGCGTCGGATCATAGACGATGTTGTAATCGACGCCTTCGGGCATGTACTGCTTGAGCTCTGCCATCGTCGCGCGGACGTTGTCTGAGATCTCAATGGCGTTCGAGCCGGGAGCCTGGAAGATCGGGATCGCGACGGCCTGCTTGTTGTTGAGCAGCGAACGCAGCGAATAGTCGGCCGCGCCGAGTTCGATGCGCGCGACATCGCGCAAGCGCGTGACCTGATTGTTCGCGCCGGCCTTGACGACGATGTCGCCGAATTCATCTTCGCTCGCGAGACGGCCTTGCGCGTTGACGGACAGCTGGAAATCGAGATTGGGAAGCGAGGGAGACGACCCGACGACGCCGACGGCGGCCTGCACGTTTTCGGCGCGGACCGCATTGACGATGTCGCTTGCCGAAAGTCCGAGTTCGGCGGCCTTCGCCGGATCGACCCAGACCCGCATCGAATAGTCGCCTGATCCGAAGATCTGCACATCGCCGACGCCGTTGATGCGCGCAAGCCGGTCTTTGACGTTGATCACCGCGTAATTGCGCAGGTACGTCATGTCATAGCGGTCGTTCGGCGACAGCAAGTGCACGACCATCGTCAGGTCAGGTGAGCTCTTGACCGTCGTGATGCCGAGTGCGCGCACGTCTTCGGGCAAACGGGGTTCGGCCTGAGAGACGCGGTTTTGAACGAGCTGCTGGGCCTTGTCGGGATCGGTGCCGAGCCGGAACGTGACGGTAAGAGTCATCAAGCCATCGGTCGTCGCCTGGCTGCTCATGTAGAGCATGCCTTCGACGCCGTTGATCTGCTCCTCGATCGGCGTCGCAACCGTTTCGGCGATAACTTTAGGGTTGGCGCCCGGATAGTTCGCCCGCACGACGACCTGCGGCGGCACGACTTCCGGATACTCCGAAATCGGCATCGCAGGGAGTGCCAACAGGCCGCCCAGGAAAATCAGGGTGGAGAGCACGCCCGCGAAAATCGGACGATCGATGAAGAATTTCGAGATGTTCATATGCGGGCTCGCCCTTTGGCTTCTCGCGTGAAAGTCTATTGCGGTGTGGCGGGCGACGGCTTGTCGGCAGCGGCCTGTTTTTCTGGCAACGGACGCCCATTCATCGCCACCGGCTCCGGCGCGACTTCGTCGCCCGGCCTCACATGCTGTAAGCCCGCGACGATGATGCGGTCACCCGCTGCAAGACCGCTCGTGACGATGCGAAGATCGTCGGCCATCGCGCCGAGTTTGACCTCGCGATAAGCGGACTTGTTATCCTTGCCGACGACGATCACGTACTTTTTGTCTTGATCGGTGCCGATGGCGCGCTCGGAGATCGCAATGATCGGAGCCGTACGCGGTTTTGCCATCCGCACGCGGACGAATTGACCGGCGATGAGAAGCCCGTCGGTGTTTTCGAACGTCGCGCGAAGCCGCACCGTGCCGCTCGCCACGTCGACCTTGTTGTCGATCAACTGGAGCGTGCCGCGGCGCCACTGGCCCTCATTCGCAGCGGTCGACATCGACACTGGGATTTGCTCGATGCGGGCCGTTGCGTTCGCTTCGGGCGAAAGCGTAGCCAATGCGCGGGCAACGACGTTCTCGTCCGCATTGAAGCTCGCGTAAATCGGATTGACCGATACGATCGTCGTCAGTATCGGCGCGTTGGAGCCGCCTTCGACGAGGTTGCCGACTGTGATCTCGTGCCGGCCGACGCGCCCCGACACGGGTGCACGCACATCGGTCCACGCGAGGTTGAGCTTGGCGGTTTGAAGCGCGGCCTGCGCGCTCTTCAGATTGGCGACAGCAGCGTCATAAGCGTTCGCGCGGGTATCGAGTTCTCGCTCCGAAAGCGCGTTGCCGATGATCTGGCGCGCGCGAGCGACGTCCGCCTTCGTGAATACGACCTGAGCCTGCGCCGCACCGACGAGGCCCTCCAGACGCTCGACTTCGGCAGCGTAGGGCGCCGGATCGATCGTCACCAGCGCGTCGCCCGCCTTCACCAGCGAGCCTTCGCGGAAATGGATAGCAACGATCTGGCCCGCAACACGAGGCCGAAGGTCGACACGCTCGATCGCTTCGAGCCGTCCGGAGAACTCGTCCCAGGTGTCGACCTCATGCGGCTCGACGGTCGCGACGGAGACGGGCACCGCTGCATGCTCCTGGGCAAGGGCCGCGCCAGCGTGCGCCGTCACAAGTAGCGCCGCGATTGCTGCCGAAGCCAGCAAACCTCTTGAGGACTGGAATGGTGCGTGAAATCTCATGATCAACCCCTCGGATGTTCGCGGCAAACTCTCGTCATTTCGCCGGCGATGTCGCTGGCGGCGAGTGTGAAGCGTGTGGTGGAAGCGAGAGCGCGGCGAGCATTTAAGCGGCGTCGCTCGCGCTACTCGCCGTTAGGAAAAGTTGTCGTGACTGAGCCCGGGCGGCCAACGGTCGCGCAATGTGTCGAACTGACCGGGATTTTGCGCAGTGTCTCCTTCGCGCCGCGATTGGTATCCACAAGCAGATACAACAAATGGGACATGAAGCTCGTCGTACACATCGTTTGGGCGCCGGCTCGAAACCCATCCCGCAAATCTCGTGAGGACCGCTGTCGCGCTATTGAGGGAGCTTTTCATCATGCGCATCTTCCCTATATATGTACTGAGTGGTACCGATATAGGGTGGCGATCGGGGCTGTCAACTGATATCTGTATCGATGAGTATGAAAATGTACAGGTGTAAGACGGAAAGAACGAACACTGGGAGAGAAGCGGTGCAAAAAGGCCGCCCACGGGAATTCGACAAGGAGCAAGTGCTGGACAAGGCCCTCCATGTGTTTTGGGAGCGCGGTTACGAAGGAACGTCGCTTTCCGATTTGACGGAAGCGATGGGCATCAACCGCCCGAGCCTCTATGCGGCATTTGGGAACAAGGAGGAGCTATTTCGGCGGGCTCTCGATCGCTACGCCGAAAAGGGCCCAGGCGCCGTGCACCGCGAGGCTCTCGCCGAGCCGACCGCGAAAGCGGTGGTTGAGCGCCTGCTAAAATCCGCTGCTGACAGTTTGACTGACCCGGCCAATCCGCCGGGATGCCTCGCTGTGCAGGGCGCGCTCTCGTGCGGCGACGCTGCTGAATCGATCAAGAAAGAACTCTGCCAGCGCCGGTCCCTGGCAGAACAGGAACTTCGCCAGCGTTTCGAACGCGCCAAGGCCGAAGGTGACCTTGAGCGACGGTTCGAACCTGAAAGTCTTGCGCGTTACGTTATGACGGTCCTGCAAGGCATGGCCGTGCAAGCGGCCGGCGGAGCTGCGCGCGCCGATCTCCACGCTGTCGCCGCCATGGCGATAAGTGGACTAGCGGCCGCGGAAAACTAATCCGCGGCACGGGGTTGTCGTCACGCCTGCGGTCCTGTAGCTGGCGTCCGCGAACGCTCGGCAACCGAGCATGCTCAAGCCGTTCCCGTGAGCGCAATCATCTGGTGGAGATTACATTGTGCGGAGTTCTTCGATGGCTGACTTGCAAAGCGCTGGCGTCGCCAGGAAACTGGCCAGCGGCTTGACCGCGAAAGCTCTCGTCCTCCCGTTCGCTTTCTTCGCCCTCATGCATCTGCCGATCGAAAGTCGCGCTCACCCAGCCGATGCGAAGTCCTGCGACGGTAATGCAGGCCTCACGTTGCCGAAAGGTTTCTGCGCCACGATCTTTGCAGACCACGTCGGCGCACCGCGTCACATGGCCGTCGCGCCCGACGGCACTGTCTACGTCAACAATCGCAACCGCAAACCGTCCCCTGACGGCTCATTGCTCGCCTTGAAAGACAGCAAAGGCGACGGCCATGCCGACATCATCGAACGGTTCGGACCGGCGGACGGCGGGGGGACCGGCATCGCCATCTATAAAAATGGCCTCTTCGTAGACCTCGGCGATAAAATCGTTCGCTACGATCTCGCGCCCGGCGACATCGCACCCAAGGGCAAACCCGAAACGGTCGTGTCCGATATCCCGGTCAACGGGGATCATAAATCCCGGCCATTCTCGATCGATCCGAAAGGCAACCTCTTCGTCGATCTCGGCTCGGCAACGAATTCCTGCCAGCAAGATAATCGCGCAGAAGAATCGCCGGGCATCGATCCCTGCGAAGAACTGAAAACGCACGCCGGAATCTGGCGCTTCGACGCAAACAAAACAGGACAGGTCTTCTCGCCAGCCGAGCGTTACGCGACCGGACTTCGCAATGCCGCAGGCATCGACTTCGACGACGCAGGCCGGATATTCGCGACCCAACACGGCCGCGATCAGCTCTACGAGAACTGGCCGAAGCTGTATTCCTCGAAGCAAGGTACGGATCAGCCGGCTGAAGTCCTCGTCGCGCTTCAAGAAGGCGGCGACTACGGCTGGCCCTACTGCTATTACGACGCCATTCAGCAAAAAAACGTTCTCGCGCCCGAGTACGGCGGCGACGGTGGCAAGGCCGTAGGCCGATGCGCCGAAAAGCTTCCGCCCATCGCTGCATTTCCCGGACATTGGGCGCCGAACGATCTCACGATCTACAAAGGGAAGGCGTTTCCGGAAACCTATCGCGGCGGGGCTTTCATCGCCTTTCATGGTTCCTGGAATCGCTCCTCCGGGCCCCAGGAAGGCTATAACATCGTGTTTCAGCCGCTCGAGAGCGGCAAAGCAGCGGGCCCTTACAGCATCTTTGCCGACGGTTTCCGCGACGGAGATAAAACAGGAACCGAGCATCGTCCGACAGGACTTGCGGTCGGACCCGATGGCGCGCTTTACGTCAGCGACGACGCGGCTGGCCGTATCTGGCGGATCACTTACAACGGGTGACGATACTTTCGACGCATCGGGGGGCGCGAGAACATTGGCCGCAAAAGACATCGTGTTTCTGACGGGCGCCTCGGGCTTCGTGGGCACGGCCGTCGCGCGTCGCCTCATCGAGGAAGGAATGTCGGTTCGGGCGCTCGTTCGCCGGACCAGCAATCGCGCGAACCTCTCAGGGCTCGACCTCGAAATCGTTGAAGGCGATATTCGCGACACCGGACTGCTGGACAAAGCGGTGCGCGGTGCCCGTTACGTTTTTCATGTCGCGGCGGACTACCGCCTCTGGGCCCCGGACCCGCAAGAGATCATTGCGACGAATACGAACGGCACCCGTGCCGTCATGGCGGCTGCACTGAAGGCGGGCGTCGAACGCGTCATCTACACGTCCAGCGTCGCGACACTGAGACTAACCGGCGATGGCTCGCCTTCGGACGAGACCATGCCGCTCGATGAAGCGCATGCAATCGGCGCTTACAAGAAAAGCAAGGTTCTCGCGGAGCGGCTGGTCGAGCGGATGATCTCGGAGGAGAGGCTGCCGGCAGTCATCGTTAACCCTTCGACACCGATCGGTCCGCGTGACGTCCGGCCAACGCCGACCGGACGCATCGTCGTCGAGGCAGCGTCGGGCCGAATGCCCGCCTATGTCGATACGGGCTTAAATCTCGTACATGTCGATGACGTCGCGAACGGCCACGTTGCTGCCTTGAAGCACGGGCGAATTGGCGAGCGTTATATTCTGGGGGGACAGGACATGACGCTCGGAGAAATGCTCGCCGTAATCGCGCGTCTGGCAGGCCGAAGGCCACCGTCGATCAAACTCCCGCGCCAGCTGATCTATCCCATTGCCTACGGTGTGGAAGCTATGGCCCGCATGACGGGACGCGAGCCCTTCGCGACTGTCGACGGCCTGCGCATGGCCAAATACAAAATGTTCTTTTCCTCGGCCAAAGCTGCGCGCGAGCTAGGCTACCGGGCACGTCCCGCAGCTGACGCCCTGGCGGAAGCCTATCGCTGGTTTCGCGACGCGGGATATCTGAAGTGACCGCGGTCGATCTCATCGCCGCGATCGGCCTCGTTGCGTGGATTTACCTGCTGCTGCTCAACGGCGGATTTTGGCTCACCAGCGAGCGCGAGGAGTTCGAGCGCGGAAAATTCGCTGGGCCGGGCGCTTGGCCGCGAGTGACGGCCGTAATTCCCGCGCGCAACGAAGCCGACATGCTTCCGTTGTCCCTCACATCGCTCGTCGCGCAGGATTATCCCGGCGAATTCTCAATCGTACTTGTCGATGACCAAAGCACCGACGGCACCGCCGAAATTGCGCGCAAGATCGCTGCGGGTTCGACGAGGGAGGTAAGCATCATCGAAGGCGCACCGCTTCCTGCCGCGTGGACGGGCAAGGTGTGGGCCATGCATCAGGGAATAGCCGCGGCAACGTCATCGAAGGCGCCCGATTATCTTCTGCTGACGGACGCCGACATCGGCTACACGCCGGAAATGCTGACATCGCTGGTGACGAGTTCGCGCGCGAACGGCCGCGCCATGACATCGGTGATGGCCAAGCTCAAATGCGAAAGCTGGGCCGAGCGAGCGCTTGTCCCGGCCTTCATTTTCTTCTTTCAGATGCTCTACCCGTTTCGTTGGGTGAACAGCGAAACGGCGTCGACCGCGGCGGCAGCGGGCGGCTGCATGCTGGTCGAGCGTACGGCATTGGAACGCGCTGGCGGGATCGCCGCCATCCGCGGCGCGCTCATCGACGATTGTGCTCTCGGAAAACTGTTGAAAAAGCAGGGCCCGATTTGGCTCGGACTTTCACACGGCGTGACCAGTCTTCGCGTTTATCCTGCATTTGATGATATTCGCCGAATGGTTGCGCGATCGGCGTATGCCCAACTGCACTATTCGCCAGTGCTACTGCTCGGAACTGTCGTCGGAATGGGGCTTATTTATCTGGCACCGCTGGCATTTGCCATGTTTTCGAACTATCCGGCGAACGTTATCGGGGCTGCAACATACGCGCTGATGGTTATCGCCTTTCAACCGACGTTGCGCTTTTACAACCGTTCTCCACTTTGGGGCCTTGCGCTACCAGTTATAGCGACGGCCTATGTGGGTTTCACGCTAGATTCGGCGTATCAGCATATGCGCGGTCGTGGAGGTCTCTGGAAGGGCCGGGTTCAGGCCGAAGTAGGAAGGCAATGACGGTCGACGGAAAGTACAAATCCGGCAAGTCTGAGCGTGACGAGAATTTTCCTGTCGCGTCCCGCGTCATTGCCTCGCGTCACCGCGCGCCGATCCTCGCATTCTATCGTTTTGCCCGGGCGGCAGATGATGCAGCCGATCATCCGACCCTCGATGCACAATCGAAGCTTTCGATCCTCGATGCGCACGAAGCGACACTGCTCGGCCGCTCCGACGCCGCAGTCGACGCACTCGCGCTTCGCGAACAGCTGCGCCTGAGAAATCTCAGCGCGCAACACGCTCTCGATCTTCTCAAGGCCTTTCGCCAGGATGTCACGAAGAACCGCTACGGCACGTGGGACGAGCTTCTCGACTATTGCCGCTATTCGGCAATGCCGGTCGGCCGGTTCGTCCTCGATGTCCACGGTGAACCGAAGTCCACATGGCAGCACTCGGATGCATTGTGCACGGCCTTGCAGATAATCAATCATCTTCAGGATTGCGGTAAGGACTATCGCAAGATCGACCGGGTCTACATTCCGCTCGACGATCTTTCTTCCCGCGGGCTCGGCGTTCGCGATCTGGGCGAGCCGAAGTCTTCTCCGGAGCTGCGCGCTTGCCTGCGGTCGTTGGCCGTGAAGACCGAGGCAATGCTTCCCGAAGCGGCGCTGTTGCCGTCGAGCGTCACGGACCTGCGCCTTGCGGTCGAAACGTCGGTGATCGTTGGCCTCGCTCGCAAGATCATCGGGCTGCTGAAGACGCGCGACCCGCTGTCGGAGTCCGTCCACCTTTCGAAACCATACGCTGCGATGATTGCTGCACGCACGGCCGCTGCCACTATTGCGGGTCGCACTTTCACACGCTCAGCGTTTACGAAGTCGTCAAGGATGATGCCGCATGAGCGCTGATGTCGACACCCTGATTGCTGACGAAACGCCGGCCGCGGCAAGCAGCTCGTTTTACGCGGCCATGCGCGTTCTGCCGCGTGAACAGCGCGAGGCGATGTATCACGTCTATGCATTTTGCAGGGCCGTCGACGACGTCGCCGACAACGGCGGCTCGAGAGATGTGCGCCTTGCCGACCTCGTGCAATATCGGGACGACATCGAACAACTCTACGCAACGGGTCAGCGGACATCGCGCACGCGCGATCTCGCAGGCCCGATTGCGCAATACGGTCTTCTGAAGGAAGACTTCATCGCCGTCATCGACGGCATGGAGATGGATATCGTCCGCGACCTGCGTGCCCCTGAATGGAAGGTTCTCGACCTCTATTGTGACCGCGCCGCCTCCGCAGTCGGCAGATTGTCGGTGCGGATTTTCGGCATGGAGGAGACGCCGGGTATTGAGCTTTCCCATAACCTCGGTCGCGCGCTCCAGTTGACGAACATTCTGCGCGACATCGATGAAGACGCGGCGATGGGCCGCCTCTATCTCCCCAAGGAAGCATTGCGCGAATGCGGCCTCGCAGACCTTTCGATCGCCGATATTCTGGTCGATCCGCGCCTCGATCGCGTGTGCCGCGGCGTCGCCGAGAAGGCGCGGAAATACTACGATAGGTCGGAAGCCATCATGGCTCGCTCTTCGCGGCGTACCGTAAGATCGCCACGCATGATGGCGACGGTCTATCGGGGCATTCTCGAGAAACTGATCGCACGAGGGTGGGGCGCGCCGCGCGTTGATGTGCGCCGTTCGAAGCGCACCGTCCTCTGGGCGGTTCTGCGTGACGGCATTTTTTAAATGAGCGACGGCACTATTCACATTGTCGGGGCCGGTCTTGCCGGTCTTTCGGCGGCGGTCACGCTTGTCGGACGGGGACGCAATGTCGTCGTCCACGAGCTTGCACGCCACGCCGGCGGACGCTGCCGCTCGTATTTCGAGTCCGCGCTCGGACTGACGATCGACAATGGCAACCACCTTCTTCTATCGGGCAACGCGAGCGCGCTCGGGTATTTGAATACGATCGGCGGCAGGCATCTGCTTGATGATCCGCAGCACGCCGAGTTCGCATTTTGCGATTTCATGTCCGGCGAGCGATGGACGCTGAGGCCGAACGACGGGCCGCTGCCCTGGTGGATTTTCTCTGGACACCGTCGCGTGCCGGGCACGCGCGCCCTCGACTACATTCGCGTTGGAAGTCTACTCCAAGCAAAAGCCACCGATACGATTGGCCAACGCGTGGATACCGGTTCGTTGGTCTTCGCTCGTCTCATGAATCCGGTGTTGGTCGCGGCTCTGAACTGCGATCCGTCGGAAGGCTCCGCAAAGCTTGCCGCCACGATCATCCGCGAAACGCTGGGGCGTGGCGGCAAAGCCTGCCGCCCGCTGTTCGCAGCCAACGGACTGGGACCGGCTCTGGTCGATCCCGCCCTTCAGTTTCTCGGAAAGCGCGGCGCCGAAGTCCGGTTTGACCATTCGTTGCGGGCGATTGAATTCTCAGATGGGCGCGCCCGCACGCTGCAATTCGCGGACGGCGCCGTCGAACTGAACAGCACCGACGATGTCATCCTCGCCGTACCAGGCTGGGTCGCGCGCACCCTGATACCGGATTTGGTCGCGCCGACCGAATACCGTTCAATCTTGAACGCTCATTTTGCCGTCGCGCCCCCGGCCGGACTTCCGAAGATCACGGGCGTCGTCAACGCGACGACGGAATGGCTGTTCGCATTTGAAAACCGGCTGTCGGTCACCGTCAGCGTCGCAGATCGTTACAATGAGGCCGAGAGAGAACCTCTTGCACGGCAGATCTGGACCGAGGTTGCGAAAATTGCGGGCCTCGAAACGGAACTTCCGCGCTGGCAGATCGTGAAGGAGCGGCGTGCAACTTTCGCAGCAACGCCCGGACAGAATGCCCTGCGGCCGAAAGCGCAAACACGTTGGAAAAACGTGCTTCTCGCGGGTGATTGGACAGACACCGGTCTTCCGGCCACGATTGAAGGCGCGATAAGGTCGGGGGAAGCGGCCGCGAAACTGGCGGCGTCGGCGCACTTCTGATAGGACGCTCGAACTTCTGGGAGAGCATCTATGAATTTCGACTCTGCGACGCATTCCGCTCGCCTGCCGTCCGATAGCGCGATGCGCGAGATCTCAACGCCTGACATCGAAAACGCGATAACCGCCGCCAAAAAGGCGCTGCTGGCGCTGCAGCGGGACGACGGTCATTTCGTTTTCGAACTCGAGGCGGACGCGACGATCCCCGCAGAATACGTTTTGATGCGCCACTATCTTGCCGAGCCGGTGGACGCCGCTCTCGAAGCCAAGATCGCCAATTATCTCCGCCGCATCCAGTCCGAGAATGGCGGCTGGCCGCTTTTTCATGATGGCGCGTCGAACATCAGCGCGAGCGTGAAAGCCTACTATGCGCTGAAGATGATCGGTGTCGGCACCGACGAGCCTTACATGAAGAAGGCGCGCGGTTGGATCCTCTCGCAAGGGGGCGCCTCTCACGCCAACGTTTTCACGCGCAACCTGCTCGCGCTTTTCGGCACCATACCTTGGACCGGCGTTCCGGTAATGCCCGTCGAGATCATGGTGCTGCCGCGATGGTTCCCGTTCCATCTCGACAAGATCTCCTACTGGGCACGCACCGTGGTGGTGCCGCTGACGGTGCTTAACGCCTTGAAACCGAGGGCGCGGAATCCGAAAGCTGTCGGCATCTCCGAGCTGTTCACGATCCCGCCGGAGGACGTCAAAGTCTGGCCGAAAGGCCCGCATCAAAAATCGCCGTGGTCGGAAATATTCGGCGCAATAGATCGCGTGCTGCGGTTCTTTGAGCCGTATTTCCCGAAGTCGCTACGGAAACGCTCGATCGATAAGGCTGTGGCGTTCGTGGACGAGCGGCTGAACGGCGAAGATGGCTTGGGCGCAATCTTCCCGGCAATGGTCAATTCCTTGCTGGTCTATGACGCGCTCGGATATTCCCACGATCATCCGAATTACCGTACCGCGCGCGGCTCGATCGAGAAGCTGCTGATCGTCAAGGATGACGAGGCCTACTGTCAGCCCTGCTTGTCGCCTGTCTGGGATACGGCGCTTTCAACGCATGCACTTATGGAAGTCGGCGACACACAGGCCGAGGCGGCCGCCACGCGCGCGCTCGAATGGCTGAAGCCGTTGCAGGTGCTCGACACTGTCGGCGATTGGGCGGCGAGCCGTCCAGGCATTCGTCCCGGCGGTTGGGCGTTCCAGTACGCAAATCCCCACTATCCCGATACCGACGACACGGCCGTGGTCGTGATGGCGATGGACCGCGCCCTGGGTCGCGTAGAGCCCAACGGGGAAGCATATCGCGAATCGATCGCGCGCGGCCGCGAGTGGATCGAAGGCATGCAGAGCAAGAACGGCGGCTGGGGCGCCTTCGACGCCGACAATAACTACGAATACCTCAATCAGATTCCGTTTTCCGATCACGGCGCGTTGCTCGACCCGCCGACTGCCGACGTCGCCGCGCGCTGCGTTTCAATGCTGGCACAACTCGGCGAACGCCGCGGCCAAAGCTATGTTCTCGATAACGCGGTCGCCTACCTGGAACGGACGCAGGAAAAAGACGGCAGCTGGTACGGCCGCTGGGGAATGAATTACATCTACGGTACGTGGTCGGTGTTGTGCGCGCTCAACGCCGCGGGCGTCGATCCGGCATCGAGCGTGGTCCGTAAGGCCGTCACGTGGCTTCTTGCGATCCAGAACAACGACGGCGGCTGGGGCGAGGACGGCGAAAGCTATCGCCTCGATTACAAGGGCTACAACCCGGCACCGAGCACAGCGTCGCAAACGTCATGGGCGCTCATGGGGCTGATGGCGGCCGGTGAGGTCGACAATCCCGCCGTCCAGAGAGGCGTCGCCTACCTCGCCGCGACTCAAGGGGCAGACGGCTTCTGGGACGAGAAGCGCTTCACGGCAACCGGCTTCCCGCGCGTCTTCTATCTTCGCTACCACGGCTACCCGAAATTCTTCCCGATGTGGGCTTTGGCGCGCTACCGCAATCTAAAAGCCTCAAATACCCGATCAGTTATGGTCGGAATGTAAGAAGATGGGATAGGCTGAGGGGATAATCCGGGGGATGATGTGAGGGAATGAGGGGGGTCGTAGTCGCCGCAACGGGGCTGAGGGCCGAAGCTCGGGTCGCGCAACGATCCGGGTTCGTGAAAGCTTTGGCCGGCGGCGGCGATGAGCAGCGCCTCGCATCACTGATCGAGCGGTCCATCGCCAATGGCGGCATCCGCGGTCTCATCAGTTTCGGGATCGCAGGCGGCCTAAGGCCGGGCCTGGCATCCGGAACGATTGTCGTCGGCACGTCCGTCGTCAGCGGCGGGACGCCCTACATGGCGGACGAACGCTGGAGCGATCGCCTCTTCGAAGCGGTGCCGAACGCAGAGTCCGGAGCAATCGTCGGAGCGAAAGCCGTCATCTCCGAGCCGGGCGACAAGCAGAAACTCTACATGGCGACCGGCGCCTTCGCGGCCGATATGGAAAGCCACATCGTTGCGCGCCTCGCCGCCGAGCATCAATTGCCGTTCGCGGTTCTCCGCGTGATCGCCGATACATCGAAGCAGCGGCTTCCGCCGGCGGCCGTCAACGGCCTGAAGCCTGATGGGACGCCGGACATTTCCGCCGTCCTCAAGTCATTGATGGTTCGTCCGGGCCAGCTCCCGAGCCTGCTGCTGACCGCCAACGCAACGCGCCGGGCGATGCGCGGATTATTCCGCTGCTACCGGCTTCTTGGCCCGGGCCTCGGCTTCGCTGATCTCCGTTAGCTTGTTCTCGACGTGCCGTGAGAACACGAACTCGGCCGGACGCTGCTTGTCGAGCGGGATTTCAGGCGCCATCGGACCGTCCGTCTTGACGCCTCTAAGCGCGACGGCCGCGATCTTCCAAGGCTTCTTCACCGCATCCATGACGGCTGTCGCTTCGAAGCCCGAGTGCACCATGCAATCTGCGCACTTCTCGTAATTGCCGGTGCCGTACTTGTCCCAGTCGGTGCTTTCCATCAGCTCCTTGAAGGTCTTCGTATAACCTTCGCCGAGCAGATAGCAGGGCTTCTGCCAGCCGAACACGGTGCGCGTGGGATTGCCCCACGGCGTGCACTGATAGGTCTGGTTGCCCGCGAGGAAGTCGAGGAACAGCGCCGACTGGAAGAACGGCCACGCGCGTCCGCCACGACCGCGCTTGAGGATGTCGCGGAAAAGCTGCTTCGTCTTCGTGCGATTGAGGAAGTGCTGCTGATCAGGCGCGCGCTCGTAGGCATAGCCCGGCGAAATGGTGATGCCGCCGATGCCGATCTTGTTCATCTCGTCGAGGAAGTTTGCAACCTGCTCCGGCTTCGCGTCGCTGAACAGCGTCGTGTTGATGTTGACGCGGAAGCCCTTGGCCTTTGCAACCTTGATCGCTTCGATTGCCCGGTCGTAGACGCCCTTCTGGCAAACCGACCTGTCGTGCATCTCCTTGTCGCCATCGAGATGGATCGACCAGTTGAAGCGGCTGTGCGGCTTGTAAAGATCGATCTTCTTTTCAAGTAGCAGCGCGTTCGTGCAGACGGTGACGAACTTGCCCTTTTTGAGCGCGCCTTCGACGATCTCCGGCAGCTCCTTGTGGAGCAGCGGCTCGCCGCCGGCCAGCACGACGACCGGCGCTCCGCATTCGTCCATCGAATGCAGTGCGTCAGCGACCGAGATGCGCTGGTTGAGGATCTTGTCGGGATAGTCGATCTTTCCGCAGCCCGCGCAG
Organism: Hyphomicrobium sp. ghe19; assembly: GCF_902712875.1. Classification (NCBI taxonomy): domain Bacteria; kingdom Pseudomonadati; phylum Pseudomonadota; class Alphaproteobacteria; order Hyphomicrobiales; family Hyphomicrobiaceae; genus Hyphomicrobium; species Hyphomicrobium sp. ghe19. Next base: position 3,388,613 of record NZ_LR743509.1, on the reverse strand, counting down.
GCGAGATTGCAACGGAAGAGCGGCTCGAGCATCAGCACGAGCGGATAGCGTTTGCGCCCCATGAGGTGCTGTCTGATGACGTAGGCACCTACCGACAAAGCTTGGTTTAATGGAATTCCCACCCGACAGGGCTCCTTCTTGCGGCGCTCGAACCAGCATTATTCCCGATCATGATGCCTCGAGCAATTCAGGCGGCAGGCGGAATGTAATTTTCTCTTCGACGCCATCGAGGATTTCGATCTCGATCGGTGAGACCCTTCCGATGGCGGCGATAACGTCTTCGACAAGAACATCAGGCGCCGAAGCACCTGCTGTTACGCCAACTAGGTTCACTCCGGCAAGCCATGCCGGGTCGACCTCGCCACCGTCTGCGACGAGATAGCTTGGTATTCCGCATTCGGCACCGATTTCCCGTAGCCTGTTCGAGTTCGAGCTATTGCTCGCTCCAACGACCAGAAGAACCTCGACGAAGCGGCAAAGGTCGCGAACGGCTGTTTGCCGGTTTTGCGTCGCGTAGCAGATGTCACGTGTTTCCGGCCCAATGACGTCGGTGAAACGTTCTTTCACCGCCTCGATCGTCGCTCGGGTGTCATCCACGCTCAAAGTCGTCTGAGTGATGTAGGCAACGGGCGTATCGTCCGGAATATCGAGTTTCGCCACGTCGTCGCGGCTTTCGACAAGGTAAACGGGCCCGGAAATGCGCCCGAGCGTGCCTTCGATCTCCGGGTGGCCCGCATGACCGATCAGGATCACAGCCCGCCCGAGCGATGAATATCGCTGGCCTTGCTTGTGGACCTTGGACACGAGAGGGCATGTCGCGTCGACGACGGTGAGGCGGCGCGTTTTCGCGTCGGCTTCGACGGCGCGCGACACGCCGTGAGCGCTGAAAATCGTGAGCGCGCCATTGGGCACTTCCGCCAGATCTTCGACGAAGCGCGCGCCCTTGGCTTTGAGGTCGTTGACGACATGACGGTTGTGAACGATTTCGTGGCGCACATACACCGGCCCGTTGCGTTGGGCGAGCGAGCGTTCGACGATGTCGATTGCTCGAACCACGCCTGCGCAAAAACCCCGGGGCTGCGCCAAAATCACTTTCATGCAGAAACCCCCGTTCTGCGAATGCGCAATATCTCGCGCCGTCAAAGACCTAATAGATCAACGCATCCCGTTAATGACGTTCGGCGTGTTCGGTCATGGTCGTCCACGACTTTATGCGCTAGTTCAATCGATAGGCAGCCGAGGCAACGTCGCGCCGTTCATGCAGTTGAAGTGTCGTGTCTCAAAAGCAACACACTGAAAGATGTCATCTGTTTATGTACTCGACAGGTTCGACATCGTAGGTGCCTGTTGAGAGAAACGATCCCTCCCCCGGGGTACCATGAGTCCGTTCTAGAATGTCGAATTGCGATCTCAATATCCAACGCCGTCCAACACGACCGGCTGCGCGCACATGATCGAGCGCGTCGTTTCCGCTATCGTCGACATCTCTGTGCGACTGCGCTGGGCCAGCATCTTGCTGGGCCTGGCATTGACGGCAGGCGCCATTTTCTACGTCGTCAACCATTTCGCCATCACAACCGATACGAGCGAGCTGATCTCGTCGGACCTCGATTGGCGGCAGCGCGAGCGTCAATTCGACGCCGCGTTTCCTCAGCACACCGACACCATCGATATAGTCATTGACGGTAAAACTCCGGAGCTGACCGAAGCCGCCGCAGCCAGTCTCGCGGCGGCCTTGAGCGAATCGAAACCCGATCCTTTCCAAATCGTCCGGCGACGTGATGGCGGTCCCTTCTTCGAAAAGAACGGCCTCCTTTATCTGTCGCTGCCGGAGCTCAAGGAGACCACCGAGGGCCTGATCAAAGCGCAGCCCGTGCTCGGCACGCTCGCTGCCGATCCGACGCTCAACGGGTTGGCGAAGGCGCTCTCTTTCGTCCCTCTGGGTGTGAAGGACGACCGCGCCAAGTGGTCGGACTTCGACAAGCCGCTGGGCGCGCTGGCGAACGCCATCGATGACCTCATGGCGGGCCGGGAAACGGCATTCTCCTGGGGTCAACTTTTGACGGGCGGACGCCCGAACCCCTCCGAACTCCGCCGCTTCCTCGAGGTGAAGCCCGTTCTCGATTATTCCGATTTGCAGCCCGGCGCCGACGCAACCGCGTTGATCCGCAAAACCGCGGAGCGCCTGGAATTGACGCCCGAGAACGGCGTGCGGGTTCGGCTGACGGGATCCGTCCCGATGGCGGATGAGGAATTCGGGACCGTTGCCGAAGGCGCAGCCATCAACACGGCCGTCACGATCGCAGCCGTTCTTTTCATTCTTTGGCTGGCGCTCAGATCGGGTCGCATCATCTTCGCCGTGCTCGTCAGCCTCTTCGCCGGACTTGCGATGACGGGTGCGCTGGGTCTCTACCTCGTCGGCGCACTCAACCTTATCTCGGTCGCGTTCGCGGTGCTGTTCGTTGGCATCGGCGTCGATTTCGGCATCCAGTTCTCGGTCAGGTACCGCCACGAGCGTTTCAACAAACATGGCCTCCGCGACGCCTTGATCGCGGCGGGCAAGAACGCCGGGAAGCCTCTCGCGCTCGCAGCCGCAGCGACAACCGCGGGCTTCTACGCATTTCTGCCGACCGATTATCGCGGCGTATCCGAGCTTGGCCTCATTGCCGGCAGCGGCATGATTATCGCGTTCCTGACGAGCATCACTTTCTTGCCGGCGATGCTCTCCGTTCTTAATCCTCCGGGCGAGCCGCACGACGTCGGCTACCAGTCTCTCGCGCCGGTAGATCGCTTCATGGCACGCCACCGTCACGTCATTCTTGCGCTGACGGCGATCGGCGTCGTCGCCGGACTGCCGCTTCTCACCAAGCTGGAGTTCGATTTCAATCCGATCAACTTGCGCAGCAACAAGGTCGAATCGGTCTCGACCTTCAACGATCTGATGCGCGATCCGTTGACCGCTCCGAACACGATCGAAATCCTGGCGCCGAACCTCACCGACGCGAAGGCGCTGGGAGCAAAGCTCGATAAGCTGCCGGAAGTCGGCCACACGGTAACGCTGGCGAGCTTCGTGCCCGACCATCAGGACGAAAAGCTGGCCATCATAAGAGACGCGGCGGACCTGCTCGGTCCGACCATCGAGCCCGACGAGATTGCGGCGACGCCGACGGACGCCGAAACGCAGGCGACGCTCAGAGATACCGCCAAGGCATTTGAGGACGTCAGCAAATTGCCGGGCGCACCGCCGCTGGCCACCGACATGGCTGCGACGCTTCGCAAACTCGCGGACGCGCCGCCCGACGTGCGGGCAAAGGTTGAAAAGGCACTGCTCGACGGCCTCAAACTGCGCCTCACGCAAATTCGTTCAGCGCTCAAGGCTGAGCCGGTAACGCTTGAAAGTCTGCCGCCGGAGATCATTGCCGACTGGACAACGGCCGATGGCCGTGCGCGGGTCGAAGTCGGGCCGAAGGGCGATGGCAACGACAATGCGAACCTTCGCCGCTTTGCGTCAGCCGTGCTCGCCGTTGCGCCCGAAGCAACCGGCGTGCCGATCCTCATCCAGGAATCTGCGAAGACGGTTGTGCGCTCATTCATCCAGGCGGGCTTGCTGGCGCTCGTTTCGATAACGATCATCCTGTTCGTTGCGCTCCGCCGCGTCTCGGACGTGCTGCTGACGCTCGTGCCGCTGTTGCTCGCCGGCGTCGTCACGCTCGAGCTATGCGTGCTGCTCAAGCTGCCTTTGAATTTCGCGAACATCATCGCGCTGCCTGTGCTGCTGGGCGTCGGCGTCGCCTTCAAGATTTATTATGTGCTCGCTTGGCGCGAAGGCGAAACAAGCTTGCTCGCGTCGCCGCTGACGCGCGCGGTCATGTTCAGCGCCATGACGACGGCCGTCGCGTTCGGCAGCTTGTTCTTCTCAAGTCATCCCGGAACGTCGAGCATGGGCGAGCTGCTTGCGCTGTCGCTCGTGACGACGCTTGCGGCGGCCGTTTTCTTCCAGCCGATCCTGATGGGTCCGCCTCGGAACGAGGCCAAGCACGAAAACGAAAAGGCCCCACAAAGCGCGCCATAATCAACCCGCCCAAGCTGGTCATTCACGCCTAGACTTGCGATGAACTATTTGCTTGGTCGGATCCCCGCCCTGCGCGGGGATTACGTTATTGGAAGAAGGCCACCCACACCCCGTCATCCCGGCGGAGGCCGGGATCCATCCAAGTCGATGGCAGCTCAGAAACTACGCGGCGTTGCGGCGTTCACGCAGGAACTGGAAGAATTCGACGCCCTCACGGAGGCGCCGCTTCATCATGTCGGGCTGCGTTATCATCTCGCCGACGATCGAAGCAATCTTCGGCACCCGGAAGTAGAACTTGCGATAGAAGTCCTCGACCGAAGAGAAGATCTCGGTGTGCGACAGACCTGGATAGTGCAGCGGCGCGATCTGGATGCCGTTGGCGTTGATGAGTTCGGCGTTGTCGACGTCGAGCCAGCCGTTCTCAGACGCCTGCTTGTAGAGGAATGTGCCCGGATAGGGCGCCGCGAGCGAGACCTGGATCGTGTGGGGGTTGATCCGCGTCGCAAACTTGATGGTCTCCTCGATCGTCTCCTTCGACTCTCCCGGAAGGCCGAGGATGAAGGTGCCGTGGATCTTGATGCCGAGTTCGTGGCAGTCCTTCGTGAACTTCTCCGCAACCTCGACCCGCATGCCCTTCTTGATGTTGTGCAGGATCTGCTGGTTGCCGCTCTCGTAGCCGACGAGCAGCAAGCGCAGGCCGTTGTCCTTGAGCACCTTCAGCGTCTCGCGCGGTACGTTCGCCTTGGCATTGCACGACCACGTGACGCCGAGCTTGCCGAGTTCCTTGGCGATTGCTTCCGCGCGCGGCAGGTCGTCGGTGAAGGTATCATCGTCGAACATCAGCTCTTTCATCTGCGGGAACGCCTTGAGGATGTAGCGCACCTCCTCGATGACGTGCCCGACTGAGCGGGTCCGATAGCGATGGCCGCCAACGGTCTGAGGCCACAGGCAGAATGTGCAGCGGCTCTTGCAGCCGCGCCCCGTGTAGAACGAGATGTACGGGTGCTTCAGATAGCCGATGAAGTAATTCTCCATCACCAGGTCGCGCTTGTAGACCGGCGTAACGAAGGGCAGCGTGTCCATGTCGTGCATCACAGCGCGGTCTTCGTTGTGCACGATGACGCCCTGCGAGTTGCGGTAGGAAAGACCCTTGATGTCGCTCCAGGCCAAGCCGTCGGCGACGTCCTTGATCGTGAAGTCGAACTCGTTGCGGGCAACGAAGTCGACAATCGGCGCATCCACCAGGCTTTCGTTGGACTGCACCGCGACCTTGGCGCCGATCAATCCGACCTTGAGGTTCGGGTTGGTCGCCTTCATCGCCTCGATGACTTTGACGTCGGAATCAAACGACGGCGTCGAGGTGTGCAGCACCGCGAGGTCGTAATCCCGCACTTGAGCGAGAACATCCTGCAGGCTGGTACGGTGCGGCGGCGCGTCGATGAGCTTGGAATTCTCGACCAGAGCTGCCGGCTGCGCGAGCCACGTCGGGTACCAGAAGGACTGGATTTCGCGACGCGCTTGATATCGTGATCCGGCTCCGCCGTCGAAACCGTCGAACGAAGGAGCCTGCAAGAATAGTGTGCGCATCGTGGGCGCCTTTCATATCGGCTTAACAGTCCCATCGGCGCCGACGCTGTAGCGGCGGCCCCTCCAACTGACAGCTCCGGGCGCGTAGCTTGCGATGAACATCGCAAAGCTCAACAGGTCGCGCAAAGGTGTGAGCCAAATCGAACTCTTCCCCCCGCCAGGCAGTCGCTCAACTTGTAACGGAACCAAAAGGCGGCACGCAAGCGTCCCAAAAACCATCATCCACGCTATGACGCTGAAGCCACTCAAAGGCAACGCTGCCAGCGCGAACGGCAGCGGATGAGTAATGACGGAACCGGCATAACCAATTGGGTCGACGAGCCTTATCGTACGCGCCCATCGAAGCTCATGCGCGAGAAGTGCTGCAAATGAGTCTTCCGAAAAAGTATGTCCGACCGTGAAAGGCGCGATCGCGACTTTCAGGCCCTTTCGACGGACGGCGTCGCCCATGGCGTAGTCATCGGCCAACGTGTCGGCGAAGGCTTCGAACCCCCCGATCTCGGCGAGCGTGCTCCGGCGCATCGCAATCGTCGAACCGAAACATGGCTTCGCGAGGCCGAAATGAACGCCAACGAGCACGCTCGGAAGAAAATGCTGGTCGACCGCTGCGGCGGCAAGTCGCGACCAGAACCCTCCGATCGCGCATCCGCGATAGAGGCAGGTGACGAGCCCAACTTCCGGTTGCTGTAATGTGGCGACGACATCCCGGACGTAGGTATCTTCGACGCGCATATCGCTGTCGCTGAGAATCAGAATGTCGTGTGGCGCGCGCGGGAAAATGTTGAGGACGTTGGAAATTTTCGGGTTGCCGCCAGCATTTCGCGAGGATGCAACAAGTTCGATATCCGCTCCGGGAAACCGCTCTTCAAGGTTGCGCACAACGGCTATCGCCGGGTCGGCGGCATTCTGAACACCGAATAGTATTTTAACTTCGCCCGTGTAGTTCTGCTGAAGGAACGATCCGAGATTGGCGCACAGCCCTGGTTCAGCGCCGTAAAGCGGCTTGATCAGCGCGACATTTTCCGATCGCCCTAAAATCGACTTGGGACGGCAGGCAAATCGTGTCACCAAGAAAGCAGCCAATATCGCATAAACGCTGCCGATAACGGCAACGAGAGTGCATACAAGCCACAGACAGGACGTCATTCTGACGTTACTTTCTGGTTTGATCTGGGGGAAAGCCTACTGGCATCGGTAGGTAATCTAGCGTTCTGCATGTGGCTGCGATAGATCTGAGGTTGCTCGGCCGTGGGGCCAGCATGGGGGAATATCGGGACTTGAAAGTCAGCGCTATCCTGAATTGGGTCGGCTTAATTTTAGTCGGCGTGGGCCTGTCGGCCTGCGCGAGCACGTCTGCGCCTTCAATTTCCGCGCAACATCTGGCATCGGCCGAATACGACTCTGAGCCGAAGGCCATTGCCGACCCCAACGAGAAGTTCAATCGCTCGGTGTTCGAGGCCAACCAGGATTTCAATCACGATGTCCTGTATCCGGCTGCGAAATCCTATAACGAGAACGTGCCTGAGGAAGTCCGCGATCGCGTCGACGCGTTCACGACGAACCTCTCCGAGCCGATGACGTTCGCGAACAACATCTTGCAGCTCCGGCTCCAGGCTGCCGCAACGACATTCGGCCGTTTCGCCCTCAACTCGACGCTGGGCCTCGGCGGACTGTTCGACGTTGCGGTAACGCAAGGCATGACTCACCAGTCCGGTGACTTCGGACAGACGATGTATGTCTGGGGTTACAGGGATAGCGCTTATCTGGTCCTGCCGATCATTGGGCCGACGAACGTTAGAGACGCAATCGGCACCGGCGTCGAATTCGCCGCGCAAATACCGGCCGGCGCTTTGATTCCGACAAAGGCCGCAACGCTTGCCAGCCGCATAAATCTCGCGGGCAGCGTGACCAGCCCGCTCTCGAACTTGAGCAAAGTCGAAGATATGCAGACGCTCGAGGATAGCTCGATCGACTTCTATTCGATGCTGCGCAGCGTTACGGACCAGAAGCGCCAGGCTGAATTGCAGGAAGCGTTGGAAACGAGCGCGCTAACGGGAACGCCCAAGCCGCCGGATCCCAATGCGATCGAGCCTGTTATGACGCTCGTGTCCTCGCCGACGATGCTCGAAAAGAGACGGATGACCGACGTACCGAAAATGTCGAGCGCATCCGAACATGGCAGTTCGATTGTTGTCGTTGGCCCGCCGACGCCAATCGAGACGCGCTAGAGTCGATCCCGACTTACCGCGGCGAAGCCATGTGGCCCGTCGTTTTCACAACGTGAATAGGCTTTGATCCGTTTCGGATAACGCGCTCGCCGGACGTTCGAAGCTTTGGGTAGAGCGGCGGACGAGAGAGCCGGCGCACGAAGACGGGCAGCGAAGGAAAGTGTGTTGCGCGACCGGCCCGATCGCAATCGGGCCGGCCACGAATTTGCGAAATCAGCTTCCGGATAACAGCCTGTCGCCTTGCTTCTTGAGCGAGGCGATGAGGGCATCGGGTCCGCCCGCATTGAGTATCGAAGTGAACTCCGCACGCCGGCTAGCGAGCTCGCTGATTGTGCCGTCGAGATAGACGTCGACAATCTTCCACTGCGGTCCCGTTTTGCGCATCAAGTAATTGATCGCCACCGGTTTGCCGTTGCTCTGCACGATCCGGGTTTTCACCATCTTATCGGTCGGCGCCCGGTCGGTGATCTCGGCGATCTCGAACGTTTCGCCCGAAAAACCGTCAAATCGCTTCGCATAGGTCGCGATCATCATGCGCCCGAATGCTTCGGTAACGGCGGCCTGTTGCTCTGGCCGGAACGTCTCCCAGCTTCGCCCGACGGCCACGCGGGACATCGATCCAATGTCGTACGTCGTGGCCAGAACCGGTGCGAGCGCATCATAGCGGCCCTGCACGCCAAGGGCCTGCGCCTGCTTCATAGTATCGAGAAGCTTGGCGTTCAGTCCATTGATCGTCTTCTCCGGCGCGTCGGCGGCTTGCGCGTGGGCAAACTGAGGTGTGGCGAGAAGCGCCGTCATCAAAGCGGCGATCGACGCCCCCAAAACACGTAATTTTCTGGCCGGGACCATTGCCCCTCCCCTGATTGATTTCAAATACCGTTGGCCATCGGCGAGTCTCCCGCGGCGGGAAAGTCTCCTAGGTTGACACGGTGGCGGCATTTAGCCGTTACACTCGCAGGTGTTTGCCATTTGTGAGGCTTGGCTGCAACACTTCCCCGCAGAGTCCGGTTCGTTTCGCATGTTCCATTTTTTGCGCCGTGTCATGGGTTCATATTTAGAACGGTTGTGGACTCGGGCATGACGCTTTTGGGGGAGTTCGGTCTATGGATGCAGTAGTACCTCGGGTATCCAAAACACCGCTTTTGGACCAGGTGGATACGCCTGCCGATCTTCGGCAACTGTCCGAACAGGAACTTCCGCAGCTCGCTGCGGAACTCCGCGCGGAACTCATTGATGCCGTATCGCAAACGGGCGGCCACCTCGGCGCGGGATTGGGTGTCGTCGAGCTGACGGTCGCGCTGCACTATCTTTTCGATACGCCGAACGATCGCCTGATCTGGGACGTCAGCCACCAATCGTATCCACATAAGATCCTGACCGGCCGTCGCAGCCGGATGAGGACGTTGCGTCAGCCCGGCGGCCTTTCCGGATTCACGAAGCGAACCGAGAGCGACTACGATCCTTTCGGCGCGGCTCACTCATCGACATCCATATCCGCCGGCCTCGGCATGGCTGTGGCGCGCGAATTGTCGGGCGGAACGAACAACGTGGTCTGCGTGATAGGCGACGGCGCCATGAGCGCCGGCATGGCCTACGAAGCGATGAACAACGCGGGCGCCCGCAACGAACGGCTCATCGTCATCCTGAACGACAACGATATGTCGATCGCCCCGCCGACTGGCGCGCTGTCGTCATATCTTGCCCGGATTAGCTCGAGCGACTCGTACTTTTACGTTCGCGATATCGCCAAGCAGCTGGCAAAGAGATTACCCAAAAGCTGGGAACGGCGCGCCGCGCGCGTCGAAGAATATACGCGCAGTCTCTGGCAGGGTGGCGCCTGGTTCGAGGAACTCGGACTTCATTACGTCGGGCCGATCGACGGCCACGATCTGAACCAGCTATTGCCAGTCCTGAAAAATGTTCGCGATGCCGGCGAGGGCCCGATCCTCGTTCACGTCGTGACGCAGAAGGGCAAGGGATACGCGCCCGCCGAAGCATCGGCCGACAAATATCACGGCGTCGCGAAATTCAACGTCGTCACCGGCGTGCAGGCGAAGCCCGCAGCGTCGGCACCGTCCTATACGCGCGTGTTCGCCGATAGCTTGATCGCTGAAGCCAAGAAAGACGAGAAGATCGTCGCCATCACCGCGGCAATGCCGGATGGCACGGGCCTCGACGTATTCGGTCGCGAGTTTCCGGACCGGACGTTCGACGTCGGCATTGCCGAGCAGCATGCTGTAACTTTTGCGGCGGGCCTCGCCACCGAAGGCATGAAGCCGTTTGCCGCTATCTACTCGACGTTTTTGCAGCGTGGCTATGATCAGGTCGTGCATGACGTCGCGCTGCAGAGCTTGCCCGTGAGATTTGCGATCGACCGCGCTGGCTTCGTCGGCGCGGATGGCGCGACCCACGCCGGAACGTTTGATCTGGCCTACCTCGGTTGCTTGCCGAATATGGTCATCATGGCGGCTGCCGATGAGGCCGAGCTGAAGCACATGGTTGCCACCGCTGCTTCGATCGACGATCGCCCGAGCGCATTCCGTTATCCCCGCGGCGAGGGAACGGGCGTCGCCATGCCCGAAGTCGGCATCCCGCTCGAAATAGGCAAGGGCCGCGTTTTACGCGAGGGAACGACGATCGCGCTCCTCTCGTTGGGAACGCGCCTGCAAGAGACCTTGAAAGCAGCCGATCAGCTGGCGGCGCTGGGCCTCTCCGCAACCGTTGCCGACGCGCGCTTCATGAAGCCGCTGGATACCGAACTCATCCGGCAGCTCGCCGAAAATCACGATGTTCTCGTGACGATCGAAGAGGGCTCGGTCGGCGGCTTCGGTAGTCACGTCCTGCATTATCTGGCGGAGAACGGACTGCTCGATCGCGGGCTTAAGGTGCGCTCGAAGGTCATGCCGGATGTCTTCGTGGATCAGGACAAGCCCGAGGTCATGTATCAACGTGCGGGACTGTCGGCCCAAGGCATCGTCGAGACGGTCTGCGATGCGCTTCAAATGAACAAGGCAAAGGCCGTCCGCGGTCGCGCCTAGTTCTGTCGGAACAAGCGGGGCGCTCGCTGTAAGGAATACGGCAGCGCCAGTCCGAACCGTTCAGCGTTTTGTCTTATCGGATTTCTTGTCGGCTGCGGCGTCCGGCGGTCCGTCGATGACCTTGCGGCAAGCGGGGCTCAATTTTTTCAAATTGCGATTGAGACACGCGACGATGCGGTCTTCGCTCGGAATGTCCCAGAAGCAAAGACTGAGCACGTCCGGGGTGCACGCGGATTGCTCCTCAGCTGTTCCGCTGTGAGCAAAGGCCGCGCGAGGGTGAGCGAATGTGGTCAGGGCTCCCGCAATGCAGACGACGAGCAAGTTCGGAATTAGAATTTTGCTTCGCACGGTTCCGTCCTCGCAAGAACTGTCGTTTCTCTCAAATAACGGGGCTCATCGTGCCTCACGCGATTTCCGCGTGGCCGGGCCGCCCGACATCACCGAGCGGCAAGCGGGGCTGAGCTTCGCAAGATGCCGGTTCAAACACGCGACGATGCGCTCTTCGTTGGGAATTTGCGCCGAGCAGTAGCGGAACACGTCCGGCGTGCATGCATCTTGCTCCTCCTGCGTGCCGCTGTGGGCGAAGCTCTCGCTCGCAACCGCGAATATCAGCGTGATACCGGCCAGTGCCAGCGATGCGTTGCGCAATCCCGAATTCTTCACTTTTCTCACGATCTCTCACTGATGAAAGGGAAGTGTTTTCGGCATATGCCCATAGGGCGTGGTGGGACTAAGGCAAACGACGCCATAAACGACCCGGAAAAGTCGCTTGGCGAACATTTTGCGGCTGGCGGGTTTCCACCTGCGCCTTAAGGCGTCGTTCCGGGCGGCGGCGAGTTTGGCGCCGTTGCAGCCGGCGGCTCGGCGGCAGGCGGCTCAGCGGCCGGCGGTGGGGTTGCCGGAGGCTCGGAACTTGACGTCGAGCCTGATGGCGCGGACGGAGGCGCAGCGCTCTCGGCGACCATGGCTGAACGGACTTCACAGAGCGTCGCCGAGTCGAGTGAGGCCTTGTTCATGAAGGCCCAATTCGCAAATGCGACGTAGCACACCGCGACGGCGTCTTTGTTCTGGAGTGTGACGACCACGTTGTCCGTCTTGACCTTCTCGGTCACCCGTTTGGCGACCTCGAGAGGTATGAGCGTTACGGATTTCACCTCGAAGCCTTCGCCGAGGAGCGCAGTAAACGAGGACTGCATGCGCTCGTCCGCCGAAGCCTGAGTAGAGAGCGATCCCCCAATGGCGGCAAACGTGATGGCGGCGATTGCGAGTCCGGGGCCAATGTTGCGCATGAGATCCTCACTGATCTTTGGGGCATCCGTAGTCCGTAAAAAAGTCACTACTACGGCGCCGCACCCCCCTCAATAACACAACGCCTCGCGCGACCTTAGACTTGGGGACAAGAATGTGGGGCGCCACAGCTTGGCTTCGTTCTAACGGCGCATTTCGTCGGGATAAAATATAGCGACCGGTGCGGCGTAGTCGGGCGGCGCAAGGCTCGAGGCAATTTCTTCGCCGCTCTCGAGGTAACCGGGAAGGAAATGCGTGTGTGCTCCGGGCGGAGATTGCTCGCCGGGCAAAGGAATTTTCGCGAACACTTCGAGGCGCGCCGCCGCGCTCTCGACGACGCGTGTCGGACTGGCAGAAAGGACCTGCATGCCGATCGCTTTCATCACGTCCGCCCAATGGCGGCCGGCATTATCGGACAGTGCGGACAGAAGAGCAGCGTCGCTCGTGCGAACGCAGAAGCGGCTGTTCTTACGGCCGATGCCATAATCGAAAAGCTGCTCCCCTTCGTGCGCGGCATCGATCGCATCCGAGTCGGGACCAAGCGGCGTAAGCACCGATGTCGAACGGATCGCGGCGCGCGCCTTGGGCAGACCTAGAACGATCGGTCCGTCATCGGAAAATGCAAAAGCCCTGACTTTGTCGCTGACGCGCAAACGGAACGAAGCATCCGGCGCGCGCGCGATGAGCGAATCTTGCTCGAGAGCCACGCTAATCGTGCGCCCGCTTGTGCAGGGAAATTCCGCAACAGCACCCGGCGCACCGGTACACCAAGTTCCGCGCCGCGCCTCGATGGTATCGCCCACCCAATTGATGAGTTCGTCTCGCGTCCAAGGCAGCAACCGCACGCGAACGGAGAGGGCCGAGAGCCGGTCCGGCAGCGTCAGCCAAACCGCATCGCGCTGACCTTCGCTCATCGAGATCCAATTGCCGATCTCGGTGCTGGTGCGGCCGCATCCGAGGCAGTAACCCGAGGCATCGTCGAGCTTGCAGATGCCAATGCATGGCGAATGACGCATTAGGGAAAAACGGCTTTCGATCGGAGGAGGGGATGAAAATCAAATCGCGACGGAGGCGGCAAACTTTGCGCGCCTCCGCTTTGCAATCTGAACATCGGCACGAAAGTCAGCGCGCAAATCTTTCGCGGCTGCCAACCACGAGCCAGCCGAACAGCAATCCTATTGCAGCCCAGAGGATGGCTTGCGTACCCAATGCGGCGATGCGGAAGTTCCAAAGCAGGTCTGCGGGAAACTTCTCAGGCACCTCGTTGATCGCCGGCAGCGCGTAGGCCGCAATAGCAACCAACACCAGATAAACGCCGGCCCCGAGGATCGACGCGTTCCAGCCGCCGAGCTTCTCGAATGCCTGCCGCCCGAAGCTCACCGCAATCGCCAGCGCCATGAGCGAAAAGACGAGCATTCCGAAATAAAGCTGCGTGCGATAGCCGATCGTCTCGCCTTGTCCAACCGCAGGCGGGTTTGCCGGGTATTTGAGGTAGGGCACGAAGTACAGCACGAGAAAGCCGATCGCTGCGAGCACGAGCGCCGTGCTACGCGGCGGCAGATGAAGAAGGCGACCGCTGATGAACGCGTAAGCAAGGGCGAAAAGGCCGCCGAGCGCCGTCCCGTACACGGCGACGCCTGTTAGAAGCCCGACGCCTGCCTGCACCTCGCGGCTGACGAGTTCCGGCTCTTCACCCGCCTCGGCCGCTCCAACGTGCGAGTGTTCCGACTGCGCATCCGCCGCCCCGCCGTGGGAGTGACCGCCCTCAGAATGCGCTTCCTCGAGCGCGATGGCGCGTTCGACCTGCGGTTCTCCGATGATCTTGGCGAACCCGAATGCCAATAGGCTAGCGATCAGCCCGGCAATCATGCCGCGCAGGAGCAAATTTCCCATAGCTGCAAATCTCCGGTGATCTTAATGGCAGGGGAAGCCGAGGAGATGGCGTCCGTCGTGCACGAACTCGTGCACATACATGCTATTGAAGATCGACATAGCGCCTTCTTCCACGCCCACGAAATACATGGCGAGAATGAACAGCAACCCGCCGAAAACGGCCCAGGGCAAAATTTCTTTGAGAGGAATGGGCGCTGCTGAGGTGCCCGAAATGATTGCAGACTGTGACATGAGGAAATGCCTCCTTGGGATTACGCGTCCCGTTTCAAGCTTTGCGGTAATCACAGGGAGGGTCTGACTTTCGATGGACGCAACGAGCGTCCCCAAATTACAGTGGCGCGACCGTGCCGGAATCTCACCGGTTTCCTGCCTATGACGATGCACCGGTCACATTAAGCCCGGCCGCAATTTTGTCAATGTAAGCAGTCAGCCCGCATGCAGTCTCGCCTCACATTCATCGCCAACGCCTCGACCCCGGCGGTCAGGGCAGCCGCTTTTCCCCTTGATGAGGGCATTGACGAATTCGGAAGGCGAGATGCCGCGGCGCTCGCAAAGGAGATGCCCCGTTCGAGGGTCGTCCTGACGAGCCCGGCCGCGCGCGCGGTCGAAACGGCAACCGCGCTTGGATTCGAGGCGGCGATCGACACAGGGCTGCGGGACCTGGATCTCGGTCGCTGGGCGGGCCGCACGCTGAATAGTATTGCAGCCTCCGAGCCGGAGGCCCTCGAAAGCTGGCTTTCCGATCCAGGCGCTGCCCCGCACGGCGGCGAAACAGTCGACGGCCTCATCGCACGATCTGCAAATTGGCTGAACGACGTGTTGCCGCGACAGGAAAATGTTATCGCAATTACGCATCCGGCAGTCATTCGAGCGGCCATCCTCGCAGCGATCAAGGCAGGGCCGGGATCGTTTTGGCATATAGATATCGGGCCATTGAGTGTCGTGGAGCTGAGTTCCAACGGCCTGCGCTGGACTCTGAGAGCAATTAAAAACTGAACTCCGGCAACTTTGGGAATTGCCCACTCAACAAGCATGCAGTCGTCTATTTTAACCTTGGTGTATCCGCTGACGGACAATCAGCAGGCGGCATGTGTGCCGGAATATAGGCCTCGATAACATTCCTGATACTCTAGAATTTCATGCCCGATTGCCGGGAAAAGCTGGCAAGTGCTCTAATCGGAGCGTGAACTGAGCAAAATGACCGGCACCGCTCTCGCTTCCCACGAAGCTTGGTGCCGACGCGCGAACTGAGCCCCAGTAAAGCGAGGACAATATGGTCGGGATGAAAAGTAGCCACGCGTATGCGGCGGCGCTGACGACGTTGCTTGCATTTTCGGCATTGCCCGCATCCGCCCAGGAAATCGAACACCACAAGAACGAGAAGGCTAAACCCGCTGCGCCCGCACCAACAGTCACTCAGGAAATGCTGACGAAAGCGGGAAGCGACGCCAAGCAGTTCCTGCACACGAACGCCAACTACGAGCAGACCCGCTTCTATCCCGGCAAACAGATCAATGCATCGAACGTCTCGAAGCTTCGTCCGGCATGGATCTTCCAGTTGGATGTGAGAGAATCGCTCGAGACATCGCCGATCATCGTTGGGGAGGTGATGTACGTCACGACGTCGTTCGATCACGTTTACGCGCTCAATGCCAAAACGGGCGAGGAATATTGGCACTACAAGCACAAGATGGGCCCGATCACGACATACTGCTGCGGTCCCAACAACCGCGGCGTCGCGGTGCTTGGTGACAAAGTTTATTTCGCAACGCTCGACGCCAAGCTCGTTGCTCTCGATGCAAAAACGGGCAGCCTCGTCTGGGAAACGGAGATCGCGGATCCCGAGTTGGGCTACAGCGAAACGATGGCGCCGACGGCGGTCAACGGCAAGATATTGATCGGCACGAACGGCGGTGAATACGGTATCCGCGGTTTTGTCCGTGCCTATGACGCCAACACCGGCAAGCAGGTCTGGAATTTCGATACGATCCCGGAAAATTCGGTTGGCGTTTGGGCGACGAAGGATGCGACCGGCCATGATCTGCATCGCGACATCGCGGCTGAAAAGGCGCAACTCGCGAAGACAGGTGATCCATTCAAAACGCTCGGAGGCGGCGTTTGGCAGAACCCGGCCGTCGATCTCAAGCTGAACCGGATCTACTTTGTGGTCGGCAACCCGTCGCCTGATCTCGACGGTGCGCCGCGGCCGGGCGACAATCTCTATACGGATTCGCTCGTCGCGCTCGACCTCGATACCGGCAATTATATCTGCCACTTCCAGTACATACCCCACGACGTATGGGATCTCGATTCCGTCAGTCCGCCCATCCTCATCGACGTTAAAGACAAGGATGGCAAGACCGTGCCCGGCGTCGTCCATGCCGGAAAGACGGGATACGTCTACGTCAACAAGCGCGATGATTGCAGCATGATCCGCTTCTCGGACCCCATGGTGGCTCAAGAGAACTTCTGGACGCTCCCGACGCCGGAAGGCGCGAGGATGCTGCCCGGTGCAAACGGCGGCGTGGAATGGTCGCCAATGGCGGTCAATCAGAAACTCAATCTCGCATACGCCGTGAACCTTCACCAGCCGATGACCTATCAGGTGCAGTCGAGCCCTTATCCAGACGGCAAGCTCTGGCTCGGCGGCGCTTTCAAAGTCATCCCCGGTGAAGAGCAATTCGGCAATATCTCTGCGGTGAACTACAACACCGGGAAGATCAAGTGGAAGGTGGTAACCCCGCAGCCGATGATGGGAGGCGTGCTCGCGACCGCTGGCGATCTCGTATTCACCGGCGAGGCGGATGGTTGGTTCCGCGCCTACAACGCCGACAGCGGGAAGATTCTGTGGTCGTTCCAGGCAGGTGCGGGTGTCAACGCTCCGCCGTCCGCGTATGCGCTCGACGGCAAGGAATACATCGTCGTCGGTGCAGGCGGTAACACGCAGATCGATTTCAAGCGCGGCAACAATATAATCGCCTTCACGCTTGACTGATCGAACGAGAGCGGCCCGGAAGGAGAATGTCCGCTCCTTCCGGGCTCCGCCAAATGATCATGACGAGACCGGTCAATCGGAGTTCAGAAATGATGAGAGTGATGCGATCGGCGCACATCGCGATTGTTGGCGTCGTTACGGCATGCCCGCTTATGACAACGGCGGTCGTTGCCGCGAGTGTCGAGGAAAACGCGCAGATCTGCGCCGGCTGCCACGGAGAGAACGGTGTCCCCCAAGAGAAAACCACGCCGATCATCTGGGGGCAGAATGAGGGCTACCTGTATCTTCAACTGCGCGACTATAAGAGCGGCGCGCGAAAAAACGAGCAGATGTCCGCAGTCGTCGCCGGGCTCGAGAAGGCAGACTTCAAGGCTTTGGCCTCTCACTTCGCTGGCCTGAAGTGGCCTAACATGAACTTTCCTTCGCCGCCGAAAGATGTGACGAAGGTGGCCCTGACGGCGATTGGATCGGTCGGCTGCACCTCATGCCATCTCGATCAATTTCAAGGTGACGGCACGACGGCACGCCTTGCCGGTCAGCAGTCTGAATATCTATTTAATACCATGACCGCATTTCGCGACGGCTCACGAGCCAATAATCCCGGCATGTCGGATCTCATGAAGGCAGTGCAGCCGGCTGACCTCAAGCCCATCGCCGAATATCTTGCGAGCCTTCAGGTCGTTGGCGGCCAGCAGTGACCGATAGAGCTAGCTGACCGCTAGCTTCCTGCGCAGCGCATCGTTGGCCGCGAGGTCGGCCGCAGTCTTGCCGGTAGAGTCGCGCAACGTCTTGTCTGCGCCGCGCGCGAGGAGAACATCGACGGCCTTGTCGTGTCCGAGCGAAGCCGCGATCATCAGCGCCGTGCGCCCGCGATTGTCCTTTTCGTTGATGCGCGCGCCGTGATCGATCAGAAGCGCGAGTACGTCCGCCACGTCGTTCGAGCCCGCCGCATCTTCATGCCCCGCCGCCCACATGAGGGCGGTCAAATCATTGCCGTATCGGGCATTGACGTCGACGGCGTGATTAAGAAGCAAATTCACGACGGGAGGGAAGCCGCGGGCGACCGCGTAGCAAATCGGCGCCTTGCCGGTCGCGTCGGCTTTTTTGGGATCGGCGTCTTTGTCGAGCAGCAGTCGGACGACACGCTCGTTACCCGCAAACGATGCAGCCGCGATTGGCGTCAAACCCGTTCGACCCGGAATGTTCACGTCCGCGCCATGCGCGAGGAGAGCTTGCACGGCGGAAGGATTGTCATGCTCGGAAGCCGCAAAGAGTGCCGTCCCTCCATCGAGGTCGCGGGCATTGATATCCGCGCCGTGTGCGAGGAAAAGTTCGACAATATCCGTATGCCCGGTCCTTGCGGCGTGCGTGAGCGGCATCGCACCGGAGCGATCGCGGGACGCGAGCGAAGCGCCATTGTCGAGCAGCCTGCCAGCGAGTTCGATACAACCTTTGTCGGCGGCAGCGGCAAGTGCAGCGTTGATCTCCAGCGGTCCGGCTGCCTGCATTATCTGAGAATAATGTTGCTCCTGTTCCTGACAGACGCGCGCCTTGGCGAGCGCATCGCTGGCCAAGGCAATGCAGCAGGAAGCAGCGACAAGAGCGGTAGTCACCGAAGTGCGGAGACAATCGGGCACTGGGAGGCTCCTTTGCCGGAGCCCGTTACTTAGCTCCGAAACCTTTTCGATTTCCACACTTCGTATTGGACACGCGCAAGCTTGTAAGCGTCCGGGATCGAAAGAGCCCAAACGAATAGGCCGCCTGCGGCACGTCCGACGAGCGACTGTTCAGGTGTCGAGAAGTGCCAGGTGAAGGCCGCGAACAGCAAGGTAAAGAAAGCGAATCTTAAGCCTCTTTCCGGATAGCCGGTCACAACATGTCCGGCACCGGGGAACGCCACGGCGATAGCCAGAACTAGATAAGGGTTTAATGGCGGGCGTTGGACCACGGTGCTCATGCTGCCCTTGCGTTCCGGGTGTTGTCGATTGCAGTGCTCAAATCATCGAAATCCTTCAGTCTCGCCGCGAGCGCCTCTGGGGCGACCGCAGCATTGTCGAAACGGGATTGCCGTAGGATCAAATGTTGACCTCTGTCCCCTTCGCCGGCCTGCCAAACGAGGCGAAGGCCTTTGCCCGTGACGGCAACTTCCTTCATGCGCGGCTCGGCAAAGATGCGTCGCATAACCGGCGCGAGGCTATTGAGCAGTTGTTGCGAGGCCGGACCGCCGCCTTTTACGAGGATTTCCTGCGGGACCCCTGAAGGCGGTTCGAGAACCCGCGTGTGATTGTGCGTCAGCGAATAGAACTCATTTCCGGTCGGCCGGGTCAGCATCGAGAATTCCGGCAGTCCCGGGCGATTTTCAATTCGCGTCATCTTCAGCCAGAGCTGAGGAAGCCTGCGGATGGTCATTGTGTCGGGAAGGAGTTCGACGCGGACGAAGCAGTCGCCGTGATACCCTTCGAGGCTCGGAAATCCATCGCCTCCGTGAATGATGACCGCTTCCGAAAGCAGGCCCGTGCAACGGTCGAGCAATATCCGCCGCGAAGCCAAGACCTTCGCGTGTTCGCGCATGGCGACTATCGAGATCGTCACCAGCGCGATGACGGCAAACGTCAAGGATAAATACATCGTCTTCCTTCGACAGGAGAAAAGAGAATGGCCGGCGACGAATCGCCGGCCATTCTTCGTGGAGGTTTAATAGCCTACCGGCCGCGGCCACTGCATCGTGAACTGATCGCCACGCCGCACGTATTTATACCGATGGAAATGGAACCAGAGCGAAGCGACGACGAAGAAGATCATCATCGCGACGAGCTGCGTGCCGTAACCAAGGAACACCGCAAAATACGTCGTCGAGCAGATCGTCAAGAGAACGAGCGCAGGCAACGGGTGGAAGGGATGAATGTAGCCGCGTTTGATCGTATCGAGCGGCCACTTCTTCCGGAACATGATCACCTGTATCGACATGTACGTGTAGCCAAGAAGTCCCGACAGGATCGAGAACGTGATCACCTGATCGAGTGGCGCGAAATACGCAAAAACGAGTGCCACGGGAACAAGAAACACGATCGACCGGAAGGGAGTTCTATTCTTGGGATGCACGGCGCCGAACCACGTTGGTAGGTACCGGTCGCGACCCATCGAGAACCATGCCCGTGATGCGTCGTTGATGCAGCCGTTTGCCGAAGCAAGCGTCGAGAACATCGTTCCAATGAACAACAACACCATCAGCGGCATCGAGTCCGTCAGTCGGGCGGCGTCAAACAGAGGCGTGGTGGCTTGGCCGAGGTATTCCCACGGCATCAACCCGGTGCAGAGGTACCAAGTCATCGTCGCCGCGATAAGCAGTGTGATGATGCCCGTCATCGTACCGAGCGGCAGCGATCGGGCAGGCGAACGCACCTCTTCCGCCGCTTGGCACGTTCCCTCGATGCCGAGATAGTACCAAAGGCCGAAGTGCAGCGAGGCCACGACTCCGAGCCACCCATAAGGCAGACCGGTGAGCAGTTCCCGATGGTTTAGAAGTTCATTCGACCACGGTTTGACGCAGGCGAAGAGAACGACGACCGCGGTGAACGCGGTTGCTGTAAGCACCAGATTGACCGTAAGCGTCGCGTAGACACCTCGGTAATTTAGCCAAGCCAGGAACATGATCGACAAAACGATGAACGGCTTGTCGTGCGCCTCCGCGAAGCCTGCCATCTGGCCCACCGTTTGGACGAGATACCCGAGCGTGATGGCATTCGCCGCTTCAAGCATGGTGTACGCGAAGACAAGATAGAGACCGACGTTGAACGCCATAAGCGGTCCGACGATATGTTTTGCCTGCGCGTATTGACCGCCGGCGGCCGCAACCGTCGAAGTCACCTCTGAATCGATCATTGCAACGCAGGTGTAGAGCAAGCCCGCCACCCAGCATGCAATGAGCGCCGCGATGGCGCCGCCTTTGCCGACGGCAAAGTTCCATCCCATGTATTCGCCGACGAGAACGATGCCGACGCCGAGAGCCCAGACATGCGCTGGACCGAGGACGCGAAGAAGCGAGATTTTCTCGCCATGGACAACTGTAGTTTGGCTCACCGGTGTCCCCCTTGATGTGTCGGGTCGATGACGAGTGCGTCGTCGATTTCGCCTTCTTTTGAGGACGTCAGCAGGTCCTCATTATATGCGAGGTTGGTTTTGATCATGTCGAAGAGCATCCACAGGCCGAGGACGGCAGACAGAGCCCAGGCGGCGTATTCGATGATTTCGAAGTTGTTCATGGCTGGATCTCACTTTCTGCCGAAGCGTTCTTCGAGGACTTCGCGATATTCACGTTTGGAAAACGCGAACAGCAACGCGAAATAGCCGATCACGACGACCGCCGTGATGACGAGTTCGGTCACGTTGAAGCTGTAGTCGAAACGTGAAGTGATCATTGGCGCCGCGGTCTCGGGCGTCATCCCCAACTTCACCCATTGGGCCTGCTGCACGGCATTTTGGCCGAGCCCTTCCCAAGTCTTTGTGTCGGCGAGAGCGAGATCCGTTTTGCCGCCGCCGGCGAGCTTCAGATAAAGCGGCGTGAACAGCGCCGCGAAGACGAGGACCAGCAAGAATAAGCTGTCGAATAGTTGCCCGAATGCGGATTGCTTCGGGGGTTCATAATGAGGTTTGTCCACGATGCCACCGTTGGTTTCAGGATTTTCGTTTCGATAAATCGAGATAATGCAAATCGAGACCGTAGATCTCGTCGCGCTCTTCGCTGAGATGAGCGACCATCGCGAAGATCGCGGCCGTGTTGAACAAGAGCACTAAGCCTCCGGCCGTAGCCAGAGCCCAAAATACTTCCGTCGAACCGAGGTAGTTTCTGATCTGGTAAAAAACGAATGCGTAGAGAAGCCAGAGAACCGCCACAGCAGTCAGCGACCAAGTCCGATCACCGGAAAATTTCCCGGCGACCCGAGGATCGGTATTCAACTTTTGCATTTTCCCTCCTTTTAGAGCCGGGGCGCTTGGTGATCGAAGTTCCGTATCGAAGCATTGATCGGATCAATGCTGAGATCGGCTCCACGTCCGCTCGCCCCTTAGTGTGGGTTACGTGCTGCGACATTAAGTGACGCAGGGAGGCAGCGCGGCGTCAACATTTTTTCGTCCTACGAAACATGAATTCGATGATGCGGTGCGCAAAAACGTGCTGCACAGCAGTATCCGGAATCAATAAAATCAGAGACTTAGTCTGAGTGCACCGCAAACACGCGGCGAGAGTTTAAGCAAATTCAATCTATTTGGCGGAGCAGCATGCCTCGCATTTGAGCTTCTTAATTCAATGACCGGAAGCCGTAGATATTCATCGAAAAATGCGTGCGGCCAATGCTGTTGCAACGAGATGAGGTTTGATTTTGCCGACCGACGTGGAGGTTCTGCCCGAAAAAATGAACCTGAGAAGGTGCGCTTTCGACTGTGCGGAGTTCTCGAACTCGAGACCAAATCCGTGCTCGGTCTTGCGCCGGATGTTGGCGTCGATCGACACGTCCGCGAAGCGCGCGCGAACGGGACTTCCGATAGGTAAGGGCGGTTCTCCGAGAAGATGGATGCCGCTGACTGAAACATCCGACGCGTAAAATCCGTACGAAACCCCGCCGGCGCTTATCGTCACCGGGACGCGAACATCGAACCGCTCGCCTTTGCGTCGCTGTTGCTGCTCGCTGCAAACGTAGCAGCACAGAGTGAGGACAACGATATTGTACCAGCTCCAGAACAGCGCGATGGCGCTGGATTCAGCGAGCGGCCGAGTTGGATCGATGAGAAAGGCGTTGGCAATTCCGATCGCGGTCACAGCGAGCAAAAAGCCGAATATTCGAAGTAGCGGCCATTGAATGAATTGCTTGCTCCGATCACCGCCCTTCGCGGTCACTTTGAACTTCTGACCCTTCGGTCTCAGAAGCCCCGAGACGACGCCTTTCAAGACTTCGGTTGAGCACAGCATTTGATAGAGATCTGACATCAGCGGGATCACCCGCCCGTCGGTCAGCCACAAGAAGATACCGATTTGGGCGGCAAGAAAGGGTGCGAGATACCAGATCGCATCTATGACGTTGGCGTGGACCGCTTCGATCCCGAACAGCAGATAGAGCGCCGGTACGATCACGCCGAGGACACGAAAAAGATGGGTTGCCGACCAGTGCAGGAACGTCTCGCAAAGCATGATGCGATCGACGAAAGGAAGCCCATTCCCGATTTTCAGGGGACCGCTTGGGCCACGGCAGATCTGCACGAAGCCGAGGCACCAGCGGGCGCGCTGACCGGTGTACTCCGCAAGCCCTTCTGGCGCGAGACCGAGCGAAAGCACCTCGTTCAAATAGACCGTGCCAAAACCTTTTTCGCGCAAGCGAAGCGAAACGAGATAATCCTCAGTCACGGAATCGGTCGGGAACCCGCCGATGCTTTGCAGCGCGTCGAACCGGATGATCGATGAAGTTCCGCAGCAGAATGCGCCGCCCCAAGCGTCTTTCGACGCCATGACGATGTCGAAGAAAAAGCGCTGCTCGTCCGGCCACACCCGGGTCAATGCCAGATTGCTTTGGATCGGATCTGGATTGAAGAAGTGCTGCGGCGTCTGCACGACACCCACATCGGGGCTGAGCGCAAGAGACAACCCGCGTGTCAGAAATTCGGGGAGCGGCACGAAATCCGCGTCGAGGATCGAGATGAAATCCGGTTTCTCATCGAGCGCCGCAAGCTTCTTCAATGCGGCGTTGATGTTGCCGGCCTTCGCATGTGCGTTGTCGCTCCGCGTCAGATAGCCGACGCGATGGCGCTCACAAAGCGCCTGAAGCCACGGGCGCCGTCCGTCGTCGCAAACCCACACCCGGAAGTTCGGATAGTTGATTGCGAGCGTCCCGATGATCGTACGCTCGAGAATGTTCTCGTCTTCGTTATAGGTGCAGATGAGAACGTCGACTTTCGGCAACTTCGGCAGGGCGAGCAACTTCGGAACGTTCCGGTTGGCTTCTGCGGTGCGGTTGCGCGTGCGTGTCAGGAAGATCTGCGATGCCGTGGCGCCGACCATGGTGATGGCTTCGACGGCCGTGAAGATGAAGCCGACCATGAAGTCGACCGGATTGTTCACTGAAGGGATGGTGCTGAACATCCGCCACGTCATGTACCGCCAGCCGAGGCCGACGCAGATCACGATGGCGACAGTTCTGACGACCGTATTGTTTCGGTTGACCCACGGAAGTATCGCCGTCGCGAGCAAGCCGATGATCAATGCCGGCATCAAAGCGTCGAGATAGCTCATTCCAGAAGCGGACGTCATGCCGGCGCCCGCTCAATACAAGCTGGAAAAAGCGGACGTACTGGCGGTGTCGAATTTCACGAGCCCCGATCGCCCGATGCGGCAGTCGGCGTGCTTCAAGAGGTCCGGGAAGCGCAGAGTGACGTGATAAGGTTCGCGAGTGAGCGCATTTTGCTGGATCGCGCTGTTGGATGCGACGGCTGCCAGGCCGTTCAAGCTGACGACCGTGCCCGTCAGCTCGTCTCCGCCGTCGCGCGGTCTGAATGTCGCCGTTTGGCCCACAGCCAGTCGTTGATAGGCAGTTTCGCTGACGCTCGCAGTCACCAGGGCGCTTCCGCAATCGAGAAGCTTCACGAGATCCTGACCGGCGTTGACGTGCTCGCCCGGAGCGGTCAGCATTTCCCACACGCGGCCGTTTACGGTCGAGCGGATCTCGACTTTCGCAAGTCCGTCGTGACGCCCTTGTTCCTTCACGAGTTCCGCGTCGAGGCTTTCGAGCTCGGCTCGGGTGCCGACAAGGCGCGCCTGCACGTCGGACAGCTCGAGCGAAACTTCCATCTTCCTCTGCGCGGACTGAGGCGTATCGTTATAGCTGTCGCCGACGTAGGTTCCCCTTTTCGCAGCGTCGAGCTCGACGAGCATGCCCTTGCGGCGCTCGACTTGTCCCTTGACCGTCTGTTCGGCGACATGAGCTTCGCCCGCGGCTTTATCGAGAAATGCCTGGCTGACAGCGTCTGTCTTGCGCAGCGTCTCGGCCCTTTTTAGCGCATCCGACGCGACGGAATATTGCGCCTCTGCGGCTGCCATATCCGTGTCCGCTTGGCGTAACCGCTGCTCGAGCTGCTCGATGCGCCCGATGCGAAAACGCTCCTGCTGCATCGAGAGTTCGTCGAAGCTGGCAAGGAGAAGCTGCTTCTTTCCCTCAAGCGCGCCGATCGTCGTTCTGAGTTGGTTGCGATCTCTCATCAGGTTCGCAAGATGCGAGGAGTCGGCCCGCGGATTGCGGACGACGAGAATACTTTGATCGACGCGGAACAAGCTGCCGACATCGGTATCGGCATCCGCCATGCTGACCTCGCCCTCGATCGGGGCCCTGAGCGTAATCACCCGTGCATTGACGACCGCTTCGGCGCTTGTCGTTGCGAGTAGACGCTGAACCGGAAGCCAGCCAAGTCCCAACGCGAGAGCGATCGCCACGAGAGATTTGACGATTGTTGCGGGCCGGATATTGCCCGGCAACGAAACGGCTCTGGAGGCTTTGGCGGGTTCCTCGGCGGGTTCGATGACGGTTGTGACGCCGGGTTCGGGATTTTCCTCCGGGCTGCCCTCTCGCCAGTTTTTTACAACGGATTCGAGAAAGGCGATTTGGACGTCCGCCGTGAACTCGCTCTCCCGCGCCGCTTCAAGCTCTGCGGCGTCCGGCGCCTCGGGAAATGCGGGCGAGCGCAGCCTTGGAGACCGGGAGGTTACGGTTTTGCTTGGGAAGAGATTCGACGACATGGGTCACGCGATCCATTTGGATGTTGCGACGCATACGGTAAAAGGAAATGGATAACGTTATGCTGAGGATTTGATTTAATTACCTCTTACGGATGATCGAAAGAGAGACGTTCAGGCCGCTATAGCGCGGTCCATGCGGTGCGCCGGCGGCTTCTATTTCTTCTGACCGAAGGCCATCAGGACTAGCCAATCTTGAACCGCCCGTCGGCTTCCGAGTCGGCATGAGAGCCACCAAGCCGGCATCGCGGGATCGCCGAGCGCGGCAAATTTCCTATAGAAACCGGCGTTTTCGTCATTTGTTGACTAACGGCGTACACTTTAATAGTGTGGCTTATCCCGGCTGAGGCCGGGTCTTCTTTGCGTGCTCTCCGGGGGAGGTACCGCAACGGAGGAGGCAAGCCCGCCATTGAGCGCAAAAGCGCTCAGCCAGCCAGCCCGTAACAATTTGGAAACACGGGGGACTAAGGCGATGGCAGTGCGTGGGTTTGATGTATTCAGTTCGAGATCAATACGTGTCGGGGCTTCCGTGCCTTCGCACACGCGCGGATCATTCAGTAAAGCCGCTCTCGCGCTAACGGCATCGGCCGCAGCGCTGACGCTGGCTGGCACGGCATTCGCGCAAGAAACGCAGCTGCCCGGCATCAACGTTCAGGGCGCTCAAGCGAAGAAAGCCAGCGCGCCGAAAGCGAAGCCAAAGCCGAAGCCCGTTCAGGCGGTTCAGTCGGAGCCTGTGTCCCCGGTTGCAACGGACGGCGGGAATCAAGCTGCCGCGAGTGATGCACCTTACAACACGCCGGCCAGTGTCAGCGTCGCCGGGCAAGGCGAGATTCAGACTTTCGGCCAGACCAACGTTCAGGATGTCTTGCGCGCCATGCCGGGCGTCTCGACCGGCAACGATCCGAATAATCCCGGTATCGCCGTCAATATCCGCGGCTTCGAGGGCCAAGGCCGCGTAAACATGATGATCGACGGCGTGCGGCAAAACTTTAGGATCACCGGACACACCACAGGGGGATTTGCCTATGTCGACCCTCTACTTCTGGCGAGCATCGAAGTGCAGCGCGGCGCGGTTTCCGGAGTCGGCGGTTCTGGAGCCCTCGCGGGTTCTGCAAATATGCGTACTCTCGATGTCGATGACGTTTTGAAGCCCGGTAAGTATTACGGGGCGCTCACCAGCTTGACTTGGGGCAGCAACGGCATCGGATTTTCAGAAATGGGCGCGGGCGCTATTCGCAGCGGCGCAATCAGCATCGTCGGAGCGATCAGCAAGCACGATCAAGACGACTACGACAACGGTCGCGGGCAGCGAGTTCCGTACACGGATCAGGATCTGATCTCGGGCCTGGCGAAAGCTCACATCCAGATTGATTCCGCGCAGCAGGTTTCCTTCGGCACTGTTCTCTATAACAACGATTTTACGGCCAATTCCTACAATCAAAACATCGATTCGAAGATCTACACCGCCAGCTACACTTACAATCCTGCTTCGAACGATCTCATCAACTTTCGCGCCGGCTTCTCCGGCAGCGATCTCAAGATGCGGTATTTAAGTGGGATAGGAACCGCATCGTCCGGAACCGGACGCACCATCGAAGATCTCGGTCTGGGTTTTGACGTCTCGAACACATCGCTCTTCAACTTGGGCGGAATCGCTGTCAAGTCGAACTACGGATATGAGTACTACCACGACGCCGTTGATGCCTTGAATTCCATCGACCCATCCAAGGGGGGTGGCGTCAATCCGTCAGGAAAATCTACGAATCGCGGAGCGTTCTCAGAAACGACGTTCTCTAAGAGCATTTTCGATCTCATCGTCGGCCTGCGTTACGACGATTATAATCTCAACGGCAACGCCGTCGTTGACCCCCACGTGCCTCCGTATCTTCCGCCCAACTTTCCCATTCCGCTGCCTCCCGGGCTGGAGCTTGGCAATCTCCATGTGAATAATTCCTACGGGGATTTCAGCAAGAAGTTCACGTTGGCGGCTAAGCCTGTCGAATGGTTCCAACCTTATGTGACATGGTCGAACACATTCCGTGCTCCATCGATTTCAGAAACGCTGGTTGACGGCAGCCATCCCGCCAGCGCATTCGAACCGAACTTTTTGCCCAATCCATTCTTGCAGCCTGAGAAGCAGAGAGGCTGGGAATTTGGATTCAATTCCAAATACAGCGGCCTTTTCCAGTCGGGAGATACCTTCCGCTTCAAAGGTAATTACTACACCATGGACGTCGACAACTACATTACAGCGTCATGCGATGCTATGGGGCTGGTCTGCTCGTTCTACAATAATGTCGGCACGTCGAAAGTCGAAGGTGTCGAATTGGAGGGCGCTTATGATGCCGGCTACTTCTTTGCCGGTTTGAGCTACAGCCATAACCACACGACATTGCCGTCGCAGATGGATGGTCTGGGCCTGCACAGCTATCTGCCGGGTGACATCACGACGATCACCGCGGGATTGCGCTTCTTCAATGAGCGACTGACGGTAGGTGGTCGCACGTACATCACCGGAAAGAGTCAGAAGGGCGACATCAACGTAGGTCCTAACGAACCACTCTTTTACGACGGTTACACGACCTACGACCTCTTCTCCAACTACAAGGTCACTGATGATATCGACCTCGGTTTGACGGTCTCCAACCTTACCGACGTTGCCTACACGCCGGCGCTTAGCTCTTTGGGTACAGGCAACAGTCCCGTCGAAACCGGACGCGGACGCACGTTCCTGCTGACGACACGGGCGCAGTTCTGATCTGCCGTTGAACGACATCGAGAAACGACCCACCGGCGAGTTCTACTCGCCGGTGTTTCGCGAAAAGCAGGGCTAACCAGGGAGACGAGCGAAATTGACGTTCCTCGAACGGCATGATCGTCGGCCGCGCGAAACGCGCTCGTCGGACTTCCAATCCCGCACGCTCGAGCCTTGGCCCATACAAGGCAACGTCGTGCCGTTTGCTTTCGACAAGGCCGCAGGCAACGACCGGAGGACACAGGATCGTGCGCCGGTAGCAGTGGCAAAGGTGCGGGTTCAGCCCCAGACTGCGCAACGCGAGCCGCGCAAGATCCTGATGGCCACGATCGTCGTTTCCTTAGCCGTCCACGCGGCGGCGATCGCGTCGGTCATGTCGGGCGACGCAGGCGAACAGTTCGGTACGCTATCGAGCAAGTCCGATACGTTCAGCCTCTCCACGACACAATCGATCGTTCTTGAGTCGATCTCTTCACATGACGTCGACATGGCGTCCGCCGCCTCTGCGGACTCCCAGGCCGGAAGCGTGCAAGCGGCGGAATCCGCGCCTCAGGAACTTACAGAAGTTAAGGAAACGCCTCTCACCGATCAGCCTCCGCCGAAGCCGATCAAGGTTGCTGACGTGACGCCGTCGGCACTCGCGCCAACGGACGAGCCGCTGCCGGTTCTGCGCGGCGGCGGCGAGCCGGACGCGGCCAGCGCCATCAAGGCCGAAGAGGTCTCTGAAAACCCGGTCGAAGAAGCACCCGAAGAGATCGAGACCAAAGAGGACGCTGCCGCAAAGGCGAAGAAGGAAGAGAAGGTCGAAAAAGAGCGCAAGGTCGAGCAGGCCCAATCGCATCAGCAGGTCGCGGGCAGCTCGGCGTCGCGTTCTAGCACCGCCCATGCCGCAGTCGACGGGCGCGTTTCCGCGAGCGCCGGTAATGCTCTGAGCTATGCCGCTGGCGTCCGCGCGCAGGTGGAGCGCAACAAACCGTCGGGGAACGGTTTGCGAGGTACGGTCCGCGTGTCGTTCGGCATCAATGCGACGGGCGAATTGAGCTACGTGAGACTTTCGGAATCGTCCGGCAGCGCCAAGCTCGATGAAGTTGCACTGAACGCCGTGCGACGGGCAGCCCCATTCGGCGAGCCGCCTTCTAACCTATCGCCATCGCAACTCGCGTACGTCATTCCCTTCTTTTTCCGCTGACGCCTCCGGGGCGTAGGCTGGCGTTTTGGCCCTGAAAATCATCTGCGGCGTTGATGCAAATTGGGTCATCTCCGTACACCGAACTTAAACTAGAAACGACGGGAGCACCCGAATGGCTCGAGTGCTCCCGGCAATACTTGTTGAAACCCCGAGTCTATCTCTAGACGAGGGCCTCTTCCTTCTCGGCGGTTTCGTTCGCGGGCAATGCCAGCGGATGCTCGATTTGCGTATCGCAAACACGCGCCACGACGCCTGGTCCGAGGGCCTGAAGTGTTATCACTCGGCCATTACTGAAGCGGACGGCGTCCCGGTGGAATGGACCGTCCACCTGCGTGAACGTCGTCAGTTCCCGGTCCGATACGTCTGCATGCTCTTGAATGAACGAAGAAATGCCGGAAAGCTGAAGTTCCATATCGCACGCCATGCAAATAGCGACCGACTGATCTCCGCGGGCTACAAAACCCACGGTACCACTCGGGAACTTATTGCTGATGTACTCTTCGCCCTGTCGCGCCGGCCTGCTCTGAAACATCTCTAGAGAATAGTCGCACATGTCTGACCTCATCAGTTTGTGCCTCTATCTCAAAAAACCGGGACCTGACTTCGAAGTTCCGGCAGTGCACCACCATTTCAGATGAAACGGTTCAGGGCAGAACCTTCCATCGCTTGAACCACTTTTCAGCCTGTATCCAGGCATCCTTGGCGGCTGCCTCATGGTAACTGGGACGGTAATCAGCATGGAAACCATGAGGGGCGCCGGGATAAATTTTGAATTCGGCAGTTTTGCCCGCGGCGGCTAAGGCAGCCTTCATCATATCCACTTGAGCGGGCGGAATTCCCTGGTCGTCGCCTCCGTAGAGGCCCAAGACCGGCGCCTTCATGTCGGAAGCAAGCTCGATCGGACTTTTGGGCCAAAGCCCTTTTTGCGCGGCGGGGTCGACGAGGGAACCGTAGAACGCGACCCCGGCCTTCACGTTGGGATTGGCGGCGGAATAAACCCATACCGCCCGGCCACCACGGCAAAAGCCTAAAATGCCGAGCTTCTCCGCGTCCCCGCCTTGGGCTTTGGCCCAGCGGACGGTTGCATCCAAATCGGAGATAAGTTGGGCATCGGGTTTCGAATTGACGAGCGGCATCAGGTCTTTGATGTCGCTGAGCTTCGTCAAGTCGCCGAGCCTGAAGTAATAGTCCGGAGCGACCGCGAAAGCGCCGAGCTTGGCGAGCCGCCGCGTGACGTCCTTGATATACTCATGAAGACCGAAAATCTCCATCGCGACCAGAATGATGGGAGGATTTTGCGCGCCTGCGGGTTTCGCAAAATAGACCGGCATAACGCCGTCCGCCGTGTCGATCTTTGCAGTCCCGGTATCGAGTCCGTCGGAGCCGGTCGTGATGGGGTTCGCGCGCACAGGGCCGGCCGCAAGCGTATAGCCCGCCGCTGCAGCCGCAGATGCCGTCATAAAGCGCCGTCTCGAAAGGTATGCGCGCCGAATAAGTCCGATGAAGTCCGAGGCGACTTGCGGGTGAGCGGCCATATCAACATCCCTTTCGACACACAGTCAGTCTACATCGATGTTAGCCCTTCGGCTTTTCACGATATATCTGACGGCGAGGCGGCGGAATGACGACAGTTGGACGAACGAAAACTGCTCAACGACAATGTGCAGTCGCGCCGAACCGCTTCACTTGATTGGTTAGGGGTTGATAACCACAGTCGACGTGCGGCCGGCCACGAGCTGCAGTCCTTCCGGAACATGGTCCAGCGCGATGCGCACGGGAATGCGCTGCGCGAGGCGCACCCAGCTGAAGGTGGGATTGACGTTGGCGAGCAGGTTCGTGCCATCTGTTCTGTCGCGATCTTCAATGCCGCCGGCGATGCTTTCGACGTGGCCGATGATGTCCCGATCTTCACCCATCATATGCACCGTCGCTCGGTTGCCCACGTGAATGAGCGGCAATTTCGTCTCTTCGAAATATCCGTCGACATGCAGAGAATCCTGATCGATGAGCGCAGCGACGCCCTTGCCGGCCGTAACGTAGTTTCCGGGCTTCAAGTCGAAGTTCGTGATCGGACCGTTGACCGACGCGCGAACCTCGGACCGCTCGAGATTGAGCTTCGCCACGTCTCTGTCAGCCTCTGCGCGATGCAAGTCCGCTTCGGCTTTTGCCTCGATCGCGGTTACCTGCTCGACCTTTTGCTGACTGACCGCGATGTTGCTCATGTTGTGATAACGCACGAGGTCCTTTTGGGCAGCATCGAGCGTCGCCTTCTGGCCCTCGACATTGGCTTCGGACTGCCGCAGCGACAGCTCAAAGCGATCTCGGTCGATGCGGAAGAGAATGTCTCCCTTTTTCACGACTTGGTTGTCGCGCACGAGAACCTCGCTGACGAGGCCGGAGACGTCAGGGGCGATCTCAATGATATCGGCACGGACGCGTCCATCGCGCGTCCACGGCTCGAGCTCGTAATGGACCCAAAGCCGCCATCCGATGAATAGGGCGAACCCGACAATCATGAGTGTCGTGATCAAGCGGCCGAGTTTGGCCAACAGGGAAGTCATTAGTAAACCTTCGTAAGAAGCAGGACGCTCAAGCCGAGCAGGCAAACAAACACGGAGAGATTGAAAAGCGATCGATGCCAGACGAAGCGGTAGGCGCCGGCATAGCGCAGGCAGCGTGCAACGACGGCCATCCCTAAATACGCAACGACCGCGCAAACGAGAACGGATGGCACGAGGACACCGAAGATGCTGATCTCGGCGTTCATTCGGCGGCCTCCAAAAGTTCGGGTGTATGCTGCAAGTCGGGCGGTGGCGATACTCCGGGGAAGAGACTGCGCCTCAACCCGACAAGTCCAAGAAGCGCCTTACGCGCTGAAACACCCTGTTCGTCGCGCACGGCATCGATGGCGCTGTTGATCGCAGTCAGAAGAAGATCCGACGCCTGAACCTCTTGGCCGTCGCGATAGCGCCGCTTCAACCTGATGAGAACGGCATCGATTCTGCGTCGCGAATACGTCGTGAGATCTGCGCGCGCGCGCCGAAGGTCGACGATGTTGAAGCCTTGTCGCAATTGACCGATCGCATCGGGAAGCCTGTGACCGGCGGCCTTTGCGCGCGGAGCCAAGAGCACGAGCCGGTCGAGCATCAGTCCCGTCAAACGCCCATCATTGGAAGGGTCATCGGAATTTGCGATTTCCGAGAGCGTGACCCGGTTCGCGTTCTCGAGGCGTCGAATGCTCCATTCGGCGCCGACTGTGCGCAGCAGAGACGTCATGACGGCAGCAAGCCCGACGCCGAAAGTCGTCGCGATGCTCAAATTTATGAATGCGGCGGCATCGACGTTGAAGGTGACTTGGAGACCGAGCGTCGCCATGAAATTGATGCCCATCGAAAGACCGATCAGCAGCGTTTCGGGCTTTGATATGAACAACCCCGTCATCAGAAGCGCCGGCGCCAAGGCCAGAACGAGAGTTTCAAAATTGTGGACGTGCGGAAGAATGCCGAACACGTATACGCCGGCTAAGATCGCGGCGATCACGGCCCACTTGGCGAAGGCCACAATGGACGGCACCGGATTGTCCTGAGCCGCAAACAGCGCTCCCGCGACGGCGGCCATCATGGCTGCCGCTCCGCCCTCCGGCCATGCAAGAAAAATCCAGAAGGTGCAGCACACGATGATTGTCGCGAAGCTGACGATGGCGGAAGCGAGCGCCAAGCCTCGGTCGCGATGGCGAACTGGATCGGCAAGGTCGGCAATCTGATAAGCGAAATCGTTCGAACGAGGCTCGGTATTCCCTTCCATGGCAGTCATCACGTGCAGACAATCGCCGCGGATCGCAACGAGATCGCGCAGGCGCATCAGGAGCGTGAGCTCGATGAGATCTCGCCACGTCCGTGAAGACGAGTGGCCCTCGATGCGTGCATCGATATCTTTGCGCAGAACGTCGACATCCTGCGATTCGGCCGAACGCTCTGGCGTCAGCCAGCGCTCCGTGCGCTCGATAAGCGCATGTGCCGCACGCGACGCATCGCCGAGCGAAGCAAGCTCGCGCAGCCCATCGGAAATGGATGACAATATCGGGAGTAACATCAGCATTCGCGGCCGGATGTCTTGGATGAGACGCGGCAGTTCCGGATGTCCGCCCGCATCGTAGCTGAGATGGCTCGCGAGATTTTCGATCTCGCCCGTATCGGCTGCGAGACGCAGGCGATGCGCGTCGGCTTCGGGCCCGGACTTCGCTTCGAGAGCATCGCGCGAACTGGCGTCGGCGCTCATCAGCCATGACTTCAGTCTTTGAGCGACGGCCGTAACGACAGGCCGGGGAAAGACGACGCTTGAGACCACGGCGGCGCAGACGATGCCGAGAATGATTTCCTCTGCACGCGCTAGCGCCACGTCAAAAATAGTGCCTGGAGCATCGACTGTCGGAAACCCGATCAGGGCCGCGGTATAGCCGGCAAGCATGAACACGTAGCTTCTCGGTGTACGATCCAGCAGCGAAATATAGAGACAAGCCGTTATCCAGATTGCCATCGCGAGCACCAGCAATACGGGTGCGTTTGAAAGGTTGGGAACCATGATGACGGCGGCAGTAGCACCAATGACCGTTCCGAGAACGCGAAAGATCGCCTTCGATCGCGTCGCACCCGATAGCGGATTGGACGCGATGTAGACCGTGGCAACGGCCCAGTACGGGTTCGGGAGCGCAATCCAAAGACTGATCAGCAGCGCCAGAACGGCAGCCGCGAACGTCTTGATGGAGAACAGCCATTGTTGTGTCGTGGGCAAGCCCATCGCATTTCCTGGAGACCGAAGGGCATACCCCGCGGCTCAAAGTTTGATCTTGAATACGTAAGCTGTTGCATATAAATGACCGGGCAGTCACTTTTGTCAAGGCGTACACTGACGCTCCAGCATGCAACTAATGCATGGGTCGCAATCGCAAACCGAAGGGCTCGACGGCCAAGGCTCGCTCGGGCAGAACATGAGGTCATATGCAGAAGGCTTCACAACAGGAGACGCGTCCGGCAGGCCGCCGCCGTGCACCGGTCGTTCGCCGCCGGGGCGCGAGCCCGGAAAAGACCGCTCAAACGCGGCAAGCGATTGTCGATGCGGCATTGGCGGAATTCGTCGAAAAGGGTTTTGCCGACGCCACAATAGAAAGCGTTGCGAAGCGCGCTGGCGTCGCGAAGGGACTGATCTATCGCTACTTTGAAGCCAAGGAAGCGCTCTTCTCGGCCGTGGTTCAGCAGGAAATCGTCCACGCCCACATAGATGTGGACGACTCCAAGAGGGCGGCCGGCGAGAGCGTCGAGGCGTTCCTGCGTCGAACGCTTGTCCCGTCTATTCACAACATCGAGAAGAAGAGCCGCGCGGTCATAGCCAGCGTCGTGATTGCGGAGGGCGCGAGATTTCCCGCGCTCGTCGAAATTTATCGCCGCGATGTGATCGATCCGCTCGTGCAGAAAATCAAGCGCCTCGCGCTTTCGGCAAAAAAGTCGGGTGAGATGGTCGACGATCGCCTCATAAAGAATCCGCATTTTCTGCTGGCTCCGATTTGGGCAGGCATCGTCATCAACAAATTTTTGGATAAATCCAATCCGGTCGATATCGGCGAGATGTTTGAAACGCAACTCGACATGATATTTTCCGGCAAAGACAGATGACGGAGACGACTCGATTGGAAGTTGGCATCGACAGTTTTGCGGCAATTATGCCGGGCGCTTCGGATGAGACACTCTCGCCCGCCGCCCGGATCGCCAATCTCATTGAAGAAATCGAAACCGCGGACAGGTGTGGGCTCGACGTATTTGGCATCGGCGAGCACCATCGCCCCGAGTTTCTCGATTCCGCGCCGGCCGTTATCCTCAGCGCCGCTGCAGCGCGAACCAAAACGATCCGGCTGACGAGCGCTGTCACGGTTCTAAGCGCGGCCGATCCGGTGCGAGTTTTTCAAGAGTTCGCAACGCTCGATCTGATTTCAAAAGGCCGGGCCGAACTCGTCGTCGGCCGGGGTTCGTTCGGCGAGGCCTATCCCTTGTTCGGGCTGCGCTTCGACGATTACGACGCGTTGTTCGTCGAGAAGCTTGAACTGTTGCTGCAAATACGCGCCAACGCGCAAGTTCATTGGTCGGGAAAATTTCGCCCCGAACTTACCGGGCAGGGCATCTATCCGAGGCCCTGCCAAGCGGAACTTCCTGTGTGGCTGGGTGTCGGCGGCACGAGACAATCCTTCGTTCGTGCCGGTCTCCTCGGATTGCCCTTGATGGTCGCAATCATCGGCGGCGAATTTCGTCGTTTCCGCCCGCTTGTCGATCTCTATCGCGAGGCGTGGCGCCGCGCCGGCCATCCGGTGGAACGCCAAAGAGTAGGAGTTCACGCTCTCGGCTTCGTCGCCAAGACTTCAGCCGAAGCAAGAGACACATTCTTTCCCGGATGGTCACACATGTTCACCCAAATCGGACGCGAGCGAGGATGGCCGCCCGTCACGCGCGCTCAGTTCGATGCCATGTGCGGGCCCGGCGGCGCATTTCTAATTGGCGATCCCGAAACCGTTGCCCGGAAGATGATCGAAGCGAGCGCCGATCTCGGCGGCGTGTCGCGTTTCACGTTCCAGATGAGTTCCGCGTCAACCGAACACCAGGCGATGATGAAATCGATAGAGCTTCTCGGAACTGAGGCTGCTCCTATCGCGCGCGAAAGCATCAGTACTGGTTCTTGAGGATGTCCTGAAGCGAGTGTGGAAGCCACGGTTCGCTTTTGGGCGGCGTCTCCTGTTGAACAACAGGCTCCTCCAGCGGCGGCGGATTGCCCAGGAAAAAGAGCAGGGGCGGAAGTGCGGGCTTCTCTTGCTGGACGATCACTGTTTCGACAACGACCGGCGCCGGGCGATCGATCCGGGGAGCACGCCGGGAATAGGCAAGAACCCTGCTTTTCCGTCTTTCAGCAGGACGCTTGGTTTGGACGAGAGGACCGACAGCCGGGTCATCGTTCTCAGAAGCAATACTCCCGAATCCTTCCGGAAAGCTCGAAAGTGCTACCTCCGTCTTGAATGACGCCTGCGGGCTGGCGGGCAAATCGGCGATCGCGTAATCCTGACTGTTGAACGGCAGGCTCCAGCGTCTCTCGTCCATCACAATCGCCGGCAATGCGGGGCTGTTCGTTTCAGGCACGGTTTCAGCCGCCGTCGCGGGCGCCTCGGCCGAAGGAGCCTTCTCCGAACCTTCGTAGGCGGCGGGCGGTGCTTCGGTCGTCGCTGCCTCAGTAGTTACAGCAGAGAAGCCTTCGCGGTCCGGGCGAAACGAGACGCTCTGCGAGGCCAATCGTTGCCGCAACCCCTCGGCAAAACCCAGGCGATCTTCCAATATAAAATCGGGTGGCTGGATTTTCGCCGTTCGAGGCAAACGGCTCGGCGTTAAAGCGAATGCGAGCGGAACCAATAGCAACATGAGCGCAACCCGCGCGGTAAGCTCCGCATCTTTGGGGCGCAACCGCTCGAAGGAAAGACCGGCGAAGCGTTGGCTTAGACGATCTCTCCAAGCGTCAACTCTCCAGCCGTCGAAGATTTTTGCAAACGTCTCTGCAAAGCCGGCGGCGACGGGCGCTAGGGAAACATCGGCTCGTGGATCAACTTGAGGATACTCAGTAGAGGCGCTGAGAAAAACAGGGAGGTCGCGGTGCTCCGGCTGGAATTCGCTGGATTCTGTCGGTTGCGCAAAGCGCAGCTTGCGAAGCCGCCGCACGGTGTCGGTGCCATTGCCTTTATGACCGTCGGCCGCCACGTCGTGAGGTTCCTGATTAAAGAAATGCTCGATTGGGCTGTAAATTAGCGAAAAATGCGATGTGCTTCTGAAAGCAATAGACCGCGGAATAAATCGTTGCAGATGTATTGCTCGGCAGGGTTGACGGAATCTTGCTGACGTTCAGTATACATCGTATAATTCATTTCACGTCGCTGTGACGGCCATTCAGTGGGTCCGCTTATTCACATCAGAAGTTGAAACTGGTCACCGGTGGGCAATTGGAGTGTCCACAGGTGGCGCCAAAATATAGTTGACCGCAGAGGTTGTTATCTGCGACAAGCGCTGCCAGCGAATGAAGAATTGTTCGTATCTGCGGTTGAATAGCCGCTGACCTGAAAGCGGGTGAACGTGCTTCACCCGTCGTTCGGAAGATTTTCTCCCTAGCCAAACATTGTGATGCTTTCGCTTGCCGCTTGGCAGGCCGAAAACCCGCCGTCTTTGCCAAACGATCATAACAAGCTGATAGCGAGTGGATTGTCCTATTTTACAATCTGAGCAAACGCGCGTCCTCGTTCTCGAAGCCTCGCGAAGCCAGCGGAATTACTGGTCCGACCTTTGGCATTATCGCGAGCTGTTCGCCATCCTCGCTTGGCGCGACGTCGCGGTGCGGTACAAGCAGACAGTCATGGGTGTCGCCTGGGCAATCGTCCGGCCGCTGGTGACGATGATCATCTTCACAGTCGTGTTCGGCAAGCTCGCGAAACTGCCGAGCGACGGGGATGTGCCGTACCCCATCCTGGTGTTCGCCGGGATGCTTCCGTGGTTCCTGTTTTCGAGCATTCTCAGCGAAGCTTCGAACAGCCTCATCAGCAACGCCAGCCTGATCAGTAAGGTCTATTTCCCGCGCCTGATCGTGCCGGCGTCCGCAGGCGTCGTCGCCCTCGTCGATTTCATGATCAACCTCGTTATCCTCTTTGGCTTGATGGCATGGTATGGTTTTGTACCCGGCTGGCACATTGTGTTTCTTCCTGCATTCATTGCATTTGCCGTCGTGGCGAGCCTTGGG
Organism: Hyphomicrobium sp. ghe19; assembly: GCF_902712875.1. NCBI lineage: Bacteria > Pseudomonadati > Pseudomonadota > Alphaproteobacteria > Hyphomicrobiales > Hyphomicrobiaceae > Hyphomicrobium > Hyphomicrobium sp. ghe19. The sequence continues at coordinate 3,349,985 of NZ_LR743509.1, read as the reverse complement.
CCAGCCCTCTTCATCACCGCGCTGAACGTCAAATACCGAGACGTCCGGTATGCTATCCCCTTTGCGATTCAATTCGGCCTCTATGTTTCGCCCGTCGGCTTTTCGAGCGACATCATCCCCGCCGACGTGCGGTTCTGGTACAGCCTCAACCCGGTCGTCGGCGTTATCGATGGATTCCGTTGGAGCCTTCTCGGGGGCGAGAGCCAACTCTATGTCCCGGGCATTTTGGCGAGCCTCGGCGTTACGGGTTTTATGATGTGGTACGGGCTCAGATACTTTCGCGGCGCTGAACGTGCGTTCGCGGATCTCGTGTAGGCTTCGTTCCGTCGGTGAAGGACGTCGTCATTCGCGCCGAACATCTCGGCAAGCGCTACGTCATCGGACTTCGCGCCCCGCGCGAGAGTTACACCTCACTGCGTGATGTGGTTGCGCGCACGACGACGCGATTTTTGCGCACCGCCTTCGACGTCGCGCGGGGGCGGCAGCTCATTCCAGGCGATGAAATTGAGGAATTCTGGGCGCTGAAAAATGTCTCGTTCGAGCTCAAGCGCGGCGATGTCGTCGGCGTCATCGGTCGTAACGGAGCAGGCAAATCGACGCTTCTGAAAGTCCTCTCACGCATCACCGAACCGACGAGCGGAAGGGTCGAAATCAGGGGCAGCATCGCGAGCCTTCTGGAAGTCGGCACCGGCTTTCATCCCGAACTGACCGGGCGGGAAAACATCTTCCTCAATGGCGCCATTCTCGGCATGAGGCACGCTGAGATCGAACGGAAGTTCGAAGAAATCGTCGCGTTCGCGGAAGTGGAGAAATTCCTCGACACGCCGGTGAAGCGCTACTCGAGCGGCATGTATGTGCGCTTGGCTTTCGCTGTCGCGGCCCACCTGGAGCCGGAGATTCTGGTCGTTGATGAAGTGTTGGCGGTCGGCGATGCGGAATTTCAGAGAAAGTGTCTCGGCAAGATGAAGGACGTCGCCGGACAGGGGAGAACCGTCATCTTCGTCAGCCACAACCTCGCGGCAGTCAAAGCTCTGTGTACCCGAAGCATTCTCCTCGCAGCCGGCCGTGTCGATTGCGACGCTTCGGTCGACGCCGTCATCAAGCAATACGTTAGTGCGAGCGATGCCGCCCATTCGATTTCGTTTGACGAGAATAAAGCGCGGCCCGCGATCTCGGCGATCGAGGTGAATAGCGAGGCGCTCGTCGAACGCGACTTGATCGTCGACATCCATTTTGCGTCGCCGCGGCCTCTGCACACCGCAGTCGGCGGCATTGTGCTGCGAGCCGATACCGGCGAGCCGGTCTGGGGCTCCAATGGACGGTTTCATCCAAACGTAAAACTCGTCAAGGGCCTCACGCACGGAGTTCTGCGATGCGAGGCGCGCCAACTACCAATTCGCCCCGGCCGATATTCCCTATCGGCATGGCTCGGCGACTGGCACGAAGACTACGACGCCAGGATCGATGTTCTGAGTTTCGTCATCGGAGAAGATGACGCGCACGTTCTGCGTCCGCCAGTATCCGCACTGGGTCACCTCGATTGGCCCGCGGAATGGGGCGCGGTCGACGCGGCGCTTCCACAACTTGGGCCGTGCGTGGCCACCAACTTCCAAGCGCGCGTGTAAGCCCCCGAAGTCCGTCAATCGAGAATTCTCCCACCATCATATCCCGGGCGAGATCTTCCCATGAGAAGCATTCCGTACAACTTTCACCGCAACCTGCATTCGCTTTCCGGCGCACGGCACGCGCTGGCCTATCTCCTGTCCGGGAACGAATATTCGAGCCTTCTGGATGTCGGAGCAGGGGTCGGAAACTGGCTGCGTGCCGCGCGCGAGATGGGCATCGACGACGTGCTGGGCATCGACGGCGTTGCGGCCGATTTGACAGAGCTTCATGTCGAAGCCAATTGCATCAAGATCTTTGACCTGCGCGAACCTGTGTGGCTCGGCAGGCGCTTCGACGTCGTACTTTGTCTCGAGGTCGCAGAACATCTTCACGAGGAATGGGCCGCTACCCTGGTGCGGACGCTCTGCACGCACGGAGAGGTTATATTCTTCTCCGGTGCAGCACCCGGCCAGCGCGGCGAGCATCACGTGAACTGCCGCTGGCCGACATACTGGCAAACCCTATTCAACGAGCGTGGCTTCGTCTGCCAAGATGATGTGCGACCGATGATCTGGAGCGACAGCATGATCGAACCTTGGTACCGGCAGAATATCTTTTCCGCGCGCTTCGATCCCGAAAACGCAGGCAGGGAGCCGCGCATCCAGCATCTCATTCATCCCGAAATGACACCGCACATGGATTTTCCCGATTCACCCATCGCGAAGCGGCATCTGGACCTCTCTCAGGGCAAATATCATCCGACTCATTATTTGCGACTGCTCAACCGATCGGTAGGCAAACGCTTCGGAATGCGGCTGCCGATCCGCTGACGTACGAACGCCCGCAGCGTCGGATAGGAACACCAAGTGTCGAACGGCATCTCTGTCGTCATTTGCGCTCACAATAGCGCCGAGCGTCTTCCGCCAACGATCCAGGCGCTGGCTCGATGCAAAGCGGAGTTTCCGGTCGAGATCATTCTCGTCGACAATGATTCGAGCGACGACACGGCGGAGCGGGCGAAAGCGGCTTGGACCGATTGCGGAAACGTCTGCTTCGCTTTCACGATCATCTGGGAGCCGCAGCCCGGCCTGTCATACGCGCGCCGTGCCGGAACGCGCGCTGCATCATTCGACGTCATCCTGTTCTGTGACGACGATAATTGGCTCGCCGAAGACTACCTGATCAACGCCGTGAGGATCATGCAGGATCCCACAATCGGGGCGGCAGGCGGCTGCTCGACTCCGGCGAACCCGGATGGCCTGCCGCCCTGGTTTTATACGTTCTCCTGGGGCTTCGCTGTTGGCGTTCCAATATCGAGAATTGCGCGTCTGCCCGATGCACCGGAAACGGAAAGACAGGTCGATGCCCTTTGGGGCGCCGGCCTCGTCACGCGGCGAGATCTCATCGCATTTCTATACACGTTGCCGGGGTTTCCCATGCTGAGCGGGCGGAAAGGCGAGAAGCTCCTTTCCGGAGAAGATATTGAGATCTCCGCTTGTGTGGCGTGCGCTGGATACAAACTGATTTTCAGCGAAAGACTGAGGTTCAAGCACGCCATCACGCCGTCGCGGCTGACAACAGCTTATGCGAAACGCCTATTCGCAAGCTTCGAGGAGGGGTTTGCGGTCACCGGTCAATACACGAAGATTATCGCAGCTTTCGAATCTCCGGGGCGCGCGGCGGCTGTTAGCTGTGCTCGCATCTTCAAGCACGTTCTGCTTCGCCGATTGACGCGGGAATCGTTCCTGTCGCTGCTCGCCGCGCTGCGTCTGCCCGGATTGATGACGAGCGATCAGAAGCAAATTTATCGAACGGTTGAGAGCGTTCGTGCGCATGGTTCAGTACCGCATAAATCGGTGCGGCCGGCACTGCGAAACGTAGTGTCTGAAAACCCGGCTTAGCGCTGCGTCGATGCCCGCAACCTTGAACGTCGGCGAGGTGGAACGGCGATCTGGCACTTTCGCGCCGACCTGTCTTCACCTGCTCGGCGCATCGAGCGTCACGGGTGGTGGCGGCTCGAATACCTTCGTGCGCGCGTTGGCAAAGCGACAGACCAATCTCGGTTGGAAATCCATCGTCGTCCTGAATCAAGCCCTCGGCGATTGTGAGGCGCCATCTCCTCTTATCGCGTCTCCGCTGGACGTACGCATGCTGCCGCCCGTTCTGGGCACGGGCCGAAAAGCTTATTATGCGCGTCGTCCGGATGCCGCGCCCGGCGTTCGCGAATTATTTGCAGAAACGACGCCTGCCGTCGTGCACTTTCATACGCTCGGTCTCGCCGCGGGCATGTTGCACCTCGAGGCCGCAAAGGCGATCGGTGCGCGGACAGTCGTAACCTACCACACCGGAGGCATATCATGCCCGCAAACCGGCCTGCTGGAAAACGGCTTCTCGCCTTGCGACGGACGTCTTGAAATCGCTCGCTGCACGCGCTGCCGGCTGGCAAATCGCGGCATGCCGGTGAAACTCGCAGACCTCATCGCGCGGATCGAAGTCGGAGACGGCAGCGGAGGCGATGGGACCCTCATCGGTCGCCTCATCTCGTCGCGTTCGATGACCAAAGCCTTTATCACTTCGTTTCAATCGGCAATCGAGTTGATAGATGTCTTCCACATCCAGTCTCGGTGGATCGCTGACGTCCTCCGCCGGAACGGCGTCCCCGAAAGAAAAATAGCCTTCGTCGAAATGGGCGTCTCGCAAGAGCCTGTCGCGATCGGCGAGCGGAAGTGCGAGACGTTCACTGATGCGCGGCCATTGCGGCTAGTGTTCGCGGGGCGATGCAGCGACGTCAAAGGAATAGAAGCGATCCTCGGCGCTTTGAGACAAATCGATCAGCAGGCGCCCATATCCATTTCACTGCTCGGATCGGGCTGGAACTCCGAGTATGGCCAGCGCCTGCTCGGGCCGTTTGCAGGAGACAAACGACTACGCGCGCCGCGGGTCGTTGCTGCGGAGCAAATGCTCCACGAACTCGTCACGCATGATGCCTGCCTGGTGCCGTCGGTGTGCCTCGAGACGGGGCCGCTCGCCGTCTATGAGGCTATGGCCGCAGGACTTCCGGTGATCGGCAGTCGCCTCGGAGGGATCGCGGAGCGAATTCGAGATGACGTCGATGGATTGTTATTTCCGCCCGGAAACGCAACGGAGCTAGCGAAGACGATTGAGTACGTTCTCGCCGCCCCACGCGAGCTCCGCAGGCTTCGCCGCAATATTCGCCCGCAACGAACCTTCGATGATATGGCGCGGGAACTCGACGCGATCTACCGGGGTCGCAACTAAAAGAGCCGGGCTTATTCCGGGCGCCGCCTCGGAACTCCACCGTGGCAGAAGGGTTTGCAGATCGATTGAGGCCGGCCGGATTTGTTAGAGCGGATCGGTGCACTCGAAAGGATCTGAAGCACCCATGTCGCGTGTCGTCTGCATCGACCATATCTCCGTCCGCGTGAGCGACTTTTCGAAATCGAAGGCCTTCTACAGCGGGCTTTTCGATTTTTTGGGATTCGATGTCTTGGACGAATACGAAGACTCGATCGGCTGGACGAACGGGAAAACGCGATATTGGATTTCTCAAGCCGACGCAGTTGGACGAAAGCACATGCACAGAACCGGCGACGTAGGTCTGCACCACTACGCCTTCCAGCTACGAAACAGAAAAGACGTCGATGAACTCCAAACGTACTTGAAGAAGCACCGCGTCACGATCGTGGATCCTGCCGATGAGTATTACGAAGATTACTACGCGGTGTTCTTTCTCGACCCCGACGGCATCAAGCTCGAGGGCATGAAATACGGCGAGAAACACGAAAAAACCGAGGCGAAACATGATGGTAATGCGGCGGCCAAGAAATGAAGCCGCTTATCTATGTTCGCTATTGCAGCGGGTTAGGGAACCATCCAGGATGGGATGGCGTTTGACGGTTTGGTCTCAGCGGTCTGCGCGCGGCGGCGCGGGTTAAAACTCCAGAGAATTTCGTTTGGAACATCCTGCGGCCGATAAGGCTCCCCAAAACCAAAGCAACGTCTCGTTTTCGCAATCTGATGATGGGGCGGATGCGCGTGTCAGCGAAGCGCTGGAAGCTCGTCTGTTCGAGACTCGGCAACACTCTCTTAACCTCGCCGAACCGCTGTCAGCTGAAGATATGGTGGTGCAAGCGTCCGACGATGCCAGTCCCACCAAATGGCATCTGGCGCATGTAACTTGGTTTTTCGAGAATTTCGTTTTAAGGCCGCACTTGGCCGATTACAGAGTCTTCGACGACAAATTCAATTACTGCTTCAACTCTTATTATGAAACGCTAGGCCCACGCCATCCGCGTCCCAAGCGCGGGATGCTGACGCGGCCGACGTCGGAGAGGGTCTTCGCGTATCGTCAGCACGTCGACGAGGGTCTTCGCCGTCTTCTTGCGCGAGACGATTTCGATCGTGATGAGATCAGCCGGCTCATCGAAATCGGCATCAATCACGAGCAACAACATCAAGAACTGCTGCTCACCGATATTCTTGCGCTCTTTGCATCAAATCCGTTGCGCCCCGCCTATCAGGCGCAGCCCGTCGGGCTCGACATCGCCGAAGCAATGCCGCTGAGGTGGACGGAATTCACGGGTGGCATCGTACGAATAGGCCATTCCGGTGAAGGCTTTTCATGGGACAACGAGCTGCCGTCGCACGACGCGCTGGTGCAGCCGTTCAAGCTCGCGGATAGGCTGGTGACCAACGCCGAATGGTTGGCATTCATAGAAGATGGCGGCTACGTGACGCCAACGTTGTGGCTGGCGGACGGCTGGTCGGCAGTCAATCGCGAGGGCTGGGAAAGCCCGCTCTATTGGGAAAAGACAGACGGCGGCTGGTCCCAGATGTCGCTCCAGGGGTTGCTTCCCGTCGCGCGTGCCGAGCCCGTTACGCACATCTCCTATTACGAGGCTGATGCGTTCGCGCGGTGGGCCGGTAAGCGTTTGCCGACGGAATTCGAATGGGAAGTCGCAGCCAACGCAACTCCCAAACAGACGGCGAAATTGCCAAGCGTGCTGCGGCCACAAAGAAGCGATGCCTCGCAAGGTGCCGGGTCGAAGCAGCTTTTCGGCCAGGTCTGGCAATGGACGGCAAGCGCGTATCTTCCCTATCCGGGGTATCGGCCGCCGGCCGGCGCGATAGGCGAATACAACGGAAAATTCATGGTCGGACAGCACGTCCTGCGCGGGTCGTCGTGTGCAACGCCGTCGGGTCATTCCCGCGCGACCTATCGCAACTTCTTTTATCCTCATCAGCGCTGGCAGTTCATCGGCTTGCGCCTCGCGGCGGAGGTCGAGTAATGCGTCACATGCCAACGCTTGAAAGGTTGTCCGCAAGCGATACGACGATTTCGGACTTCGGGCTGAGCGTCATCGAAGGATTGTCGCGAACGCAGAAATCGCTTCCGTGCCGCTACTTTTATGATGCGCGCGGGAGCAGCCTTTTCGAAGAAATCACGCAGCTTCCTGAATATTACCCGACGCGGACCGAGATCGGAATCCTCCAAGCATGTGCTGCGGAAGTCGTTGAGGGATTTTCGGCCGGCGACGTACTTCTCGAGTTCGGCTCAGGCTCGAGCATCAAGACCGAGATCCTCCTCGACCGGATCGCTGATCGCGTCGTCTATGTTCCACTGGACGTCTCCGAAGCGGCATTGGCTGACGCCGTAGCGCGACTGGTGGAGCGCTATCCGGCGCTCGAGATTCGGCCGGTCGTTGCCGATTTTTCAAAGCTGGTGACGCTTCCGAAGGAGTTTTCGAATTCGCGCATAACCGGATTTTTTCCGGGATCGACGATCGGAAACCTCGCGCCAAAGGAGGCGGTCCGGCTGCTGTCGAACTTCAGGAAAGTTCTGGGACAGAGCGGGCGACTGATCATCGGCGTCGATTTGAAGAAAGATCCGCGCGTCCTTATCCGCGCTTACAACGACGCGGCCGGCGTCACCGCAGACTTCAATTTGAACTTGCTCTTACGCATCAATCGCGATCTCGGCGGCACGTTCGATCTGGAAGCATTCCGCCATAAGGCTCTCTATAATCCACGCGCAGGCCGCATTGAAATGCACCTCGTGACGGATCGCTCGCAGGACATCACGGTTTGCGGCCGTCTGTTTCATTTCGCTGACGGCGAAAGCATCCACACCGAGAATTCCTATAAATACACTGTTCCCGAGTTCCGCGAACTTGCAGAGAAGGCCGGTTGGAAAACCAACCGCGTTTGGACCGACCCCGATAACCAATTCAGCGTTCACGAGTTGACTTGAGGATCGTCCATCGGGCGGCGCGAAACCTATTCCCTGTTTTTTTCTGAACTCCTACGCGCCGCAACGCCCTTAGGCGAACTCCGATGTCTGGCGTCGCATACCCGGCACTGAGCAGCCGGTTCCCTGCGTTGTGGAACTTAATGACGCGTCTAGGCATTGACGGAGGCTTGTCGGGAACAGCTCACAACACGGAGGAACACATGCTTGCCCCAGAATCGATTCTTGCCTGGATAGTCATCGGTGCAATCGCGGGGTGGCTCGCGGGTCTTCTCGTCAAGGGGTATGGCTTCGGATTGATCGGCAACATCATCATCGGCATTCTCGGCGCCGGTATCGCCGGCATTCTCGCGCAAAGCATGGGGCTTTATACGGAATCGACAGCCGGAAACATCGTGGCCGCCGTGATCGGATCACTCATCCTTCTTTTTGTCGTGGGCTTGGTCCGGCGCGCATAAGAACGATCGCCCAGTGAATGAAAGCGTGCGGGCGAACCACGTCGACCGCACGCTTTTTTTATTCAGGCGGATCTTTGAGGTCTTCGAGACATTCGGCTCTTATCCACAACGGCCTTGAGGCGGAGCAGGAATGGACCTAGGCGCCACCCCGTTTTTTTCAGGAACGGAAAAGGAAAAACGCCATGACGCCGAACCTCTTGCCGCTTGAAATCATCCTCGCCCTGCAGTCGATAGCGGGCGCAATTATTTGCTGGATCCTGGTCTTCGGGCCGAAGGACGAGTGATGTCGTGATCGGTATCGCCCCTGTGCGCCTGTTCGACATCGTGCAAGCGGTTGAGACGCTCGAGGATCGGCCGAGACGTCATCCAATCCATATCTTCTTGCAGAATTTCCTTCAGAGGTTCGGTCACTCGATCTTTGAAGATCTCGACCCAGTGGCTCTGATGCTCGTCAGCGGGAGCGATCTCCGACCGCTTGCGCGGAAGACGCCGGTTACTCAAGTTACTCAAACTCACTGGGATGTTCCAAACGGCTGCAAATTTTCAACGGGCCAGACGAAATAGCCATTCGCGGCAACGCCGCGAAGTATTGGTTCCGGGTCAACTCCGAAAGGCGTTACTTCCTGTACGCCCAACGGGAATTCACCCTTAAAATTCCATCGGCAAATTGCGGGATGCGGTAAGTTGCGTCCCTCGCGATCGAGCGTGACTGCGCTCAGTGTGCGAGCCGAATTGACGAATAAAAACGCCTTCCGGGCGTCGTCCTGTTCGCACTCACTCATGACGGTTAGATCCTCAGGGTGCGTGATCGGCTTCGCTGGCCGGAACCAGTACCGCCTCCATACGGCCTCGCGGCGCGACCCCAACGTAGAAGAGAAACAATGGATCGTCGAAGTTGGTTCCCGCATAGACGCAGTGAAGGGGAGCCCGGCCTCGCGAAGTGACGATTCCGTAATTAATATTGTTCGGCGGCACGATGCTTGGCGGCTAGCCACACGGAAATGCACTTGGTAAGTAAGGCTTCCCTCTGAAGTATCGCCAAGAGCGAGATGCCCCCCAACCCTCAAAGACTTCTTCGTACAACATATGCCTTTGGCGCCGCGGGGTTCGCGGCCCTCTTGCTGTTGATGTTGGCATCGTTCTGGCTTGCTCAGCGCACCCAGTCGACGACCGAGAATGTCTTGAAGGCCCGCGCACAGCGTACGGTCCTCGTGCGATTGCTGTCGACGGTGCAGGACGCTGAAACAGGGCAGCGCGGATATTTGCTGACCGGCGAAGATCGCTATCTCAAGCCATACGAGACCGCCATCGCGGATATCGGGCAGCGTCTCAAAGATGTTCGGGCGGCTTTCAGTGAAAATCCGGATGAAGGCCCGGCGATCGAGGAAATCGACAAGGCGATTGACGACAAGCTCGCGGAATTAGCGAAGACCATTAGCGCGTTCAAGGCAGGCAAGCCTTCCGAAGCTCTCGATATCGTCAAGAGCGATCGCGGTAAGGATCTGATGGATCACATCCGCGTCTTGATCGGAGAAGCGTTTCAGCGCGTCGATAAGAAACTGAGCGAAGGCGTCGAGCAGCAGCGGGTCGACTCCTCGGCGGCTCGTGAGTTCTCGCTTTTAGCAGGCATCTTCATTCTGCTTACAGCCCTGGGAAGCATCGCGACCATCGTCAGGTATACGCGCCAGCTCGTTTCGGCGCGCAATGAACTTCAGGAACTCAACACTGGTCTGGAAAATCGCGTCGCGGAAAGAACGGCCGATCTGCAGCGCGCCAACGAAGAGATCCAACGGTTCGCCTACATCGTAAGCCACGACCTGCGAGCCCCGCTCGTAAACGTCATGGGATATACGAGCGAGCTGGAAGCCAGCTTGGAGACGCTGCAGGCGTTGACGAAAGATCCTCAGATCGATGTCCTGGCGACTGCCGAAGCGGCGAAAGCTGCGGTGACGACGGATATGCCTGAATCCATCGGATTCATCCGTACCTCGACCCAAAAAATGGATGGCCTCATAAAAGCTATATTGAAGCTTTCCCGTGAAGGGCAGCGGGTGCTGGCGCCGGAACGGATAAACCTCGCCGAGTTCTTCGATTCAGTCGCCGACAGCGTGCAGCACCGCGTTTCGTCCGCCGGGGGAGAAATTCGCGTTGTGAAGCCTCTCGCCTCCATCGAGGGAGATCGGCTCGCCCTGGAGCAAATCTTCGGAAACCTCGTGGATAATGCCCTGAAATATCGCGCCAAGGATCGCCCGCCGGTCATCAAGATCAGTCAGGTCTCGCACCGCTGGGGTGCCGTCGACATTGAGGTTCAAGATAACGGACGCGGCATTGGGGATGAGGACCGGGAGAGGGTTTTTGACCTCTTCCGCCGGGCCGGACCCCAGGATCAGCAAGGGGAGGGCATCGGCCTCGCCCACGTCCGGACCCTCGTCAGAAGGCTAGGCGGCGAAATAACGATGACATCGCAATTAGGTCGTGGCACCACATTCCGGGTGACGCTGCCGAGCAAGTTGAACACCCGGGGACAATGATCCAATGACGAACATCGGCGACGCAGTACGAATCGTAATGATCGAAGACGATGCTGGGCACGCCCGGCTCATCGAGCGGAATATCCGGCGGGCGGGCGTTAATAACGAAATTCTTCCTTTCACGACAGGAACGGATGCCCTGGATTACGTGTTTGGACCCGATGGCAGTGGCGAAGTCAGCTCCAAGAGGCATTTATTGGTGTTGTTGGACCTCAACCTACCCGACATGACCGGCGTCAGTATCCTCGAAAAAATCAAAGCGAATGAGCATACTCGCCGCATTCCGGTGGTCGTCCTGACGACGACTGACGACGAGCGCGAAATCAAACGCTGCTATGACCTGGGGGCAAACGTTTACATCACGAAGCCGGTTGACTACGACAGCTTCTCCAACGCCATTCGGCAGCTCGGATTGTTCTTCTCCGTGATACAGGTTCCGGAAACCCAGTGACAATGTCACGCTCGACGGTCCTGTACATCGATGACGATCCCGGCATTGCGAGGCTGGTTCAAAAGACGCTTGAAACGCGCGGATATGACGTCGTGATTGCAGCGTCCGGCCCCGAGGGGTTGGAGCTTATGACGAGCCGGCTCTTCGACATTGTTGCGCTGGATCATCATATGCCGGGCCATACGGGCCTCGAGGTCCTGAAAGACATTCGCACGCTCCCCGGCGCTCCCCCCGTGATCTATGTGACGGGGTCGGAAGACAGCCACATCGCAGTCACCGCGTTGAAATCGGGCGCCGTGGACTACGTCTGGAAAGACGTCCAAGGCCACTTTCGCGAGCTGCTTGCGAAGGCCATAGCAACGGCGCTGGATCAAGAAAAGCTGCGCCGCGAAAAGGAGGCCGCCGATCAGGAGGTTCGCCTCGCGCGTGACCGGGCGGAGCTATTGCTGAAGGAGGTCAATCACCGGGTCGCTAATTCGCTCGCGATCGTGGCGGGCCTCGTCGGGCTTCAACGTAACTCGATAAAGGACGCATCCGCGCGCGATCTTCTCGCCCGCGTGCAGGGAAGAATAATCGCCATCGCCAGTGTCCACCGCCGGCTTTACACGTCGCCGGACGTTCGTAACGTCGATGTCTGCGATTACCTGGCCGGGTTGGTCGAGGATCTGAAAGCCGCGATGGTTGACGAGGGGCGAAACCATTCTATTCGGCTCGACTGCACAAAATTGCTTCTTCCGACCGACAAGGCCGTTTCGCTCGGGATCATAACAACCGAGCTTGTCACGAACGCCTATAAATACGCCTACCCGGAAAACCGGATGGGCGAAATCCGCGTCATCCTCACGACCGAAGGTGGCCGGGGCTCGCTCGCCGTCGAAGACGATGGCGTCGGGCTGAATGCGCAGACGCCGAGCGGCACGGGGCTGGGTTCGAAAGTTATCGCCTCGATGGCAACGAACCTTGGCGGAGAGCTGCGATTCACAGCCGGGACGCATGGCACCAGCGCCGCGCTTTCCTTCCCCCTATGAAATCCCGGTCGTCAAATGCCGGTTAGGAAACCATAGCCGCCAACACGCGCTCTACATCTTCGAAGATGTAGGGCTTGGTGATCATCGGACGTTGCTTGAAGTCCTTCGGCAAGGAGTCGGCGCCGCGCCCCGTCGCGAATGCGAAAGGAACGGCCGCTTTCGCGAGTACTTCCGCAACCGGCGTACTCTCCTGCGGTCCGAGCGCGCAGTCCAGAATTGCGCAATCCGGGCGGCCGTCATTCAACAGCGAGAGCGCATGCTCGACGGTCGCCGCAGGTCCGACGACCTCGTGCCCCAGCTCTTCGACATACATCCCGAGAAGCTCTGCAATCAGAGCCTCGTCCTCGACGATCAGAATACGCGCCAAACTGTTCAGCTCTCGCTCGCTCCGCCCCGGGCCATCTCGGAAGAGAGTGCCGAAGGCGAGTTCATTTATGATTTGTCCGTCTTCGCGGCGCGGAGCCGCTTGGCGTCTTGGAGGTCGACCAAATTCCAATTCTGCAACTGCTTGCTACGCGCCTGTAACAAGTTCTGGATCGCCCGATCGAGTTCCGAGATCTGATACGGCTTTTGCAAGGTGACGAACTGGCCCTGCGCCTGTTCCACGCGCTTGTTGGAGCCGCTTGCGAGTATGACGGGAAGGCCCGGCCAAGTCCGGCGGATGAATTCTGCGAATTCCAATCCATCCATGGCACCGGGCATCATGATGTCGCTGAAAACAAGATCGAATGCTTCTTGCTCGAGAATGCGCAACGCGTCGTTTGTATTGCTGGCCAGCTGAACCGTGTGACCGAGTTGCATGATGAGCGCGGCCGTAACCTCGGTAACGTCGGGATTGTCTTCAATGACGAGAATACGGGCCTTTCCGCGCGGGCCGGGCTGGTCCTTTGCGGCCTCAGCTTTCCGAGCTTCCGGGAACGCGCGCGGCAGGAACATCGTCACTCGCGTTCCGGCGCCAACCTCGCTGTCGATCGAGACCGTACCGCCGGATTGGTGCGCGAAGCCGTAAACCTGCGAGAGGCCGAGACCCGTCCCCTTGCCGGTCGCCTTGGTCGTGAAAAATGGATCGAACACTTTGTTGATAACGTCTTTGGGGATGCCCGCGCCCGTATCGGAAACGCTGAGGGCAATGAATTCCCTTTTCGGTTCTTCCGAACTCCCGTCCGCCGGGAGCGTGACGTTATCAGCCGAAATCGTGATGCAGCCGCCCAGAGGCAGCGCATCTCGCGCATTCAGCACAAGGTTCATGAGTGCGAGCTCAAGCTCGTTCGGGTCTGCCATGACCATCCAAGTGTCGGGCAGCACCGCACCGTTGAGACGCGTATTGGCAGGCAGCGAGGTGGCGAGCATGGACTGTAGCCCGGGCAGCCGCTCCGAGAGCGAAACGGGCTGAGGCTCCAGCCGCTGCATACGCGAAAAGCCGAGCAACTGTCGCGTGAGGGAGGCGCCGCGTTGGACGGTCGCCTCAATGCTCTCGATCGCCTTGGTGCCCCGGGGCTCTGTCACTTTCGACTTGAGGATGCGTGCTTGCCCGCCGACGATCATCAGCAGATTGTTGAAGTCGTGCGCGATGCCGCCCGTCAACTGTCCTAACGCTTCCATCTTCTGCGCATGAGCCAGTTGCTCTTGCGCGCGTTGGAGGGCGATTTGCGCATCGCGGCGTTCGGTGATGTCGCGCGTGATCTTGGCGAACCCGATAAGATGGCCAGTTTCGTCGCGAATGGCATCGAGAACAACGTTCGCCCAGAACCTCGTGCCGTCTTTGCGAACGCGCCAGCCTTCGCCCTCGAACCGGCCCTCGTGGGCGGCCGTATGGATCGCGCGGGCTGGACCGCCCGCTAATCGATCTTCCTCGGTATAAAATCGGGAGAAGTGACTTCCGATAATTTCCTTGGGGCTGTAGCCCTTGATCTTTTCGGCACCCGCATTCCAACTCACGATGACGCCGTTCGGGTCGAGCATGAAAAGGGCGTAATCGATGACGGCCGAGACGAGCATGCGAAACTGCCGCTCGCTCTCGCGTAGCGCTTCTTGCGCGCTTCGACGCTCCGTGATGTCACGCGTGATTTTGGCAAATCCGACGAGATCGCCTGCTTCGTTGCGAATGGGTTCGATGACGACCGAAGCCCAGAAGCGGCCGCCGTCTTTGCGCAGGCGCCAGCCTTCGGTTTCGAACTTGCCTTCGGACCGGGCGGTCTCAAGCGCGATTGCCGGCAGACCGCGCGCGCGATCCTCTTTCGTGTAAAACCTGCTGAAGTGGGTGCCCACGACCTCTTTGGCGGGGAAGCCCTTGATGCGAGCGGCGCCTGCATTCCAATTGGTAATTACCCCGCTCGGATCCAGCATGTAGATCGCGTAATCGACGACGCTATCAACGAGCAGATGGAAGCGCTGTTCGCTCTCCATGAGAGCTTTGTTGCTCTCGTACTTGTCGGTGATATCGCGAGTTACTTTGCCAAAGCCGAGAAGCGTTCCCGCCTCGTCCCTGATCGCTTGAATGACGGAAAGGGCCCAGAACCGGCTTCCGTCCTTGCGGACGCGCCATCCCTCTGCCTCGTAGCGCCCGGCGTCGCGCGCGATAGAGAGGATCTTCTGCGGAAGACCCTGCCGCTGATCGGCGTCGGAAAAGAAGCGCGAGAAGTGCTGCCCGATGATTTCTGACTCTTGGTAGCCCTTGATCAGGCGGGCACCGGTGTTCCAGGTGGCGATGAAGCCATCCGGATCGACCATGTAAATCGCATAATCGCTAAGCGTCTTAACCAGCAATTCGAATTGCCGGCCTTGGTCAAATTGATGAAGTCTGGCAATATCGGGCGACGACATCGGGACTATTACTACTTCGATATGCGGCGGGGATGTCTTGAACAGATTTCCAGCTTTGGAATATACCATAGGCTCGAGCTGGCCGGGAATTCTTTTTGCTGCGTCAAGCTAGACACGAATATACAGTAAGTACCGGTTAAATCTCATGATCTCCCCACCGCTCATTGTCCCGGACGACCTCTGATGATGGGGAAACAAGCCTGCTATCGTCTTTCGGCCGCCGGTGGCCCGGATGACGGACCGGACGGGCGTATAAGTTCATCCCCGGGCACGTCCGGTTTGCGAGACCTTCCTTATCGGGTCGAGTTGTGGGATCCGGCAAAAGCGACCGTCGAGCTTGTGCTAGCGGCGACGGTCAGCGGCAGCATTGGCTATGCCGCGTATCATGCGGCAACGGTTGAATTTCCGGACCGTTATATCGTCCTCCGTCATAAGGATGCCGTGCTGTCCCGATGGAACGCCCCAACGCATTGATCAAGGACGAGAATGGTCGGTGATATTTGCTCGGTGGCATTGAACGCAAAAAGATCCAGTGGCCGGTTGCCTTCGTACCGGTCGCTGTAATTTGACGACCCACGGTACGAGCAACAACCTTGCGACCTTCGGATAGTCGGGGTTTAATCTATGCCACATACCATTCCCTGGAACTGATTTGGCCTCACGCTATTTAGCGTCACGCGCGAAGGAGAACGGCAATCGAACTGGCGCCTGTAGGAAAGGGGGAGGGCCTGGCACAGCGTTCGATACTCGTTGTGGAGGATGAGATCCTCATCCGGCTGCATCTGGCAGAGGAATTGCGCGAGGCTGGATACGCAGTTGTCGAAGCGACCGACAGCCACGAAGCGATGACCGTATTGACGAGCCGCGATGATATTGGGCTTGTGGTGACGGACATACGCATGCCGGGTAACATAGACGGCGTGGCTCTGGGCCGTTGGATACGCACCAAGTTCCCTCACATTAAAATCGTGCTCGTCTCTGCCGAATTCTATTCCGAGAACTTCATGGAATTCGACGGCGGGTTCACGAAGCCGGTCCGCGTCAATGAACTGCTGCGCCGGGTGCGACAATTGCTTCCTCAAGCGGAACACGGTGGTTCGCGCGGTCGTTAAAACCACGTGAAACCTGACGCCAAAAAACCCATCTCCGCAACGGTATTAGTCGTTGAGGATGCTGTGCTCATTCGGATGCCGATCGCGGCTTACCTGCGCGATTGCGGATACCGAGTTATTGAGGCAGCGAGCAGCGACGAGGCTCTCGTCGTTCTGCAGCACCACACCACAATCGATGTCCTTTTCAGCGACGCCGAGGTGGCAGGAGCCCTCGACGCGTTTGCACTTTCCCAATGGACGCGAAAAAACCGCCCGCAGACAAAAATAGTTTTGGCAGGCTCCCCGAAGACAGCTGCGAAGGCGGCGGGCAAGCTCTGCGAAGAAGGGCCCCATCTTGCAAAGCCCTACGAACCGGAGGCCGTCGAAGACTATATTCGCCGGTTGTTGGCCCTTCAAAGCGCCGACGAGTCCAGCTAGCGGTTTGCACCGCTGGCCGAGGTACACGCAATCGCTTGAAGCTTCGACTTTATCAACGAAACTAAAGCATCCACTAACCCGACGCGGTGTCTCTAGACGCTGGACCTTTGACAGCGCGGAGGAAGGGACGTGGACACCCCAAAAAACGTATACCGCTATCGCTTGGAAAAAGAACCGGCGACCCACGTCAAGCCGGGCGGAAGCACGCGCGAAGCATCCGCAAAGCAATTCCCTGTCAGCCAGGGAATTGCGGGAGTCTCGATGCGGCTCGCCCCGGGCGGTATGCGGGAATTGCATTGGCACGCCAATGCAGCCGAATGGGGCTTTGTCGTCAAAGGCAGCGTCCGCACGACGTGCTTGCATCCGGATGGCTCATCATACATCGACACGTTCAATCCGGGCGACGTTTGGTATTTCCCGCGTGGGTACGGTCATTCGATTCAATGTCTCGGCCCAGGCGAGTGCCATTTCATTCTTATCTTCGATAACGGGTATTTCTCCGAAGATCACACATTCAGCATAACCGACTGGTTGTCGCGAACCCCAGCTGCGATCGCCGCCCAGACCCTCGGTGTCGGCGCCGACGTCGTCGCCAAGCTTCCGAAAGGCGAAGTCTATTTTGCAGGACCCGGCCCGATACCAAACGATGTCTCTCCATATGCAGCCCCTCGTCATGATCCGGCGCTATTGAGCATGCACCGCTATCCACTCATGGCGCAGCAGCCGCGGCGTTCTCCGGGTGGCGGCACGCAGCGCACGGTGACAGTCGATGAGTTCCCGATCTCCGCGACGATGGCAGGCTCCGTCCTCGAAATCGAACCGGGCGGCATGCGAGACCTCCACTGGCATCCGGGCGCCGATGAATGGCAGTACTATCTTGAAGGATCGGCAGAGATGGCGGTGTTCCTCGCCGAAGGAAGCGTCGTCTTGAACGAGTTCGAGCAAGGCGATGTCGGGTACGCCCCGATGGGGACGGGCCATTACATCAAGAATACCGGAGGCGGCCTATTGAGGGTCCTCGTCGGATTTAACAATGGTCGCTATCAGGCCAATGACCTGTCCGCGTGGATTAGCTCGAACCCGCCCGACGTTATATCCACGAATCTCGGCCTTCCGATGGATGACGTCAAAAAGCTCCCCGCGGCCGCGCACTTCTTCGTGCGTGGCACAGTTTGATCAATCGCCCCACGATGGTGGATGACTGTATCATCGCGCCTTGCGGACGATCGGACATGCGCAGTAAATGCAATTATCAATGGGCAAACGCGGCGAATCTCACATGACATTTTTCACCGACTATTTCGAAGCAATCGACGTCATCGCGATCCTCGCGTGCGTTGCGCTGGTC